>JACQUQ010000198.1 GCA_016210175.1 Chloroflexota bacterium | reverse complement strand
GTGCGCCGGGATGTCCTTGAGGAAGCGGGAGGGCGGGTTGGGCACGCTGTTGCCCATCAGGTTGCGGCGGAAGGCCCGCACCAGATACAGACGCTCTTTGGCGCGGGTGATGCCCACGTAGCACAGACGCCGCTCTTCCTCCATCTGATTGGGGTCGTCCAGCGAGCGCAGGTGGGGGAACAGCCCGTCTTCCATGCCCACGATGAAGACCACAGGGAACTCCAGCCCCTTGGCCGCGTGCAGGGTAATGAGCACCACCGCATCGGCCTGGTCGTCCAGGCTATCCACATCGGCGACCAGGGCCACCTCTTCCAGGAAGGTGGTGAGGGCTTGGCCCGGCGGCAGCCCGGCGTACTGGGAGGCCACGGCCCGCAGCTCCTGGATGTTCTCCCAGCGCTCCTCGCCGTCCTCGTCGTCCTGGGTCAGGTGCCGCCGGTAGCCCACCCGCTCGGCGATGTGGTCCAGCACCGCGGTCAGGGGGTCCGCCTGGGCCGCGGCCAGGATTTCGTTGACGAGGGCTAAGAAGCCGGAGAGCGCGGCCACGCTGCGGGGCGCCAGGGCGCTGTCCCGCTCTCCGTTGGCGGCGGCATCCACCACCGTCTGGAGCGCGGCGTACACCGGCACGCCCAGCGCCCTGGCCCGCCGGGAGAGTTCGTCCACGGTGCGCTGGCCGATGCCCCGGTGGGGCACATTGATGATGCGCAGCAGGCTCACGCTATCGTAGGGGTTGTGGGCCACCCGCAGGTAGGCCAGCAGGTCTTTGATCTCCCGGCGCTCGTAGAAGCGGGTGCCGCCCACCAGCTTGTAGCGCACGCCGTAGCGGACCATCGCCTCTTCCAGGGCGCGGGACTGTGCGTTGGTGCGGTACATCACCGCGATGTCCCGCGGCCGGTGGCGGCCTTCGGCGGTCAGCCGCTCGATCTCCTGGACCACGTACCAGGCCTCTTCGCGCTCGTCGTAGGCTTCCTTCACGGTGATAGGCACGCCCTCGCCGTTCTCGGTCCAGAGGTGCTTCTGCTTGCGCTGGCGGTTGGCGGCAATGACCGAGCCGGCGGCCTCCAGGATGGTCTTGGTGGAGCGGTAGTTTTGCTCCAGGTACACCACCTGGGCGTCGGGGAAGTCCCGCTCGAAGTGCAGGATATTGCGGATGTCGGCGTGCCGCCAGGAGTACACCATCTGGTCGTCGTCACCCACCACGCAGATATTGCGGTGCTTCCCGGCGACGCATTGCGCCAGGGCGTACTGGGCGATATTGGTGTCCTGGAACTCATCGATGAGGACGTGGAGGTAGCGCCCCTGATACTTCGCCAGCACCTCGGGCCGGTCACGCAAGAGCTGGACCGTGCGCATGATAAGGTCGTCGAAGTCCAGGGCCTTGCTCTCCGCCAGCAGCGTCTGGTAGCGGGTATAGACGCGCTGCACCACTTCATGGAAGTAGCTGTGGCCCCGCTCCGCGTAGGCCTCCGGGGTGAGGAGTTCCGCCTTGGCGCTGGAAATGGCGCTCAAGACCGCGCGCGGGTTCACCTGCTTGGGGTCGAGGCTGAGGTCCTGCATACTGCGCTTGAGGATCGCCATCTGGTCATCGTCGTCGTAGATGACAAAGCTCCGCTCCAGCCCGGCGTGCTCGGCCTCGGTCCGCAGGATGCGCGCGCAGATGGCATGGAAGGTGCCCAGGGTCAGGTCCTCGGTGCCGCGCCCCAGCAGGGTGGTCAGGCGCTCCCGCATCTCCCGCGCGGCCTTGTTGGTGAAGGTCACGGCCATAATGCGGTGGGGGCTGACGCCGACGGTCCGCACCAGGTAGGCGATGCGGTGGGTGATGACCCGCGTCTTGCCGCTGCCGGGCCCCGCCAGGATGAGCAGGGGGCCGCCCAGCCGTTCCGCGGCTTCCCGCTGGGCAGGGTTGAGGCCTTGGAGAAAGTCCATACCGTTTGCGCTCCTCTCAGGCATTATAGCCGGAGCCGGGGAGGTACGCCAACCAGACGGGCATCAGGCGTGCGCCTGCTCCTCCGTGGGTTTACCCCTGCCCTGCGTCCAGAGCACGGCAAAGGTCGCCAGCCAGAGCGCCCACCAGAAGGCGCTATCGATCCAGGCGATCGACAGGCCATGGGGTACGCGCCAGGGCGGTGTCAGGCTCAGCGCGTACACCAGGAGGGCAAGGGCGGGCCGGAGCGCCAGCAGCCGGGCAAACGGGACGGCCAGGAGCAGCAGGCTCGAACTGGGGGAGGAGAAGGAGGCTGCCACCGCACCCGTCACCAGGGCCAGGCCGACCGTATCCTGGGAAAGGCCCAGGCGACGATACACCGCGATCCCACCTACGAGCGCCGCGGCCACGGCCGGCAGGGGCGTCCACGGGGGGAGGCCCAGTTCCCTTGCCGCCCGCCAGGTGGTCACGGCGTGCTCCGGGACGGGGGGCAGGATGCTATAGGCCTGCCACCACCGCACCGGCCAGTCTGCCCCGAAGAGGGGCAAGGATGTCACCACGGCCAGCAGGGGGAGGCTCACCGCCACCAGCCGCCCCCGCCAGGGCACCTTCCGGAGCGCCAGCAGGTACACCCCCGCCACCAGAAACACCACCTGGGGCTTGATGGACAGCAGGACGAACGCAAGACCCAGGAGCCACGGCGCTTTCCCCTGCGCCCAGGCTTCCGGCGTGGTCCCCGCAGAGGCAAGCCGGGGGTGCAGCCCGGCGACCGCCCACCAGCCCACCAGGATGCCCAGGAGCGGGAAGGCGTCAATCTGCCCTTCGAGGGTGACATAGAGCGTGTGGAAGTGCGGGAGGACCAGGCCAAGGGCCAGGAGACGCAGCTTCCCGCCCGCGGCGAAGGAGACCGTTGTCGCCGCCAGGACCGCGAGGGTAAACCCCGCGAGCGCTGCCTTGCCCAGGGACGCGGGGAGCAGCGAGAACGGCAGCAGGAAGAATGCTGTCCAGGGCGGGTTGTAGAACACGTACGATCCGCCGCCGTAGAGGGAACGGCCTTCAAAGAGCCAGGCCCGGACCGCCGGACGGTAGTTATACGCAAAGTCGATGCCCGAATCGACGAGCGAGAGCGCGACCATGAACAGGAGGGCGCCGATACCGGCCGGTACCAGGCGGAGGAGGCGCAGGAGGGAAGGCGTACGACTAGGACGCGACTTACCCATGCCGGACCATCGCCTTCAAGCGGACATCCATCACGCACTCCTGGGAGTTGCTCTCGGAAAACTGCACCCTGCCCTCGGCCCCTGTCGGGGGTTCAGGGGCGGACCGTTATCCGGAGGCAGGCGGTGGCTCCCTCTCCCTCTGGGAGAGGGCATGGGCAGCGGCTCCACGCCTGAGGTGCCACTTCCTGCCGACGGTCCGCCCCTGAACTCCGTGCGCTGGGGGGGCCGGAGGAACAGTGCGGGCGGTGTCCCATCGCCTCCCAAGGGGTAGGGGACGACGCGTGGGCGCGCTGGAGAGCATTATAGCTGGAGCCGGTGTCACGCACCAGCCGGCGCAGGGTCAGAGCGACGCGCAGCGCTGGTCGGGCGACGCTGCGCGCGTGGGGCTGCCGGTACCCGAACATTCCCGCGAACTCTTGACGGTAGAATATTACATGAATTATCATACCGCTATTCAAGAGCGCATCACACCGTGCGGTGCGTAGTCGGGAAAGGAGTGCCCCTTGGCACGTCCACGCAAGAAAGAGTGGGCGATCTTCTCGAACCACGGGATCGTCCTCTTCCATGTGGTCTGGCACCCAGACTTGACCGCGGCGGAGATCGCCCTGGCGGTGGGGCTCAGCGAGCGCTGGGTGCGCAAGATCTTAGAAGACCTGGAGACGGCCGGGATGGTCCGGGTAACCAAGCACGGCGTGCAGAACTCCTACGCGATCAACCCCGATGTCCGGCTGCGCCACCCGACAATGCAGCACCTCACCTTGCGGGACCTCTTGCCGGTCATGACTCCGGTCCCAGAGCAGACGATGGACCACCTACAGGCGACCGATCACCACCACTGGTAAGCGAGGACGCCATGCTCCAGGAGCGGCAGTTGCACCGTATCATGGTGGGGACTTTGGTCGTCCTCTTGGTTGTGGCGCTCCTGGGTGCGGCACGCTGGCTGTCGGGGAGCCACGTGGCAGAGCTGGCTACCCTGGGCTACCCTGGGATCTTTCTGGTCATGCTCCTGTCCAGTGGGAGCGTCCTGCTGCCTGTACCGGGCCTGTCCGCGGTGGTGGCGGCCGGCGCCCTCTGGAACCCGGCCCTGGTCGGGGTCGCCGCGGCGCTGGGGGGCGCGACCGGAGAACTCACCGGCTACGCCGCGGGCAAGGCCGGCGCCGTGCTGCTGAACGGGCACCGGCACCCGACCTGGGCCTCCCTGGAGCGGCACCTCGCCCGCTATGGCTTCTGGCTCATTGCCGTGCTGGCCCTGGTGCCGAACCCGGTCTTCGATACGGCGGGCCTCCTCGCCGGCTCGCTGAATTACCCGCTCCGCCGCTTCTGGCTGGCGTGCTTCCTGGGCAACGTGGGCAAGTGCCTGGCCGCGGCCTACCTGGGTGAAGCCGTGCTGCGGTGGTGGGGGTGAGCGCATCACGGCGCGCCGTGGTGTCGGGCAACGAGAGGGCCGGGGCCGTGGGGGTCCCGGCCCTCTCGTGCTCGCGTGCCCAGGCCCCAACGTTCCCCCGGACCTGCGTTTGCCCTCCTCCGTCTGAAGGGAGAAAGCGTGCGCTCCCGCGGTTTCCTTGCCGATGGGCGTACAAGGATGGTAGGATGGGGCTGCTCCCGGACCATGAGACCCGGAGGGGAGAAGACACATCATGCGACAATGGCTGCGCCTTGGCATCGGTGCGCTTTTCGTCCTCGGTCTGGCCCTCTTCTTTTTCCTCCGGCCCTCGGCGACGGTCGAGGTGCTCATCTGGACCTCAGGGGAAAAGCAAAACGTGTTGAAGCCGGCCCTGGACCGCTTCAATAACCGCAGTCCCTCGGTGTCCCTCGGTGGCCGACGCTATGCTATCCAGGCACGCTCCATTACCGTGAACTCCGGGGCTATGTTTGACCACCTGGTGCGCAAGCTCAACCAGGGTGTGGAGTTTCCCCAGGCCACCCAGGGCGCCCCGACCATTGTCAGCCCATCCACTTCCGATTGGCTGGCCCAGGTGAACCTGGAGACGCGCCGCCCGGTCTTTGACCTCGCCAACCTCAAGCCTATCGTGCGGACGCCGGTGGTCATCTTCACCTACCGGGAGATGGCGGAGTGCCTGGGGTGGCCGCAACGGTCCGTGGGCTGGGCCGATATCATCGCCCTGGCGGAGCATCCCCAGGGCTGGGCCGCCTGCCCCAAGGCCAGGGTGGAGTGGGGGCGGAAGCCCCTGGTCGCCTTCACCGATCCGGCGGTCAGCTCCACCGCCCGGTCTATGCTCCAGATCTTGCACGTGGTGGCCGCGGCCAAGCCCGCCGAGCAGCTAACCCCCGCCGATATCCAGGACCCCAAGGTGCGTGACTTCGTCCGGCGTTTCCAGGCCACCGTGGACCACTACTATCCGGAAACCCTCAAGCTCCAGACCAAGATGTTCCAGGGACCGCGCTTCGTCCATTTCGCTCCCGTCGAGGAGTACACCCTGCCGTGGCTCTACCAGGGGCGCGTCAATGCCGAATCTGTGCCGGGGGGCGCGGTCGAGCAGCGCCCCATCACCGACCTGGGCTACGAAGTGGTGGCCCTCTACCCGAAGGAGGGCACCGTCTGGCACGATAACCCCTTTGCCATCCCCGACGCACCGTGGGTCACACCGGAGCAGCGGGAAGCTGCCCGCGTCGTCGGCGAGTACCTGTGGAGCGAGGAAGTCCAGCGCGAGTTCCTGGCGTGGGGCTTCCGTCCGGGCACCGACCTCCCCTACCGGGATGTGCTCACCCCGCGCCTTGGTGTTGACCCCGACGAGCCCAAGGTGCTCCTGGGCCGGCTGCCCGGCGAGACCGCGCAGGCCATCCACACCAGTTGGGAAGACGTGAAAAAGCCGGGGGTCGCGGTCCTGGTCCTCGATGTCTCCGGCTCGATGGGCGGCACGAAGCTCCAACAGGCCAAGGAGGGCGCGAAGCGTTTCCTGGACGCGGCCTCCCGCTACACCCATGTCGGCCTGGTGGTGTTCTCCTCAGGGGCAGAGGTCCGGGTGCCGATAGGGCCGCTCTCGCAGACCCGCTTCGCCATCGCCGAAGCCATTGACGGATTGCGGGCCGGCGGCGAGACCGCCCTCTATGAGGCGGTCAAGGTCGGGGTGGACCTGGTCGAGGGCTACCAGGGTGTGCCGGGCGAAGCCATCCGGGGCGTGGTGGTGCTCACGGATGGTCAAGCCAATGCCGGCAGCGTCGGGCTCTCGCAGGTCATCCGGGTCCAGGACCGGCAAGAGCGCGAGGTCCGCGTGGGGATCCAGGGCGGCGCACAGCTGAAGGAGTACCTTGGCGGCGGCTTCGCCACGGAGATGCAGCACGCGGTCCACATTTTTAACGTCGGCATCGGCTCGGCAGATTGGGAAGTGCTCCGCATCCTGGCCGAGGCGTCCGGGGGCGTTGTGGTCCGTGCCTCGGAGTCCGGCGGCGACGCGGGGCTGATCCAGGTTCTGGAGCGCTTCTCCAAATACTTTTAGTGGTTTGTCACTCCTGTTTTGATGGGTTCCATCCCGCCGCCCTGAAGGGCGGGCCCGCCGTGATGATCATTAACCACTGATTCGCGTAATCAGGAGGGTCGCCGGCCTGAAGGCCGGACCTCCGAGACGGATAAGAGGCCCGCCCTTCAGGGC
>JACQUQ010000183.1 GCA_016210175.1 Chloroflexota bacterium | reverse complement strand
GTCGGGCATCCGGTCGGCGGCGCGGTCCAGGGCGGTCTTGACGCTGCGGCGGATGGTGCGGGGGGAGATCCCTTCCGTGCCGGGGTAGACCGGCACCAGGCGGCCGGTGTGGATGCGGTCCTCGTCCTCCCGGTCCAGCACCTCGTACTCCGGCGATTCCAAGACGGGCCGCCCGTGGAACAGCGTGACCCGGCCGCTGACCGCGATGGGCGCCTGGCCGCGCGCCCCCAGGGTCCGGGCGATATGGGGCTGGTTATACCACACCACGCGAAGGTTGCCCGTGTCGTCGCCGATGAGCGCCTCGGTGCCGGGGCGGCTGCCCAGGCGCTTCTCGGTCGCCTGCCACAGCACGCCGATGACGGTCTGCTCCAGGCCCGGCTGCAGGTGGGCGATGGGTACCCGGCGGCTGTAGTCCACGTGGCGGCGCGGGAACAGGAAGAGCAGGTCCCGCACCGATTGCGCCCCCAGGCGGGCCAGCTTCTCGGCGTACTCTTTGCCCACGCCGGGGAGGTAGCGCACCGGCGCATCCGGGGTGATCTCCCCGCCGGGGCCGGGGCGCGTCGCGGCGCCGCGGGGAGGCGCCGGCCGCGGTTCACGGGGAGGAGGCGTGGGTGTAGGTCCCGCTTGGGGGTCAGGCGAAGGAACATCCGTACCCGCACCCGTCGTCGCCCTGCTCCGGCGTCCTCTCCCTCTGGGAGCGGATGAGGGCGGACCTGGGGGAGGCCCAGCCGGCTGCCCCTCAGCCGAAGGGGGTGGTCCCGCTACGGTGACGGTGCGCCCGGCTGCCGGGGTATGGCCGGCAGCCCGGCGCACGGCCTCCGATGGGGGGTCAGGCCGGTGGTCCAGCCATGCGGTGACGAGGGTGACCCAGTGGCGACGGCCGTCGGGGTCCAGGGCGCGGTAGCTCGGCGCCGGGTGCGGGAAGTCGGTCAGGGCCGGCCCGGCGACCTGGGACAGGGCCTGGTCCAGGTACCGGTCCAACCCACCGACCACGGCCGAGTTGTCGTACTGCTTCCGGGCTTCGGCCTGGAGGATCTTCCGCAGGGTTGAGGCAAAGGTGTCCGCAGCCACGATAGCGTTATTCTCTAGGGGCTGGGAAGCAGGAGCTCTCAGCGATTGCCATACGGTCGCGGCGGCACCGATTGGAGGTACATCCACATGGCCTTGAGTTCATTATCGGTCAACTGGCCGATGGATTTCCACGGCATAAACTCATCGATCGATTCCCCGCCGGGGATGATCCCGGTGCGCATCGCCCGGATAAAGTCCGCTTCGGACCATTGCCCCAGCCTGCCAGCAGGGGTGATGTTCCGCGCGGGCGGAAAACTCGGCGGTGTGCCGGGGACGGGGCCACCGGAGAGCCCCGGCCCATGGCAACCCAGGCAGCCGCCCGTCTGCGCCAGGTACTCGCCATAGGCCACGGTGACCCCGGGCTCGGGCGCAGCCGGATGGGGTGCCGCGTGGTCAATCAGCTCAGCGGGGAGCAGGTCTACTTGCCCCGCCAGGAACAGGGCGCGCATCATGGGCCCTACAGTAATCGCTGGCAATTCGTTATCTACCGGGGGGACACTCTTGATGTAGACGATGAGCGCGCCGAGGTCGGCGTCGCTGAAGTGATAGAACTCCTGGGCTGGCATGAAGATGACTGAGGTACCATCCGGCTTCAGGCCGTGCCGGATGGCACGCACGAAGTCTGCATCGCTCCGCTGTCCGCCAATGCCACCCTTGCCCTTGGTCAGGTTGGATGCCACAATACGGCCGATCGCCGGGTCGTCGATAACGATGCCTCCGGCCAGCACCTGGCCGTGGCAGTCCGTACACTTCCCTACTGCCACGGCCAGGTGCTGGCCGCGGGCGATAGCTTCGGCATCGGTCGGCACCGCCACCGTCGCAGGCTGGGTGGCGTAGGTCTTGGTCATGCGCAGGGAACTCAGCCCGTACACCGCCCCGGCGGCCACCATGACCAGGGCCACCAGCCCACCAAAGACGAACCCAAGCCATGTGAGTGCTCGACGCACTGCATCCTCCTTCCTGGTGTCAGGCAAAGCGGCGGCACTCCCGAACGTGTCACTTCGGAAGGTCTCGCATAGGGGAACCGTCGCCTACTTATCCGTGTAGGGCGTCGAACAAAAGCAGGGCGAGGCCATCGGTCATGCTGAGCCTTGCGGCACGCGCAGGGAAAACTCCGCGCAGCATCCGTGCCGAAAACGCTCCCGGAGTACGGATGCCGCGCTGCGCTCAGGATGACCACCCCAATGCACCGCGATGTTGTTCGAGACGCTTTAGAGGATGCCAACCTTGCTGTGGTCGCCCAGGACCAGCTTGTAGGCCCGGGGCTTGGCTGGAGAGCGGCCGATCTCCACGTTCCGGCCGATCAGGCTGTCCTCGATCCGCCCGGCTGCCTCAATACGGCTCCGCTCCAGCACGATGCTATGTTCAATCTCGCTGTCCACCACCAGGCAATCGTAGTAGATAGAGGTGAACGGGCCAACATAGCTGTTCATGATGCGGGTGCGCTCCCCGATGATGGCGGGGCCGCGGATGACGCTGTTCACAACTTCGGCACCCGGTTCCAGCACGACCTTCCCGTAGAGCGTGGAGGCGCTGTCCACCGTGCCGTCGCAGCGTGGCTCGATCTGCTCCAGTATCCAGCGGTTGGCTTCCAGCATATCGTCCATCTTCCCGGTATCGGTCCAGTAGCCCTCCAGGTGACAGGCGTTAACCAGTAGGCCCCGGTCAATGAGGTACTGGATGGTATCGGTGATCTCCAGTTCCCCCCGGCGCGAGGGGCGAATGCGCTCCACGGCCTCAAACACGTGGTGGTCAAACAGGTAGATGCCGATGACCGCCAGGTTGCTCTTGGGGTGGAGCGGCTTCTCCACCAGGCGCACGACCCGGCCATCCTCAATCTCGGCCACCCCAAAGTCCTGAGGGTTGGGGACCTCCTTGAGCACGATCAGGGAGTTCATCTCCCCGGTGCGGAAGTAGTCTACCAGGGGCGCAATACCGTCCCGTACCAGGTTGTCCCCCAGGAAGAGGACGAATGGCTCGTCGCCCAGGAAGGGCTGGGCGACCTTGACGGCGTGGGCGATGCCCAGCGGGGCGGGCTGGTGGATGTAGGTCACCCGCGCCCCGAAGCGGCTGCCATCGCCGATGGCTTCCTGTACCTGCGGCGCCGTATCACCCACCACCACACCCAGGTCCGTGATGCCGGCATCGACCAGGTCTTCGATGACGTAGAAGAGCACCGGCTTGTTGGCGATGGGGACTAACTGCTTGGCGCCGGTGTAGGTGAGGGGGCGTAGCCGGGTCCCCTTCCCTCCGCTCAGGATCAGGCCCTTCATCTGTCCACCTC
>JACQUQ010000188.1 GCA_016210175.1 Chloroflexota bacterium | reverse complement strand
CCGACGTGCTGGACCCGGCCTTGCTGCGGCCCGGCCGCTTTGACCGCCAGGTGGTGCTGGACCGCCCGGATATCAACGGGCGCAAGGCTATCCTGGAGGTACACGCCAAGGGGAAGCCCCTGGACAAGAACATCGACCTGGAGATCCTGGCCAAGCAGACGCCGGGGTTCAGCGGCGCCGACCTCATGAACCTGGTGAACGAGGCCGCCATTCTGGCCGCGCGGCGCAACAAGAAGACCGTCGGCCTGCTGGATCTGGAAGAGGCGATTGACAAGGTCATCGCGGGGCCGGAGCGCCGGAGCCGCCTGATCAGCCAGAAGGAGAAGGAGATCACGGCCTACCATGAGGCCGGCCACGCCCTGGTCGGATGGATGCTGCCCAACGCCGACAGAGTGCATAAGATCTCCATCGTGGCCCGTGGCATGATGGGGGGCTATACCCGCTTCCTGCCGGAGGAAGACCGGTACCTGTGGACCAGGTCCCAGTTCAAGGACACCCTGGCGACGGCGCTGGGTGGCATGGCCGCGGAACGGCTGGTCTTTGGCGAGACGACCACCGGCCCCCAGAATGACATCGAAAAGGCGACCGCGATCTCCCGCCAGATGGTCACGCAGTACGGCATGAGCGACAAGCTGGGTCCCCGCACCTTCGGCAAGAAGGAAGAGTTGATCTTCTTAGGCCGGGAGATCGCCGAGCAGCGGAACTACAGTGAGAAGATTGCGGAGGAGATCGACGAAGAGGTCCGCTCCATCGTGGAGGAAGCCTACGCCGTCGCCACCAATATCCTCACCACGCGCCGGGCCAAGCTCGACCAGATCGCCCAGTACCTCATCCAGCGGGAGACGGTCGAGGGCGAAGATCTGGCGACGCTCTTCAATTCCCCGGTGCCCGAGGATGCGTATGCTGCCGGCCTCTCCAGTACCGGCTAGTTTCTGTCAGGCATAAACTGATGGGTGCGACTGCGCCGTGAACGGCGGGCCCGCCCTTCAGGGCGGCGGGATGGAACCCATCAAAACAGGATTGACAGGCCACTAGCCTGCTGTAACGGCCGCGCTGCCCAGATCAGGCGTCAGGTGCGCACACACCTGGCGCCTTTTGCTTTCCCCGCCACTTTGCGGAAAGGCGTCCTTTTGTTACGATAGGAGCGTCGTGGGGTCCGCATGGCACGGTGGAGGCCGGCGCGCCGTTCCCGCCGGAGGGAGAGGCAGAGGGCACGCCATGCCTGGGCAGCGATAGCGGGGGAGAGCGGCGAGCGCGCCCGATGTGTGCTCCGGAGGGAGGGAACATGCCATCACGAGAAAGCTCCCGACAGCCGCACCGCAGGGCCAGCCGCCGTAGCCAGACGGCGGATGCACGCGAGCCCCATAGTGCGCCCGAGGCCGACACCGCACCGCCCGCGCGCGGCGGCGCTGCCGATTGGGCCGGGCTGGAAGCGATCATCCGCCGCGATGCCGAGTGTGAGAGCGCGTCCGCCCCCAGCCTGACCGATGCCCTGGAGCATGTGCTGACCGAAGTCCCGCGCCTGCTCCCCGTCAGCGCCGTGCGCGTTTACCTGGTCGAGGAGAACGGAGCGATCCGGGCGGTCGGCCCCCTCGCCGCCGCCGACCAGGAAGCGTTGTCCCCGGAGCTGGCCGCCGTCGCGACGGCCCTCGCCTCGCGGCGGCCGGTCCCGGTCCCGGCTCCCGGCGACGCCGCGGCCCAGGGCGATACCTACGTGGTGCCCCTCCTAGTCCACACCGGCGACGGGTTTCGCGCCCTCGGCGCCGCGGTCTTCGTCGCCACGGCCGGGAGGATACCGTCCCAAGAGGACCTGCTCACCGGTGCGCTCCTGGCGAGCCAGGTGGCTGATGCCGTCCACCGCCGCCACCTGGACCAGGAACTACAACACTACCAGGAAGTCCAGCGGCGCTTGCTGGCCGAAGTCATCTCGGCCCAGGAGAACGAGCGCAAGCGTATCACCGCCGATATCCACGACGACATCCTGCAAATCCTGGGCTACAACCTGTTGAAGGTGGAGATCTGCCAGCGGTACCTTGAACTGGGCGATGTCGAGCGCTTGCGGGGCGAGTTCGCCGCTATGCGTTCGACCCTGGAGGAAAGTATCGCGCTCCTCCGGGAGATCATCTTCCAGCTTCGGCCCACCACCCTGGACCAGCGGGGCCTGCTGGCGACCGTTGATGCCTACCTGGCGCGCTTCGAGGCAGAAACCGGCATTGCCGTACACTTTAGCAGCCGGCTGGGGCGTCGCCTGGCCCCCCACCTGGAGACCCTGGTGTACCGTCTGGTGCAGGAAGCCCTCTCCAACGTCCGCAAGCATTCCGGCGCGACCCGCGCCCGGATCGCCCTGGAGGGCAACGGCAGCCAGGTGCGGGTGCGCATCGAAGACAATGGTCAGGGCTTCGAGGTGCAGGAGGCGCTGGGCCGCAGCCTGGAGCAGGGGCACATCGGCCTGCACTCCATGCGGGAGCGGGCAGAACTGGCGGGCGGCTCCCTGGTCATCGACAGCCAGCGGGGGCGGGGCACCTGCCTCACCTTTACCCTTCCCCGTGCTCCTTAGCGCCGGTCCGGATGGCCTGTCCCCCGCGGTGCGTGCTCACCCTCACCCCGATCCTCTCCCAAAGGGAGGAGGTGGCGCTTCCCGCTCCCTCCTTCGGCTGCGTCAGGACAGGGAGAGCATGGCCCTGCGCCCCGACATGGTTGCCCCAAAAGTCCTGCCCCGGCTCCCCGGCTTGACGGCCGTGCCAGAAAGGATTATGCTCTGAGCACGCTGCACCGGGCCTCCCGTCCACCCTCGGCCCGGCCCTCCCGATCCACACCACTGCGGTTCCTGGGTCGCTGATCCCCACACCCGACGACCACCGTGCTCCCGGTCTTGCTGACCCGCCGTACCACGCGTCATCACCTTCGGGTGGCGCCGATGGCTACAGGCGCCTCCCCGGTTGCTCTCGCGTGCCGCGCGGCGGTAGGCAGGAACCGTTGGTCCCGGCTCCCAGGGAGACCAGGAGGGTGTGATGGCCGACCTCGCCCTGGCCGATGTTACGGTCCTGGACCTGGGGACCGACGTTCCCGGCCCCTTTTGCGCCAAGCTGCTCGCCGATTATGGAGCCGAGGTCATCAAGATCGAGCCGCCGGCGCGCGGTGACCCCGCCCGGCGGGTCGGCCCCTTCCCCAATGACCTGCCCCACCCGGAGCAGAGCGGGCTGTTCCTCCACCTCAATACCAACAAGTGGGGCATCACCCTGGATAGCAGCACGCCCAGCGGCCGGGCCGTGCTGCTGCGCCTGGCGCGCCAGGCCGACATCGTCATCGAGAACTTCTCCCCCGGCACCTTGGAGCGCTGGCGGCTGGGCTTCGAGGATCTGGCGGCGGTCAACCCCCGGATCATCCTCACCTCGATTTCACCCTTCGGGCAGACCGGCCCGTACCGGGAGTACCAGGCGACCGAGATCATCGCCTTTGCCATGAGCACCCGGATGTACCTCCACGGCCAGCCCGACCGGGAGCCGCTGCGCTATGCGCCCGATGTCGGCTGGTTCCAGACCGGGGCCACCGCCGCTACCGCTACCCTGGGCGCCCTGTTCACCAGCCGCCACCACGGTGTGGGCCAGCACGTAGACGTGGCGGCCGTCGAGTGCCTGGTGGGTAATGTGGACGCGCGCACCCTGGCCTATGCCTACACCGGCCAGCCCGGACAGCGCGGGTCCCAACCCCTGGGCTACCCGAACGGCGCCTATCCGGCCCAGGACGGCTTTCTCCCGTTTGCAGCGGGGAGCGACCGCTTCTTCCGGCGCCTGTGCCGGGTCATCGGTCACCCCGAACTGCTGGATGACCCCCGCTGGGCTACCCCGGCCCAGCGCCAGTACCACCAGGACGAGTTCGAGGCCCTCTTCTTGCCGTGGCTCCTGGAGCGCACCCGGCAAGAGGTCTTTGCCGCGTGCCAGGCCGGCGGCGTCATGATGGGCCCCATCCTCAACGTGGGGGAGGTACACCAGGACCCCCAGATGCTGGCCCGCCGCTATTTCGTCGAGATCGACCACCCCGCCGCCGGGACCCTCACCTACCCCGGCGCGCCCTTTATGATGACCGAGACCCCCTGGCGCCTGCGCCGGCCCGCGCCCTTGCTGGGCCAGCACAACGAGGAGGTCTATTGCGGTCGCCTCGGGTATTCCCGACAGGATCTGCTGCGTCTGCGGGCTCACGGGGTAATGTAGGGGCCATCGGGTCTACGGCGTAGAGAGGAGGTGGGAAGCGCCGTAGGGTATAATGTACCCAGAAAACTGGACAGGGGAATAAGTTAAGATCGCCCTGCGGGAAGCGAGCAGGAGGACCGAGATGACGCAGCGGCGGCGGCACAGTGCGGAGTTCAAGGCCAAGGTGG
>JACQUQ010000201.1 GCA_016210175.1 Chloroflexota bacterium | reverse complement strand
CGTTCACTCTGATCATGGGCTACTTCAACCTGTCGGAGTACCTGGTCATCGGCTACAAGCTGCCCGAAGGCGACGACGTGCTCCTGGCCTCGCTCTTCACCGGCAATTTCGCCGGCTGGTTCTGGTTCTACATCGTCGGCGGGCTGGTCGTGCCGGCAGTACTGGTGTTCATCCCCTGGCCGCGGCCCATCCCGGCGATCCTCCTGGCCGCCGTGCTGGTGGATATCGCCATGTGGATAGAGCGCTTCTTGATTCTGGTGGGTACCTTCAGCGTGCCGCTCATGCCCTACGAGCCGGACACCTATCTCCCCACCTGGGTCGAGATCGCCATCACCGCGGCGGCCTTCGCCGGGTTCAGTCTGATCATCACGATCTTCTCCCGCCTGGTGCCGGTCATCTCGGTATGGGAAGTCAAGGAGCAGGATGAGCAGGCGCTCTCCAGGGAGCGGGCGCCCGAACCGGTGAGCGACGTTCCGGAGCTGGCGACCAGGGCACACCCCTAGCGGTCTATCACCCGTGAACTGATGGGTGCGACTGCCGCCGTGAACGGCGGGCCCGCCCTTCAGGGCGGCGGGGTGGAACCCATCACCGGAGGAGTGACAGACCACCAGCGCGCACCCCCGGTAACGAGGAGCACACCATGCCGAAGCTACTGAACCTACGTGCGACCTTGGGGTTGAGTGTCATTGTGGCGGCCCTGTTGCTGGTGCTTGCGCTGCTGGTGCTGCCAACGCCGGCGGCAGGGGCCGATCCGCCGGACACCCGCGAGCAGGTAACACTGACGGGATCCGGACCGGTGGACATCGCGCTGGGCAACCAGGCACGCCTCGCAGTCCGCCTGCGCAATGCCGCTGGACAGCCCGTTCCGGGGGCGCGCATCCTCTTCACCAGCCCCGCGGCCTTTGCCGGCGCGGTCGGTGAGATGGAGATCGGGGAAGCCGTGACCGACGCCAACGGGACAGCTTCCCTGGACTATGCGTTCCGCATCGAAGGCCAGAACCTCATCATCGCCCGCTTCCTGGGCGATGGGACGTACCAGCCGGCAGAGGCGAGGACAACGGTCATGGTGGTCATGCCGGCGACGGGCCAGGTGCAACTGGCCCAGCGGACCGCCGGCGTGGAGCTTCCGGTGCTGGGGGCCTGGACTATCATCGCGGTGATCGGCACGGTCTGGGCGGTCTACTTTGGAGCGCTCCTGCTGGTGGCCGGCATCCCGGAGGGCCTGGAGCGGCAACCCCAGCTTACGAAGGGAGGGGAAACATGACCCAGGAACGCATCGTGCCCTACGCGTGGCTCGGTTTCGTGGTGTTTGGAGCGGTCATGCTGAGCGCCATTATCGCCCGGAGCCCCAACACCCACGGCCACCTCTGGCGCGAAGTGCCGCCGGACTACGTCCGGACCCCGGTGGATGCCATCGAAAAAGCCGACCTTGCGGCCATTGTGGCGCAGTTGCCGCCGTTCGTCCCGCCTGCTCCTGCCGGTGGGCAACTGGTGAGCGTGGTAGCCCCGTCGACGGCGAGTGCAGTGGGCCGCGAGGAGGGTAAGGCGAACGGCGAGCCCGTGCGCGCGGCGGCACCTGCCGCGGCGGGCGCCGAGGGGGTACAACAGATCACCTTTGTTATTCCCCATGGGTCCTTCTCGCCCAGCCGTCTGGACGTGAAGGCGGGGGTCCCTGTCGAGTTTACCGTGACGAACCTGCACGGTGCCATGTGCGCCATCACGCTGCCCGACCTGGGCGTTGCTGAGAACCTGACCCCCGGCCAGCAGAAGGTGCTCCGGTTCACCCCCAGCGAGCCCGGCCAGTACCGCGGCGTCTGCCCCTATAGTCTCTGGGGCAATACGGAGGAGCACGCCCACGGGACCCTTTTCGTCAACGTGCAATAGCGGGGCAGCAGAGGAAGCCAGCGCCACACGATGGCGCGCGTGGCCGACGCGGCTACAGGACGGCGCCGCGGCGAGGCCCAGGATCCCCGGAGACCTGGCGGACCACCGGAGGAGAGGAGGAGACCGAAACGGCCTCCAGAAAACGAGGCACCCACGATGACAACCCAAGAAGAGCATCCCGTTCTGGTGCTGGCCTTCACCCTGGTCGGGTTCATCCTGGCCGTCGTGTTGCTCCTTATGATGGTAGGCGGAGGCTTCTTGCTGGCGCTGCTCCTCCTGGCCCTGGCGGCGGTGGCGGCTGGGACGCTGGGGCTGGCGAGTCGCTTCACGGGGCAGCCGGCGCAGCCGCCCGTCGCAACCCAGGCGATCCTCTTGCCCTCCCCGACGCCGGTGGCGGTCGCCACGCTGGACCAGGAGGCGCGCTCCACCCTGACCGAAGGCGAAAGCCCCGCCGTGATCATCGGCGGTCTGCTGGCTGGCTCACTCGTTGCCGGGGTGTTCCTGCTGTCGGTGATGGGCGGCGGGTTCCTCCTGGGCCTGCTGTTCCTGGTAGTGATGCTGGTGGGAGCGGGGTCCCTGGGGGTGGCGGGCCTCGTCCAGCGCCGGGGCGCAGCGGAGGCCGCGACGGCCGTTCCCATGCCCGTGCCCAGGGCAGCCCAGCGGGCCTCTGCCACGGCGTCGCTCTCGGTCGCCTTCCCCTGGGAGCGGTTCGTGGCCTGGGGCCTGGCGGGAGCAGCGGCCCTGGCCGCGTTTGCCTTCGGGACCATGTTCCTGATGCACGGCTTCGCCCACACCCAGGAGGACTTCTGGCATGACGGGCTGTTCTTCCTCCCGGTCATCGCTGGTTTTGGCGCACTGGTGGGCTTCGCTGCGCTGCTCCAGAAGCAGGGCATGCCGGTGCGGTGGGGCGCAGCCTTGCTCGCGCTGGCCGGTACCGTGGTGGGGACCGGCGCCCTGATGAGCTGCTGCGTCGGGACCCTTGCCGTGCTCTGGCACAGCCCCGTGCTCACCGGTCTGACTATCACCCTGCTCACCTACAAGGTGACCTTCGTCGCTGCCGGCGTTGCGACGAACTTCGTCGGCGTCACGGCCCTCACGCGCACCGGGACCAGGCCGGGGCGGTAGCTGGGCGCAGATACGTGCTCTGGGACCACTGGAAAGCGCCGAGGTGGGCGGAGGGAAGGCCGTGCAGAAGCATTCGCTCGTTGCTGGCATCCTGCTCGGGGCGGTTTTCGTTGCGGGTTCGTGCGCCGCACCGCCAAGCCCGAAGACTCCGGCGCGGTCCTCTCTCTTCTCGCCTTCAGGGTGGTCGTCCGACGTTGAGCGGTTCACCATCGTCATGGAGGAAGCAGCGAACGGGACCGCGCTCCCCACGGGGACCCGCGCCGGAGAGCGCCATCGCTGGCTGCCCGATGTTATCGCCGTGCCTAAGGGAAACACCGTCATCATCACCATAGAGAATCGCCAGAACATTACCCATGTGTTTGCCCTGCCGGACTACCACGTACCGGCGGTGCGGCTCGGACCGGACGATACGACGATCGTCCAGTTCACCACCGACCGGTCGGGTACGTTTCCGTGGTTCTGCGTTCTGCACGGCGAAGCCGATCAGAGCAGCAAGGTTCGACCGAGTGACCCGGTGCCAACCGGCAGGCTCTTCGTGGCCGACCGCTGACGACCCCGGCGCGTCGCGAACGTGGAACCTCCTCGTGTTCTGTCAGCCGTGAACTGATGGGTGAGACCGCCGCCGTGAACGGCGGGCCCGCCCTTCAGGGCGGCGGGATGGAACCTATCACAGGAGGATTGCCAGGACACTCGTCCCGGTAGGGACCGCAAGCGCAACCTCGCGGAGCACCGACCATGGCGATACAGCTTCCTTCCGTCATGATAGTGAGTGATGAGCCGGTCATGGCCCGTGCCCTGGGCCTGCATCTGGAGCGAGATGGCTTCGACGTTACCCTCGCGGGCAGCGGTGGGAAAGCACTGAAGTCCCTTGAGCAGAAGGTGCCGGATGTGGTAGTCGTTGACCTGTGGCTTCGTGATGATGACGGTTTCGCAGTCTCCCGCCGCGTGAAACAGCATCGGGACGTCCCGGTCATCATGCTCGCAGCAGTGAGTGCCGGGGATGCGCCATGGGAGGATCTCGCAACGTACGCCGACGAATACCTGGTGAAGCCCTTCTATTATCGAGACCTGCGCGCCAGAATTCAGCGTATGCTCCACCGCGTCGGGGACTTCTGCACGGACGGTCAGACTCCGGAGGGAAGCCGGCGCTTGCACATCGACGTCGCCAAGCGGGCGGTCACCGTCGGCGGGAGAGCCACCCGGCTGACCCACACTGAGGCCCGCCTGTTGGCGCCCTTGTGCCGCAATCCGAACCGGCCCGTACCGACCGCGGCACTTGTTGATGCAGCCTGGCCGCACGGGGATGGCAACCCTGCTCGCCTTTGGGTCAGCATTCAACGCATACGCAAGAAGCTCGAACCGCAACCGAGGCTTCCCCAGTATCTGGTCACCGTACCCCGTCAGGGCTACAAGCTGGTGGTAGCCGAGGACTGACCGGGCCGCAGCGAAGGCACGGGGTGGCGCTCGCAGGCGCGCCCGGATCAAGGAGGACCGTATGCCGCTCCATGGAGACTCCCGCCGCGACACCATCGCGCCCCACGGCACGCGCCGTTGGAAGGCGATCTTCTTCCTCACGGTCCTCCTGGCGGGGGTGCTGGCCCTCAACTGCGCACCCCCCACCCAGGCCAGCAGTTCGCAGGAGCAGGAAGCGGGTGAGCGGCTCTACGCCAGCCAGTGCGCCACCTGCCACGCGGCCCAGGGGGACCGTATTCCCACGGCGCCCCTGAACTCCAAAGACTTCCTGGACGGCCGCGGCGATGCCACCCTCATGACCGCCATCAGCGAGGGGAAGGGCGTCATGCCGGCCTTCGGCCAGGGCCGGGGCGGACCCTTCAGTGATGAGCAGGTCCGCCAGGTCGTGGCCTATCTCAACATCAAAGCGGGCCGGTCCACGGCGGCGCTCCTGGCCGGTGCAGGGAAGGGTATCTATGACCGGAACTGTGTGCGGTGTCACGGCGAAAAAGGGGACCGGGTCCCCATTGCCCCCCTGCTCACCAAGGGCTTTCTGGACAACCTGGCCGACGACGACCTGACCAAGGCGATCGAGGAAGGCAAGGGGGTAATGCCCCCCGTCGGCGATGCGCTGAAGGACGAGGAGATCCGGGCCGTCGTCAGCTTCCTCCGCCATCGGGTGGATGTCCACACCACGGAAATCGCCCGCCGGGGCCGGGACCTGTATATGAACAACTGTCTCGGCTGCCACGGAGAACGGGGCGACCGCGTGAGGAACGTGGACCTGGCCTCCGCAAAGTATCTCCAGAACCTGGGAGATGGGAAGGTTATCGGGGCCATCAATCAGGGCAAGGGGACCATGCCGAGCTTCGGCCAGACGGGGGGAGGGAGCTTCGCCGTCGAAGATACGGCCGCGGTCCTGGCCTATATCAAGGCCTGGGCCGGCCTGAGCGCGACCTCGGCGC
The DNA here is from genome assembly GCA_016210175.1 of Chloroflexota bacterium. Lineage (GTDB taxonomy): Bacteria > Chloroflexota > Dehalococcoidia > SHYD01 > JACQUQ01 > JACQUQ01. The sequence continues at coordinate 1,552 of JACQUQ010000201.1, read as the reverse complement.
TGGCGGGGCCGGCGGTGGCCCAGGGCGGGGGCAAAGACCTCTATGCCAGGAACTGCGCCTCCTGCCATGGCGAGACCGGGGATAAAGTTCCCGGCATCGCCCTGATGTCAGCTGTGTTTCTGGAGAGCCAGACGGGTCCGGTCCTCTTCCAGACCGTCGCCCGGGGGAACCCCAAGGGCATGCCCGCCTGGGCGCAGTCCGCCGGCGGCCCGCTGACCGATGCTGAGATCACCAGCATCCTGGAGTACTTGCGGTCGGGGACCAGGGTAGCCGCTGCCGCGCCCGCGGCCGCGCCCAAAGCGGCGGACGGGGCGCTGGCCGCCAAGGGGAAAGACCTCTTTGCCCAGAGCTGCTCCGCCTGTCACGGCCAGACCAGGGACAAGCTGCCTACAGCGAAGCTGGGGGATGGCGCCTGGCTCCAGCAACGGGGCGATGAAACCCTCATCAATAGCATCACCAATGGCAAGGGCGGCATGCCGGCCTGGGGCAAGGCCAAGGGCGGCGCCCTCAGCGAGGACGATGTGAAGGCCATCGTCGCCTACCTCAAGCAGGAGGCTGGCGGCTAACATCGCTTGACAGCAGGAACTGTAAAGAGCGAGGATGGACAGGGGAAACCCCAGCGGTCAGAGCCTCCCGGCATACCTTTGGCCCACGCAGAAGAGGGGAGGGTGCCATGACCAGAGCGACCAGGCGGCAAGCTGCGCCACCGCAGCCCAGGCGAGATGACGAGGCGCCGCTCTTTTTTGAGCGCGGCGCGCACCCGACGCTCCGCCGTTGGGTGGTCCTGTCCGTCGCCGTGGCAGCGGTGCTGGGCGCCATCTGGCTCTTGCAAGAAGGGAGCGACGTCCCCTTCGCCGCGCAGGAGAGCGCCAGTGTGGCCTACGACCTAGCAGGCAATCCCATCTCCGCTCCCCTCAGTCCGGGGGAGGGCCCCCGGGTGGGCAAGCCCGCCCCGGACTTCGTGCTGCTGGACCTGGAGGGTAGGCCGTGGCAGCTCAGCGCCCTTCGTGGCAAGGCCGTGGTGCTCAACATCTGGGCCACCTGGTGCCCCCCCTGCCGGGCCGAGATGCCGGAGCTTGATGCCCTGTATCAGAAATATAAGGACCAGGACGTGCTGGTCCTGGGCCTGAACCTGCGAGAGGACGCGTCGGCGGTGAGCAGGTTCGCCAAGATTCTCAACCTCACCTTTCCCATCCTCCTGGACCCCCAGGGCAGAGCCATCGCGCAGTACAACATCGTGGCCTTGCCCACGACCTTTTTCATCGACCGCGAGGGCGTGGTCAGCGACATCAACATCGGTGCGCTGAGCGACAAAGCGCTGGAGGCCAAGCTGCGGAAAGCGATGCAGTAGGCGTGCCGCGTCGGCTAGAGCGTGTTGGCAAACTGGAAATAGGCCGGGCGCGCATTTTGTCATGCTGAGGCCGGAGGCCGAAGCATCCGTAGCCCCGTGAGCTAGGGCACCAGGAGTACGGATGCTTCGCGGAGTTTACCCTGAGCCTGTTGAAGGTCTCAGCATGACAGATATCGCGTATCTCTCCACACTATAGATGAT
>JACQUQ010000187.1 GCA_016210175.1 Chloroflexota bacterium | reverse complement strand
TCCGGCATACCATCCCCGGCGTGACCTTGATCTCGCCGCCGCCGCACCACGATATTTACAGCATTGAGGACCTGGCCCAGCTGATCTACGACCTCAAGCAGGCCAGCCCGCGGGCCCGCATCACCGTCAAGCTGGTCTCCGAGGCGGGGGTGGGCACCATCGCCGCCGGGGTTGCCAAGGCCTACGCCGACGGCATCCACGTGAGCGGCAACGAGGGTGGCACCGGTGCCTCGCCCCTGAGCTCGATCAAGAACGCGGGGTCGCCCTGGGAGCTGGGGCTGGCCGAAACCCAGCAAGTGCTGGTGCGCAACGACCTGCGGGGCCGGGTGAAGCTGCGCACCGATGGCGGCTTTCGCAGTGGCCGGGACGTGGTCATTGCGGCGCTGCTGGGCGCGGACGAGTACGCGTTCGGCACCTCGGCCATGATCGCTATCGGATGTGACATGGCCCGCCAGTGCCACCTGAACACCTGTCCCACCGGCATCGCCACCCAGCGGGCCGACCTGCGGGCCAAGTTTACCGGCACGCCGGAGCAGGTGGTCACCTACTTCCGCTTCATCGCCCAGCAGGTCCGGGAGATCCTGGTCGGCATGGGCGTGCGCAGCCTGGAGGAGGTCATCGGGCGCACCGACCTGCTCCAGCAGCGGGAGATCCCAGGCCATCCCAAGGCCAACACCCTGGACCTCTCCGCGATTCTGGCCGACCCCGATCCCAGCGGCACCCGGCCCCGGCGCCGGATGCAGGACCGCAACGACCGGCCCGGCGATGTGCCCCTGAACCGCACCATCCTGGAAGCGGCCAGGGAGGCCATCGAGACCAAGGGCACCGTGCGGCTCGCCTACCCCATCAAGAACGTGGACCGGACCGTCGGGGCGATGGTCTCCGGGGAGATCGCCTATCGCTACGGCGACGCGGGCCTTCCGGAGGGCTCCATCGCGATCGCTTTCGAGGGCAGCGCCGGCCAGAGCTTTGGGGCTTATAGCCTTGACGGGGTCCGCTTGGTGCTCACCGGCGAGGCTAACGACTATGTGGGCAAGGGTATGCACGGCGGCGAGATCATCGTGCGGTCTCCGGCCCACGCGGCCTATGCTTCGCACAAGAACGTCATTATTGGCAATACGGTACTCTATGGCGCCACCGGGGGCTACCTGTTCGTCGCTGGGCGGGCCGGAGAGCGCTTTGCCGTGCGGAACAGCGGGGCCAGGGCCGTGGTCGAGGGCGTGGGCGACCACGGGTGCGAGTACATGACGGGCGGCGTGGTGGTGGTGCTGGGGGAGACAGGCCGTAACTTTGCGGCTGGCATGTCCGGCGGCCTGGCCTTTGTGCTGGATGAGACCGGGACCCTGCCGCGGAACTACAACCCGGAGATGGTGACCCTGGAGCGCGTGGAGGACGAGGGGGACCTCATCCTGTTGCGGTCCCTGGTGGAGCGCCACGTCGCCGAGACAGACAGCAGTCATGCCCAGCAGGTGCTTGACCGCTGGGATGAGTACCTCCCACACTTTTGGAAGGTCTTCCCGCACCCGCCGGTGGAGCCGCCGGGGCCACGGACTCCCACCGAGCAAGCGGTGTCGGCGCGGCGGGGGTAGTCGGATAGGGGAGAGCGGACACAACGGAGCGGGCCGAACCTTCGGCCCGCTCCGCCGCGTGTGCGCCCGGCGTGGGCACAGACCTGGGGGTGGAAGTCCCCTGCGGTGGAGGTAGCACCGAACCGCGAGCCACCCGCCTACTCGATCTCCCCCCGGCCATGCTCAGCGCGGGCAGCGCACCCTGCGCTCCCTTCCCCTCATGGCGCCCGCTCACGGCCATTACAGTCCATCATCAGGACGACACCCCCAGGCTAGGCGACCTACGCGGACCGCGCGCCGGGTGCGTTTTGAGGGAGAAGAGCCGAAAGCGCTCTCAATCCCTTGCCTGGGAGATGCCCTATGTTCCCTGAGCGCGTGGTCGGTGATACCCTGACGCCAGCGGGAAGCGGCGGCCCCACCACGCCGCGGCGGGGCGTCATCCGCTGGCTGCTCTCGGCGGGCGCGCTGGTGCTGGCCGTGGCCCTCGTGTCCGGTGTGACGGTCCTGGTCGCCTCCTGGGCGCTGGCGGGAGACCAGAGGAGCTTCGGCGAGGCCGCCCTGGAGACGGCAACCCGCTTTACCGGCACCACGCTGCAAGCGGCATGGCCCCTGCCCCGCGACCGCTTCACCGTCCTGCTGGTAGGCAGCGACCGGCGGCCCAATACCGCTACGCGGGGGCGCGCCGACACCATCATCCTGGCCAGCCTGGACCCCGTGGGCAAGACCGCGGCCCTGGTCAGCATCCCCCGCGACCTGTGGGTGACCATGCGCCTGGGCAATGGCGAGACCAGGACCGACCGCATCAACTCGGCCACCCTCTATGGCGAGGCCGGATACCCCGGCGGGGGCATCGGACTGCTCAAGGATACCGTTGCCACCGCCCTGGGGGTGCGGATCGACCGCTGGGTGCGGGTGGAGCTGTCCCAGTTCCCCACGATCGTGGACACCCTGGGCGGGGTCGAGGTCAACCCGCGGGAGACGGTAGAGGATGGCTACCAGCGGGAGCCCGGCGGGCCGATCATCCCTTTGTACGTCCCGCCAGGTCCCCAGCGCCTCAACGGAGAGCAGGCCCTCTGGTACGCCCGCACCCGGCGCCAGGGGGCAGACATCGGCCGCATGGAGCGCCAGCAGCAGGTCGTGCTGGGCCTGAAGCAGCAGGCCCTCCAGGTGGGCACCCTGACCCGCTTGCCGGAGCTGTGGGGCCAGCTCCAGGACCTGGTGCAGACCGACCTGCGCTTGCCCGAGCTGTTGGCCCTGGCGCCCGTGGTCCTGGACGTGCCCAGAGAGCACGTCACGACAGTTGTCATTGACTGGCAGTATGCCCAGAGCAAGGAGACGGAGCAGGGGTGGCAAGTGCTCGAACCGGATTGGGAGGCAATCCGGCGGGCGGTGCGGGCTGCGCTGTACGACGTGAAGGTGCGGAGTAGCGTGGGGCAGGTGGAGGTCGTGAACCGCAGCGGGCGGCCGGGTGCGGGGCAGGGGGCGGCCGCCGTGCTCAACCGCCAGGGTATCTCCCAGACGACGGTGCAGGAGGAGCCGCCGAACGCCGCAGACCCGCCGCCGGTGACGGTGGTGCGGACCAAGGCGGGGCAGCGGCAAGCGGGGTTGCTGGTCGCCCGGCTGCTGGGCCTGGCGGACGGCCAGGTGGAGGAGACCCGGTCAGCCGCGAGTGAGGGGCCGACCCTGCGGGTCATCCTGGGCCGGGATGCGCCCAAGCTGGAGTAGGGGGTGAGGGCCAGCCTCCCCTTACCGCCGTGCCCCGAAATCCACGGTCCAGTAGAGGGCGCCGTCTGCACCGCGCGCCACGCCCGCGCCGACGTCGCGGTAGTCCGGCGTCATGATGATGGCCCGGTGGTCGGGGCTGTTCATCCAGCCCAGGACGACCGCAGCGGCATCCGGATAGCCCTTGGCGACGATCTCTCCGGCACGCGACCAGCCGTACCCGGCCTCCGTGATGCGCTGGGTGAAGCTGCTGCCGTCGGAGCCGGTGTGGTCCAGGAAGGCGTGGGCCGCCATGTCCGCGCTATGACGGCGCGCCGCGGCCGTCAGCTCGGTGGCTGCGGCCAGGGAAGGCAGTCCGTGCAGCGCCCGGACCGCGTTGATCTGGTCCAGGACGAGCTCCTCCAGCACCGCCGGCTCGCTGCCGGGCGGCGTGCTGTTCGCGGGTGGTGACGCGCTCCCCGCGACGGGCGTGCGGAAGCTGGCGGCCGCCGGCCAGGTCACGGGACGGCCATCGCCCTGCACCCGCGGCCGCACCCGCCAGTAGTAGGTCCGCCCTTCCTCCAGGGGGAAGGCTTCGGGTACCTGGTAGCTGCGGGGTGGGTCCGTCTCTTCCCCGTGGCGCAGCTCCCAGTACACCGGGGCGGTGGCCCGCTGGGGGTCGGTCGTGAAAGTGGGGTCTGTGCTGACCTGCACTTCGTAGTACCACACGTTGGGGTCGGCCTCCCGCCAGCGCAGCAGCGGGGTCAGGTCGGCGACCTGCACGCCTTCGGTCAGGGCCTCCAGGGTGATGCTGGCGCTGGAGACCGGGGGGGTGCGGAAGCGCCGCGGCGCCGACCACGGTCCCCAGGAAGCGTCATGGGAGCCGATGGGGGTGATGGCATCGCTGGCCCGCACCCGCCAGGTGTAGCTCATGTCGGGCAGGAGGCCGTACCACTGGGTGGGGTCAGGCAGGGTGAACCAGCCGGCGGCGGGACGGATGAGGTCGAGGCCGGGGCCGTCATCGTTCGCCGGGATCACCTGGAGGTGGTACTGCGCCGCGCTGAGGGGCAGGTCCCAGGCGACGGTGGGCGCGAAGTCGGGGACGGTAGCCCCGTCGGGCGGGCTGACCGGCACGGGCGCGGCCGGGGGTGCCGACAGCACAGCGGCCACCCCGCCGAGGACGGGCATGAGAGCGGTCCCGCCGGTGGTGGAAGTCGCCTGGGAAGGACGTGGTGCGGCAGTGGCCGCGCCGGGGAAGGCGGCGGCCGCGGCGAGGGCAGCGCCGGCTGCCAGGCCGATCAGCAGGGCCAGCGCACGGCGGATGTCGGGTAGACAGAAGGGGGCCATGTCTCCTCCGGGGGAGAGACGCCGAAGCGGGCCGGTACCGGGGGCGGCAGGCGCGGGAGACGTACCAGAAGCCGCGCAACCGTGGGAAACCGAACGCTATTTGCATTCTACCATACGCACGCGCACTGAAGTAACGTGGAGGGTGGGGTGCAGGGGACGGGGGACGGCGAATTTGCTGAAGACTGACCGCTCCCGTACAATGGCACTGTGGATCCCAACCCCGCCCTGACGCCGGCCACCACCGTGCAGCTTGCCCTGGCCGGGAACGACCTGGCGCTGCGCCCCGCAGACCGGGACCTCCCTGCCCTGGCCGCGCGCCTGGCTGACCTGGGGGTGCCCACCGTGGTGGACCGCCACCGGGGGGCGCTGCGGGCCGCGGCGGGCTGCTACGCCCGGCTGCGGGCCTCCGGCTTGCCCCTGGAGGTGGCCTTCGACGACCATCCTGCCCTCTCCTTCGGCCCGTCGCCCGTTCTGCTCCCCAGGGACTACCAGCGGGCCGCGGTGGATGCCTGGCTGGCCGCCGGGGGGAGTGGGGTGGTGGAGCTGCCGACGGGAGCCGGCAAGACCTACGTGGGGGTCCTGGCCATCGCCGCGCTGGACCTGCGCACCCTGGTGGTGGTCCCCACCATCGACCTGCTGGAGCAGTGGCGCCGGGCGCTGTGCGAGCTGCTGCCCGCCCCGCCCGAGGCCGTGGGCGTCCTGGGGGGCGGCGAGCACCGGCCGGCCGAGATCACCGTCACCACCTACCAGTCGGCCCTCATCTACCCCCGCGAGCTGGCTCGTTACGGGCTCCTCATCTGCGACGAGGTCCACCATCTGCCCGCCGACAGCTTCCGGCGCATCACGCAGGGGGCCTGGGCGCGGCACCGCCTGGGGCTGACCGCCACCGCCGAGCGCAGCGACGGCCGCCACGTGGACCTGGAGGAGTTACTGGGGCCGGTGGTGTACCGGCGCAGCCCCGGCGAGCTGACCCGCTCCGGCAGCCTGGCCCGCTACCGGGAGGAGCGGCGCTACGTCAGCCTGAGCACGGAGGAGGCCGAGCGCCATGCCCGCGCCGTGCGCACCGTGCGGGAGTACCTGCGCACGGTGCGGCTGCCCGCCTCCCGGCGCGCCGGGCGGGGGGTATATGAATTGCTGGTGCAGCGGTCGGCGGGCGACCCCAGGGCGCGGGAGGCGCTGCTGGCCTACCAGGAGGCCCGCACCATCGCCTGGAACGCCGCGGCCAAGGTGGAGGTGGTCGAGCGCATTCTCCAGCGCCACCGGGCCGAGCCGGTGCTGATCTTCTGCGAGTCCAACGAGATGGTGGCCCGCCTGGCCCGCACCTTCCTCATCCCTGCCGTAACCCACGAGACCCCGCACGAGGAGCGGCGCTGGGTGCTGAGCGCGCTGCGCTCCGGGGCCATCTCCAAGGTGGTGACGGGCCGGGTGCTGAACGAAGGGGTGGACCTGCCGGCAGTGGCGGTGGCGGTGCTCCTCTCGGGGAACAGTACCCGGCTGGAGTACGTGCAGCGCCTGGGGCGCATCCTGCGGCCCAAGGAGGGTGAGGCCGTGCTCTACGAGGTGCTGACCCGAAACACCGGCGAGTTGGGTCAGTCGGCCCGACGGCACGCAGGACTGAGCACTGAGGACTGAGAGATGAAGACCTCCTTGCCTGCCGTGCCTATGCCAGCGCAGATGCCCATGGTGCGTAAGCAACTCAGTCCTCAGTCCTCATCCCTCAGTCCTGGAGCGGAGCGACCATGAGTCTGCCCCTGGAGGCGGTGCCCCGCCGCTACCAGCGCCGCGCCGATGGCGTGTGGGTGGTGCCCTTCCTGGCCCTGGGCCGGGAGGAGCGCCCCTTCCGGGACGCGCTCGCTAAGGCCATCCTCCGGCTGGAGGCGCGGCGCGGCCGGCCCCGCGGCGAGGTGGGGCCGGAGGCCCTGGATCCCCTGTTCCCCCAGGGCCTGGGCGGCTACCGGGCAGCCAGGGTGGTCTGGGCCTGCCTGCTGGAGCACTACCGCTTCCGGGGCGCGTCCCTGGCCGATGCCCTCGGCCCCGCGGCCGCGGCGGCCCTGGCGGCCCAGGGCATGACCACGCCCTGGGACCTGCGCCGGCGCCTGTTCACTCTCCTGGGCCGGGCGACGGGCTTCACGGCCCGACAGGACCGGGACCGGACGCTGACAGCCCTGGCCCGCGACCTGGCCCTGGCCGACGTGCCCCCCGGCGCGCTGGAGGCGGCCCTGTGGCTGGATGCGCCCGAGGCCGAGACCCTGGAGCGTCCGGGCGAGCTGCCCGAGGTGGCTGGGCTCCTGGCCCGGTTCCGGCGGCGGGTGCTGGAGGCGCTGCTGTTCCACAGCCGGGAGTTGCGCCTGCACCTTCCCACCGGGGCCGCGTGGCGGGCGGCCTACCGCACCGCCAAAGCCCTGCGCCTGGCCGCGGACCCCGAACCGGGCGGCTTCCTCACCCTCCAGGGTTGGGCCGCGGCCTTTGCCGACCGAGGCACCGGCGCCCGGCTCGCCGACGCCGCGCTGTACCTGGTTGCGGTCCACGGAGCGCGAGGCCGGGCGGTGGTAGACCTCAACGGGCAGGCCTACCTGCTGGCCCTGGACGACACCGTGGCGAGCGCCCTGCCTCCGGCCACGGCCACACCCCCGGATTTCGATAGCAGCGTCGAGGCCCGGCTGTACCGGGGGGTGCAGGCCCTCGGCCCCTCCCGCCGGGGCTGGACCCTGGAGCGGGAACCCCCCGCCCTGGTGGCGGACGATGCCGTGCTCATCCCCGATTTCCTGTGCCGCCGGGGGGACCTGGCGGTGCACCTGGAGGTGGTGGGCTTCTGGACCGAGGACTACCGCCGCCGCAAGCTCGCCAAGCTGCGCGTCCTGGCAGCGAACCTGCCGGACCTGCGCCTGGCCCTGGCGGTGGCCGACGGGTTGCCGGGCTTCGACGACCTGCCCTTCCCGGCTCTGGTCTACCGGGATACCATTGACCCCGAAGCCCTGCTGCGCTTCCTGGAGGACCGCTTCGACGACCTGCCGGGACGCCTGCCCGCCATGGGCGCGCGGCTGGCGGCGCTGGTGGCGGCGCGGGGCGCGGGGGCCTGGCTGGTGGGGCCGGAGGACTTGGCTCGCGAGTTGGGCTGCTACGGCGTCGCCGAGGCGGAGCGCGTCCTGGCGCAGGTGGGTCTGCCGGAGGGGGTGCACTACCTGCCGGGCCTGGGGCTCTGCTCCCCGGCCTTCCTGGAGACGGTGCGAGGGCTGCTGGCGGAGACGGTGCCGGTCCGGGGGGTAGCGTGGGATGCCCTGGCGGCGGCTCTGGCCGGGGGCGTGGGCTTCACCGGGGATGTGGAGGCGTTGCTGCGGGCGGCCGGGGGCTACGAGGTGCGCTGGCGCAGCCTGCTGGAGGCCACCGTGGTCCCCGCCGGAGCGCCCGCCGACCAGCCCCAGCCAGAGCCTGGCCCCACCCGGCGACGCCGGAAATAGCGAGCTTTCGCTGATATTGCCTGTTCAGACCCGCAGGACCTCAGTCGCCAGCGCCCCTCATGCTCCTACCGACCGAGATAGGTAGCCGGAATCGTGCCCATGCGCCCGGTGCGAAAGTCCTGGATGGCCTGCACGATCTCCTCATGGGTATTCATGACGAACGGGCCATAGAAGGCGACCGGCTCTCGGATCGGGTGTCCTCCGAGGAGCAGCACCTCTAGGCTCGGCGAGCGACCGTCCTGCCGACGGTCGGCCTGGATGGTCAACGCATCGCCCGACCCGAACACCGCAAGCTGGCCTTCCCGGAGTGGCCGACCCTCGACGCCGACGCTCCCGACGCCCGAGAGTGCGTAGACCAGCGCGTTGAAGTCCGGCCGCCAGGGGACCTGGAGTTGCGCCCCCGGACTGATGCTGGCGTGGACGTAGGTGATCGGGGTCCACGTCACCCCCGGACCAGCCTGGCCCGCCAGGTCGCCGGCAATCAGCCGCACCAACGCACCGCCGTCGTCGGAAGTGACCAGCACCACCTTGTCGGCGCCGATGTCCTGGTAGCGCGGCGGAGTCCACTTCAGCGTTTGTGGCAAGTTCACCCACAGTTGCACCCCGTGGAACAGCCCGCCCTTGTGCACCAACCATTCCGGTGGCATCTCGTCGTGCAAGATGCCGGCCCCGGCCGTCATCCACTGGGTGGCGCCGTCGGCAATAAGCCCTCCTCCGCCGGTCGAGTCGTGGTGCTCAAACGCGCCGTCCATGATGTAGGTGACGGTTTCAAACCCCCGGTGGGGATGCCAGGGCGCGCCCTTGGCCTCGCCCGGCGCGTACTCGACGGCGCCCAGATGGTCCAGCAGCAGGAACGGGTCGGCGGTCCGGAGGTCAACGCTCGGGAAAGGCCGACGGACCTGGAATCCCTCGCCCTCCAGCTGCTTGGGTGCGGTCACGACCTGGACGACCGGTCGGTGACGTGCCAGGGCCGGGTCCAGGCGCGGGATGCGGGGCAGGACGAGCAGGTTATCGGTGGTCACTGCGGGCACCGTGCTGTCTCCTTTTCCGGGGTTTCCTGCTGGCGGCTTCCGTGCTGCGACGGGATGCGCACCCGTTCCATGCCGCTGTAGATATTGAAGCTCTCTTTCCGCGTAAACCCTACCAGGGTCATGCCCAGTTCCCGGGCTAGGTCGACCGCGAGGCTCGACGGCGCGCCGACCGCAACCACGACCGGGACCCCCGCCATTGCCGCTTTCTGGACCATCTCGAAGCTCGCCCGTCCGCTCAGAACCAGCACCTTGTTCGCCAGGGGGATGCGGCGGGCCAGGAATTGCTCGCCGAGCAGTTTATCCAGCGCGTTGTGCCGCCCCACATCTTCTCGGGCGCTGCGCAGCGCGCCGTCGGGGTCGCAGAGCCACGCGGCGTGGAGGCCCCCCGTACGCTGGAACAGCGCCTGCTGCTCTCGGAGCGCATCGGGCAACGCGGCGATGACGCGGGCGGAGACGCGCAGCCCCTGGCCGCCGGGGGGCTGAGGCAAGTGCACGCGTACCGCTTCGAGCTTGGCCTTGCCGCAGACGCCGCAGCTTGAGGTGATCGCGAAGTTGCGCTGAAGGCGTTCCAGTTCAACGCGGACCCAGGGGCGAAGCGTGACCTTCACGACGTTGTACTGCTGTTCTTCTTTGCCGTCGACGCAATAGGTAAGGCTTGCGATGGCCTCCGGCTCGCGCACGATCCCTTCCGTGAAAAGGAAACCTGCCGCCAGTTCGAAATCGTTGCCGGGCGTCCGCATGGTTACCGCAATACTCCGGGACACGGCCAGGTTCCCAGCCCTCAGCTCGAGGCGGATCTCCAAAGGTTCTTCCGTCGCCAGGACATCAGCCTTCGCAGTAAGAAAGCCATCCTGAACGCGTGAGATCGTGACCGGAACCGTGCTCCCAAGACGCTCCATGTGGTTCGCCCTCCGCGGTGTCAGGTGCTTCCCCCCGAACGCTGCCGCAGCCAGCACGTCAACCAGGGTGCTGCGGTATGTCCTGATCGGCCTCCCCCGGCCCTGAGCTCTTTTCCTCCGGCCGGTTCTGGACGTACTGCCAGCCGAACCGCCCCTTAATGCACAGGTTGCCGCGGGTCACGTCGTGCTCCAACGGTGAGGTGGCCTTGACGATGCGGTTGTCCTGCACCTGGAGGCGCAGGGTGCAGCCGACCCCACAGTACGGGCAGATCGTCTCGGTACTGGTCTGCTGCGACTCGTCCCAGGTCCCGGCCTGGCGCATAGCGAACTCGCTCTTGAACATCAGGGCGCCCGTCGGGCACACGCCGATGCAGTTGCCGCAATAGACGCAGGCCGACTCCGGCAACGGAACCGCAAACTCGGTCGAGATGCGCGCGTCGAACCCACGCCCCGCCACGGAGATGGCGAAGGTATGCTGCGCGTCGGTGCCACAGGCCGCGACGCACTTGTAGCAGAGCACGCACTTCGCATAGTCGCGCACGTACATGTCGTTATCCACCGTCACCGGCTGGGCGACTCCGACGGCGGAACCGATCGCGGCAGGCTGGTGCTGACCGGACCGGGCGCGGTCCCGCTCTCCCGCTGCGGCGGGTGGCGCCGGCGGGCCAAACCGTTCCGGGCGCGCGCCGTACTGCTGGAGGTAGCCCTTCACCTCCTCCGAGGCAAGGGATAGATCGACCGAGGAGGCCAGGAATTCCAGGACCATCCTGCGGCTCAGGCGGACCCGTTCGGTATCGGTCTTCACCACCATATTCGGTTCGACGTTCCGTGAGCAGGCCGGCACCAGGACGCGCGCGCCCTCGATCTCTACCACGCAGAGCCGGCAGACGTTGACCGGGGTCAGGGTTTCGAGGTAGCAGAGCGTCGGCGTATCGATCCCCGCCATCCGGCAGGCTGTTAAGATGGTGCTGCCCTCCGGCACGACCACCGTGCGTCCGTCGATCACCAGATCAACGGTTCGCGTGGTCTGCCGCTGCCTGGGGGTGGTCATCGCGCCTCCTTGCGGTCGAATAGCCGCAACTTGTGGATGGCCGACTGGACGGCGGAGGAAGCCGTCTGGCCCAGCCCGCAGATGGAAGCGTCGGCCATCGCCTGGGCGATGTCGTCGAGAAGCGCGATCTCGCTGGCAACGGAGCCGAGCGGTGCGCCGGCGGCTAGGCGGCGCACGGCCTCCTCCTGGCGCACCGTGCCGACGCGGCACGGGACGCACTGACCGCACGACTCATCCCGGAAGAAGGCAGCGATCCGCAGGACGACGTCCGTGAGATCGACCGTATCATCGAAGACCATCGCCGCGCCCGACCCCAAAGCAGCGCCGATAGCCCGCGTGCCCTCGATGCTCAACGGGACGTCAAGCTCCGCCGGGGTGAGAAAGCTCCCGGCGGCGCCGCCCAGGAGCACGGCCTGGAGCGGCCGTCCGCCGCGTATCCCACCGGCGAGCGTTAGGGCCTGGCGCAGGGTGGTGCCGAACGGCAACTCGTAGACGCCCGGCCGGGCGACGCATCCCGACACACAGAACAGCTTCGTTCCGGTGGAATGCTCCGTACCGATGGCCGCGAACGCCAGCCCACCCTGGAGGACAATGTCCAGGACGTTCACCAGCGTCTCGACGTTATTGACCAGCGTTGGCTTGCCGAAGAGGCCCGCCTGGACCGGGTAGGGCGGCTTGTTCCGTGGCTCCCCCCGCAGCCCCTCAAGCGAGTTGAACAGGGCGGTCTCCTCCCCGCAGACATACGCCCCGGCCCCGCGCCGGATCTCGATATCGAAGTGAACGCCCTCCCCCATGAGGTCGTCGCCGAGGAAGCCCCGGTTCCGAGCCTCCGCAACCGCGTGCTGCATGCGCTCCAGCGCCAGGGGGTACTCGCCGCGGAGGTACAGATAGCCACGGGCACAGCCCGTCGCGTAGCCGGCGATGGTCATGGCCTCCACCAGGGCGAAGGGGTCCTCCTCCATGAGGACGCGGTCCTTGAACGTCCCCGGCTCCGACTCGTCCGCATTGCACACCAGGTAGTGCGGGCGGACGGGGGCGCGCGCCACGTCTTGCCACTTCCGTCCGGTGGGAAAGGCCGCGCCACCGCGTCCCGTCAGGCGCGCGTCGAGGACCTCGCGCACCACTCCTTCCGGCCCCAGGTGGAAGGCCTGTCGCAGGGCCGCGTACCCGCCGTTCGCCCGGTAGTCATCAAGGCTCGTAGGATCGACACGCCCAACGCGGCGCAGGAGGCGGAGCTGAGCCTGGTCCTGGCCCAGCGTCTGCGGCGCGGCCGCCGAACCGCTGCGCCCTCGATGCTCCGGGTCCGGCGGGCGCGTGGGCTGCTCCAGTGCCGCCAGGACCAACCCGGAGGTGGCCGGGGCCAGCACGCGGTCACGCGGTTCCTCGCCTGTCTGGAGCGCCAGCGCGCCGGGGGCTCGCTCGCACAGTCCGAGGCAGGGGCTGCGCCGCCAGCTTGCTTTGCCCTCCAGGGTAGGCTCCCCAGCCGGACCAATGCGGCGCTCCAGTTCCCGGGTGAGCGCCGCGGCGCCGTTCACCCGGCAGACGATGTCGTCGCAGACATGCACTTCGACAGGAGGACGCGGCTCAAGAGAGAACAGCGCGTAGAAGCTGGCGACGCCGTAGGCTTCGGCCGGCGGGACCCCCAAGCGCTGGCAGACGTAGTTCAGCGCGCCGGGGCTGATGGAGCCGGCCCGCTGCTGGACGGCGTGCAGCGCCGGCAGCAGGAGGTGACGGCGCGCACGCGCCTCCCGACCGCCGCGCCCCACGTGGCCCTCGAACGCGCTCCTCTGCTCCGCGCCCTCCCATCCGGTCTCAGGCAGGCCCAGGACGGCATCGACGGCGGCCCGCTCAGCGACACTGGGGAGCGCGTCTGGAATGAGATGCAGGTCCATACTACCCTCCCGGGCCGAGGCCGGGGCCTGATCCTCTTGAGCGTTCCGGCGCCCTTACCGGGCGTCGATCTTCTCGATCCGTATCGCGGTGGCCTTGAACTCGGCCGTCCCCGACTTCGGGTCCGTCGCGTCGATGGTCAGGAGGTTCGTCGCCACGTCGTCCTGGAAGTGGAGCGTCATGAACGCCAGCCCCGGCCGGAGTGTTGGGTCGTAGCGCACCGGGACCTCAACGGCGCCGCGCCGCGAGACCACCCGCACCCGCTCCTGGTCGGCAATTCCCCAGCGCCATCCGTCCTCCGGGGCGATGTCGAGAGTCTCCCCGCGCCGCAAGGGCGAACGGTATCCCCCGGTCTGGACCCCGGTGTTGAAGGAGTCGAGCCGGCGGCCGGTGGTCAGGCGGATGGGGAACTCGTCCGTCAGTCGGTCCACCGGCGGGTCGTGCTCGACGGCGTGGAACGGCGCTCGCGGCCCCTCGATGGGGTCCTGCCAGAGCCGGGCGTGCAGGAAGGGGCTCCCAGGGTGGTCTTCGCTGGGGCAGGGCCACTGGATGCCCCCGAGCGCTTCCAGGCGCTGATAACTCATCCCCCGGTGCCAGGAGGACAGGCGGCGCAGTTCGTCCCAGAGGTCCTCCGCCGTCGGACGGCTCCAGTCGCGCCCCAGGCGGCGCGCCAGGTCGCACAGGATGTCGATATCATCCCGCGCGCCCGGCGGCGGGTCGAGCGCCTTGCGCACGCGCTGCACGCGCCGCTCTGAACTGGTTACGGTCCCCTCTGACTCGCACCACGAGGCGGCCGCCGGGAGGACCACCTGCGCCAGCTCCGCGGTCTTCGTGAGGAACATGTCTTGCACGGCGAGGTGCTCCAGCCCGGCGAGGAGCCTGACCGCTCGGCCCAGGTCGGCCTCCGACTGCGCCGGGTTCTCGCCGATGACGTAGAGCGCCGTGAGATCCCCACGCTCCATCGCCTCGAACATCTGGCTCAGGTGCCAGCCGTTCCTGGGGGGGATGGTGACGCCGTAGGCCCGCTCGAAGGGAGACCGCTGAGCGGCGTCCTCGACCGCGTTCCCACCCGGCAACCGGTTGGGGAGCGCCCCCATATCGCCGCCGCCCTGTACGTTGTTCTGCCCTCGCAACGGGTTGAGACCGGAACCGTAGCGTCCCACGTGCCCGGTCAGGAGCGCCAGGTTGATCAGGGCCAGAACGTTATCCACGGCATTGTGGTGCTCGGTAATCCCGAGCGTCCAGCAGAGTTGGGCGCGGTCCGCGCGGGCATAGGCGTGGGCCAGGTCGCGGATCGCCTCCCGGGGGACGCCGGTCGCACGTTCCGCGTACTCCAGGGTGTACGGCGCAACACTGCGCCGGTACTCCTCAAAGCCGGTGGTGGCGCGCGCAATGAACGCCCGGTTGTGTAACCCTGCGGCGATAATCTCGCGACCGAGCGCGTTAGCCAGGGCGATGTCGGAGCCGACGTCGATGCCCAGCCAGAGGTCGGCCCACTGGGCGGAACTGGTGCGCCGGGGATCAACGGCGTACAGGCGCGCGCCGTTGCGTAGCCCCTTGAGGACGTGGTGGAAGAAAATGGGGTGGGTCTCGCGCGCGTTAGACCCCCACAGGAGCACGAGGGCGGTGTCCTCGATCTCCTGGTAGGAGCTGGTGCCGCCGCCTGCTCCGAAGACTGCCGTCAGACCGACGACGCTGGGCGCGTGTCAGGTGCGGTTGCAGGAGTCAATGTTGTTGCAGCCAATGACCTGGCGCGTGAACTTCTGCGCCAGGTAGTTGACCTCGTTGGTGGCTTTGGAGCAGGAGAACAGGCCGAAGGCGGTCGGGCCATGGCGCTCCACGGCCGTGCGGAAGCCGTTCGCCGCGCGGTCCAGGGCCTCTTCCCAGGTCGCTGGCCGCAGCCGCCCGTCCTGGCGTACCAGAGGCTGCGTGAGCCTGACGTACCGTCCCGGCATCACCACTCCCTCCCCGGAGCGCAGGCCTGCCCTTGCGCCAGAGGCAACCCGTCGTTGCCGTGTGCCTGCATCCTACAATGTCCACGCCCGGCTGTCTAGCTGGACGATTGGTTCCCAGCAGTGGTCACCCACCGCATGCGAGCGCAGCCGGCGCTACGGCCGTCGGCCTGCCAGCACCGTGATCATCCAGGAGAAGGTGAAATCGCCATCCTCCAGGGGACGGATCTCGAAGGCATCCTGCGCGCTGCGCGAAGCGGTGCGGTACAGGCGCCGCAACTCCTCGACTACCTCCGGCGGCGTCCCGGAGCGGCGCACCCAGTCGGAGAACACCAGCGCGACGCGGTGCTCCGTATCGAGCGCCTCCACCACCAGCCCCGCCGCAGCAAAGACCTGGCGCCACTCCTCCGGCGTGCGGTTCTCCACGTGGGAGGGGTCCCGCAGCTTCTCCACGTGGTTCATCCAGCGGAACAGCTCCGGGTCCTCGGGGGACGAGGTGTCGGCCACGAGCACCCGGCCGCCGGGGCGGGTGACGCGCCGGGCCTCCCGGACAAAGTCGGGGATGGAGTCGAAATGGTGCGGCGCGGTGCGACAGGTCACCAGGTCAAAGGTCGCGTCGGGGAAGGGCAGGCGCTCGGCCAGCCCCTGCACGTACTGGAGGTTGGCAAGGTCGCGCTCGCCGGCGAGCTTCACCGCCTCGCGCAGCATCTCTTGGGTGAGGTCGTAGGCCACCACCTGGGCCACGTGGGGCGCAAAGGTGAAGGCCGTGAACCCCGTCCCGGTGGCGATGTCCAGGACCCGAAAGGCAGGCTCCGGTTGGCCCCACTCCAGCAGCAGCGACAGCGTATCTCCCGTGGCGTGGGTCCGGCTGATGCTGTAGTACTGCGCCTGGCGACTATACTGCTCCTGTACCCGCCGCGCCCCAGACTCCATGCGGTTCCTCCCTCGGTAAACTGTCCGGCTTCCATCCTTCGCGCTCGTGACGCGAGCGACGCCCTCGGCGCGCTCTGCTTATTCTCGTCAAGGGCGCCGCTGCCGTCAATCCCTTGCGCTCGCTGACGCGGCTCCCAGGGGCGGTGGCAACGGGGGGGCTGCTCCAAACGCGGAGAGGAAGGCGGGTCGCCCCCGCACCGTCGAGAGTGGCAAGCGTATCCGGGCGCGGTGGGGAGAGCTGACGCGGAGAGCGCGGGGGATCACCGCCGGGAGACGTTGAAGAGGAACTCGACCACGTCGCCGTCCTGCATGATGTAGGTGCGGCCTTCCGAGCGGAGGAGGCCCTGGCGTCGGGCTTCCGCCAGGCTTCCCGTCGCCATCAGATCGTCGAAGCGGACGACCTCGGCGCGGATAAAACCCCGCTCGAAGTCGGAGTGGATTTTGCCCGCCGCCTTGGGCGCGGACGTCCCCTTGCGTATGGTCCAGGCCCGCACTTCCTCCGGGCCGGCGGTCAGAAAGGACATCAGCCCCAGCAGGTCGTAGCAGACCTGGATCATCCGGGCCAGGCCTGACTCCGGCAGGCCCATCTCGGCCCGGAACTCCCCGGCTTCCTCCTCGGACATCTGCGTCAAGTCCATCTCCAGGCGACCGCACAGCGCCACGAGCGCAATGCCGGGGCGGGCGTACCGCTCACGGTAGCGCGCCTCGATCGCCTGCTGCTGGTCGATCTGATCCTCGCCGATGTTGAGCAGCAGGATCAGGGGCTTGGCGGTCAGGAACTGGTAGCCCTCCAGGGAGCGGGCCTCCTCGTCCGTAAAGGTCTGCTCCCGCAGGGGGACCTCCGCCTCCAGTTGGGTCCGGATGCCGCCCAGGAACTCCTGCTCCCGGTGGATCGCCTCGCGCTCCTGGGGCTTGGCCGCTTTGAGCCCCAGTTGCAGGCGCTCCAGCCGCCGCTCCAGGATGCCCAGGTCGGAGAAGGCCAGTTCCAGGTTCACGGTGGCGATATCGCGATCCGGGTCTACACTCTCGGCCACGTGAGGGACCGCGGGATTCTCGAAGGCCCGCACCACATGGAGCAGTGCGTCGGCCCGGGCAAGCTGGTTCAGGAACGGCCCGGAGATGCCCTCGCCTTTGCCGAAGCCCCGCGGAGTGCCCACCATATCGAGGTAGGTGATCTCGGCGGGCGTCACCTTCTTGGGATGGAACATGGCGGCCAGCGTCTCCAGGCGCGGGTCGGGTACCTTTACCACGCCCACGTTGGGTTCCGCCGCGCCGCCAGCGTGCCCGGTGAGTTGGGCGTGGCCGCGGGTCAGGGCATTGAAAATCGTCGTTTTCCCCGATCGGGGTAAGCCCAGGATGCCAATATCCATACGCGCTCGCACGCTCCTTCGGCAAGCATTATACCACGAACGCCCGCACCGCCTCCTGATCCTCCCAGGGCCGAGTATGCCCGGCACCGGACATCTCCCGCTCGTCCTGAGGTGGTCGAAGGACCTGCCCGCTGCACCATACGAAAAAGGCCCCGTCACACACCCATCGGCCTCTTGCGCCCGCGAAGGGGGCCTGGTATACTCCGGGTGTGTCCCGAAGGGGAGTAACTGCCGGTCCTCCTGGACCGCGGGTGGGATCAACATACTGGGGGATGCCCCTGGTCCCACCGACTAGCTCCCGCTAGCCCAGCCAGACCTTCG
The DNA here is from genome assembly GCA_016210175.1 of Chloroflexota bacterium. Taxonomy (GTDB): domain Bacteria; phylum Chloroflexota; class Dehalococcoidia; order SHYD01; family JACQUQ01; genus JACQUQ01. Next base: position 5,339 of record JACQUQ010000187.1, on the reverse strand, counting down.
GCCTACACCCTTCTCCAGGCGCGGGAAGGGGGGTGGGTCGAAGGTTTTGTTGTTGGCCTCGACCCAGGCACACCACCACAAGGTGCAGGAGGGTCGAGGTTATGTCCCCATTCTGGCAGTCCTTCTTCTTCATCGCCGCGGCCGAACTGGGCGATAAGTCCCAGTTACTCTCCCTGGCCTTCGCCGCCCGCTTTTCCGCCCGCACCGTGCTCACCGGCATCGGTGTCGCCACGCTTCTGGTGCAGCTCCTCTCCGTCACCCTCGGGGAACTGGTCGGCCTGGCGCTGCCGCAGTTCTGGGTCGCCATCGGCGCGGGCCTCGCGTTTCTCGGGTTCGGGCTGTGGACGCTCCGGGAGGATACCCAGGAAGACGAGGCGATCAAACCCCGCCTGCGGCTTGGCCCCTTCCTGACCGTGGTCACCGCCTTTGCCCTCGCCGAACTGGGCGACAAAACCATGCTGGCAACGGTCGCCCTGGCCAGTCAACACCGGGCCTTCGTCCCCGTCTGGCTGGGCTCGGCGCTGGGCATGGCAGCCGCGAACGGCCTGGCTATCCTGGTGGGGAGCCTCGCCGGACACCGGCTGCCGGAGCGTGCCATTCGCTACGGCGTGGTGGCCCTCTTCATCCTCACCGGCCTCCTCACTATCGGGCGCGCCTTCCTGTAGCTCCGCTGCCTCTGGGGCGCGGGACGCATGGCCGGGACCGGCCGATGGGACGGGTCCCGGCCGGGATGGCCACCGTTCGCTCCCCCCGCAAGCGAGGCCGTGCCTGCCGCTCCCCTCGTGGTCTGCCAGGTCTGGTTGGCTGCTGCGGTAAGCTGCTGCCGTGGATGGCGGGTCGGGGCTACCCCCGAAGGCCCGGCCTTCCGGCCGGCATCCAGCAGTTCACACTTGACATAGCACTCGCGTGTTCAGGTGCTATTCAGGGCTGCCCACTACCCGTTCAGGGCTTTGCACGCCGCGCCATCGTAAGCTCAGAAAGGAATCGGAACCTAAGGGTAGAGCGAGGGAGCCAGCATGGAGCCGGTACGTATCATCGTCGTGGGCGAGGACCGCGTCATGGGGGAGCTGATTGTGCTGAACCTCCGGCAGCGGGGATACCTGGCCCGCTGGGTGTCGGAGACCGGTGTCCAGGCCGGGCACGTGGATGGCCGGCTGTTGAGCAGCGCGCAGGCCATTATTGTCGACGATGGTGACACCGATGCGGGGGTGTGGCGACTGGCGCGGGCGCTGCGCGATCAGCAGGAGTTGCTCCATATCCCGCTGATGCTGCTCGTGGCGACGTGGCCGGACCGCCGCCGGGTGGCGGCGCTGGCGCCCTGCTCCTGGCTGCACAAGCCGTACTCCATGGCCACCCTGATCTCCGAGCTGGAGCGCTCCCTGGCTGGCGCCCGCCTGGCCGAGGTCTGCGCCGTTGACTCCGGTGCGTCGGAGCGGTGCTGAGATACGGTTGCCCGTACGGAGTGAGCGCGCGTGCGCGCGATGGCAAGCTCAGTCCAACGATCAGGAGGGTAGGAACGAGTATGAGCCACCATCCTACCGGGACGCCGTCCGACGACGAGCACGGCTCCTCGGTATCGCGGCGGACCTTCCTGGGCTATCTGATCGGAGCCATGTCGTCTTTCCTGGGCGTCGTCGCCGGTGTGCCGATCCTTGGCTACCTGGCCGGCCCGCTGCGGTCCCAGGCGGAGGCGAACTGGGTAGCCCTGGGCAAAGTGGACGACCTCGCGCAGCAAGGACCACAGGTCGTGCAGTTTACCCTCAGCCGGCGGGACGGCTGGGTCGAGGTGCGTGAGGCGCGGACCTGCTGGGTGATGCCGCAAGGAGGAGACCGCTTTACCGTCTTCAATGGGCGCTGCACGCACCTCGGGTGCGCCTATAGCTGGCACACCCAGGGATCCTACGCCGACCAGTTTTTCTGCCCCTGCCACGATGGGATCTACGACCGCGATGGACGCGTGACCGGCGGTCCGCCACCCCGCCCCCTCGACCAGCTTGAGACCAAGATTGAGAACGGCATCCTCCTGGTCCTCTACCAGGACTTCCGCCCTGGCGTGCCCCAGAAAGAACCGCTGTAGGAGTTCACCATGGGAGCGCAACCATCCATCCGCCGGGGGATCAGGGGCTGGCTTGATGAGCGCGTGGCCCTCGGTCCCTTCGTGAAGGCCATCTTCCTGCGGCACATGCCGGTCGGCCTCAACTGGTGGTACAGCCTCGGCTCCGCCTGCCTGCTGGTGTTGGGGCTCCAGGTCGTGACCGGCATCCTCATGGCCTTGAGCTATGCCCCGACCCCGGAATACGCCTACGACAGCGTCCGCTACATCACCTACGAACTGCCCTTTGGCTGGTTCGTGCGGGGGCTGCACCACTGGGGCGCCTCGGCCATGGTGGTGCTGGTCCTGCTCCATCTGATCTCTGTCTTTATCATGGGCGCGTACAAGTACCCCCGGGAAGCCGTCTGGATGGTCGGCGTCGGGCTCTTCCTCATCACCCTGGGCTTCAGCCTGACCGGCTACCTCCTGCCCTGGGACCAGAAAGCCTACTGGGCCACCACCGTCGTGACCAACGTCCTGGGCACGGTCCCGGTAGTCGGCGATGAGCTGGCGCAACTGGTCCGCGGCGGCACGGCCCTGGGCATCGTCACCCTGACCCGGTTCTACGCCATCCATACGATGATCCTGCCCCTGACCATCGGCATCCTGGCCCTGGCCCATGTGGCCCTGGTGGTCTACCACGGCGTGAGCGTCCCCCCGGGCCTGTGGCACCGCGGGGTGGGGAAGCCTGGCGCGCCCGCCCCGGAGCCTGCGCCAGCGTCGTACCAGGAGCGCTACGCCGCCTTTAAAGCGCATGGTCCCCGCTTCTGGCCCGGTATCATCGCCGAGGACCTGCGGGTGGGCCTCGTCGTCTTTCTCATCCTGGTCGGGCTGACGGTCTTCGTCGGTGTGCCGCTGGATGAGCGGGCAGACCCTACCGATACCGCCTACATCCCGCGCCCCGAATGGTACTTCATGGCGATCTTCGAGTCGCTGAAGTTCTTTCCCGGCTACCTGGAGTGGGTCGGGGCGGTGCTCATCCCCGGCCTGCTGGTGCTGCTCCTGTTCCTGGTGCCGTTCCTGTCGCGCGGCGAGGAGCGGCGGCCGTTCCGGAGGCCCCTGGGCATGGCGACGCTGGCGGTGATCCTGCTCGGGCTCGCCGGACTTACGGCCCGCGCCTATATGCTGGCTCCGCCCGCCGAGGTCACTGAGTACGGTGTGGTGCTCACCTCAAAACAACTGCGCGGTCGGCAACTGGTCCAGCAGGAAGGATGCCGGTCCTGCCATGTCATTGCCGGGGAGGCGGACGCTAAAGAAGGGGAGCAAGTGAAAGGTCCCCTCCTCGACGGCATTGGAGAGCGGATGACTGCGGCCGATGTGCACCTCTTCATGGAGCGGCCCAAAGTCTTCAACCCGGAGGCCGAGATGTCGCCACTGATCCCGCTCCTGACTCATGAGGATGTGGATGCGATTACCCAATACCTGCTGACACTGCCAGGAGAGGCGTTGCTGGCGAAGGGAGGAACCGATGAGCGCGCCGCGCGACCCTAGGCACACCGTCGTGCAACGGGTCCACCTCCGGGGTCTGGCCGTGCTGGCCTTTGCCGTCGCGCTGGGCCTGGGGGTGGTCCTGGGGCTGGGCATGTGGGACGCCCAGCATCGTGGGGTGGCCTCCCCCAGGGAGGGTCGCGCGGGGGTGGTCCTGGGGCTGGGCACCTGGCTCGCCCAGCGCAGCGGGGTGGCTGCGGCCGCGGAGGGCGGAGGGCGCGCCGAGCAGATGCCCCGCCCGCGGACGGGGCTGGTCGCCACCAACGAGAACCGCGGCCAGGTGCTCTTTGGCCGCTACTGTGACTCCTGCCACCCCGGAGGTCGGGAACAGAAGGGGAAGGACCTGCTCGGCCCAGCGTTCCGACGAGATTTCCAGACCGAGGCTGACGTCGTCAAGCTCGTGCGGGAGGGAACCTGCGTCATGCCGGCGTACGACCGCTTCTTCCTGCCTGATGGGGATGTCGCCGAGATCGCCAAATTCGTGGTGGCCCGTGCTCAGGCCGCGGCAAGCGCCGATCCCACGCCGCCGCTGCCGCCCCTGGATGGTCAAGGGATTTTGGGACAGAAATGCGCTGCCTGCCACGACACCATTGATCTGCCGCTCAACCCCCGGGACCCCCAGGTCCTCTACGTGGTGGACGTGGACATGGCCCGTTGCGCCGGCCTGACCGCGCAGCAAACGACGGCGCTCCGCACCTTCCTGCTGGAGCAACAACGGCGGTAATGATGGAGGGCAGCACCCCCCATCCAGTCCGTGGCGGGCTATCGGCGCGCGGGCGCGGAAGATCTCACAGGACGGAGGTGGTATTCTGCTGCACCAGACATGATATGCACGCTAGGATGGACCGGAGCAGGCCAGAGGGACAACGAGGAGGTACATCGTGAGTCGGCGCATGCCACAGGTAGGATTCCTGATGGTGGCCTTGTTGGTAGCCGGCTTGTTGGCTGCTGCCTGTAGCCAAGGGATCCCCCAAGGCGAGTACGATGCGGTAAAGCAGCAAGCCGCGGAGCTCGAGGGGAAGCTCGCGACTGCGCAGAAGGAGGCTGCGGAGTTGAAAGACAAGGCAGCCTCCGGGGCCAAACTGACCACCCTCATTGGGGCCCAATTGCAGCCGACCCCGACACCGGCGCCCACGGCAACGCCCTTGCCGGCAGGCTCCACTCCCCCGCCACCGCCGGAGCGACCCGCCTACCTGCAAGAGCAGGTCCCCTTTGCCTTCTATGTGGAGACACTCGCCACCCAGCGGATCAGCAAGTACGGGGTGGCCGCCACCGTCAATTGCCTGAACACCAACGTGTTCAAGCGAGGGCAGCGGATCGTCTATCGATTCGAGGTCTTTGACCAATCCACGGGAAAGCGAGTCACGGACCAGGAAGCAGCGTCAGTCAAGGTGAGGATGCCCCACGGTGAGGAGCTCGTCGGTCGCTACTCCGCGCGCGGTGGTACCGGCCCGTGGATGTGGAACACCACCTGGGACATCCCGCTGGACTACCCCCTGGGAGGCCTGGACTATGAGATCCTCGTGGCTACCAAGGACGGACGCACCCACTCCTGGAAGCAGCCCGCCCTGGTTCGGGCAGCAACGGCGTCCGCAGCCGCCATCGACACCAAGCTACAGATCGTTGACTAGAGTGAAACAAAAGCCTGAGGAAAGGGGACCGAGATGAACCACGTGGTCGGATCCAAAAGACTATGGCTGGTGAGTGCTGGCAGAGGCGTCGTGTCCTTACTGCTCCTCGGGCTGCTGGCGGCATGTAC
>JACQUQ010000186.1 GCA_016210175.1 Chloroflexota bacterium | reverse complement strand
GGGGCGCATGGCCATGCGCCCCTACCACCGCCCGATTCCCGCTGTGTGGTACCACCCCGGACTGCCGCCCGTGCCCATCCGGTGGGTGCTGCTGCGTGACTCCGCCGGGCAGTTCGAGACCCCAGCCCTGCTGAGCACCGACCCAGGCTTGGATGCCCAGCAGGTGGTGGAATGGTTCGTGCTGCGCTGGCAGGTGGCAGTCCCCTTCCAGCAAGCCCGCGCCCACCTGGGCATCGAGACCCAGCGGCAGTGGTCGGACCTGGCTCTCCTGCGGACCACGCCGGCCTTGTTCGGCCGGTACTCGGTGGTGACACCCCTGACCCAGCAGGCGTACCCGGTCCGCCGGGCCGCGTGGTATGCCAAGGAACTACCGACCTTCACCGACACCCTGGCGCTGGTACGCCGGGAGTTGTGCCAGCACGGCGCTGGACTTTTTGCGACCTCCGCCCCAACCACGGACTGCGTAACAATCCCCAGGCAGGTCTTGGAGCAACTCACCGACGCCCTCGCTTGGGCCTCCTGATCGGATAAAGTCGAGCTGAGCGGACCACTGGCAGGGCCAGGCTCTTCACTTTACCTCCCCGCTTTGCGGTCTTGACAACCGGATACACCTCACTTGCGGTAATTTGATACAGCTCCACCAGATCTAGATGACAGTTCTCCTTCAACGGGGACTCCCATAGCGCAAGCGGGAAACTGGCCATGCTCATGAAAGGGGAACGGTAGTACGAGCCCCGGAAGACGCTACCGAGGTATGCGCCAGAAGAAGACGGAGGGGCGGGTACGAGACCCGCCCCTCCGCTTTCCTGTCTTGTGGCTGCTGCTAGCCCCCTCGTGTCTCGACCGAGAGCCCCAGCCAGGAGCCGATCAGCTCGCCCATCGCCCCGCCGACCAGCGCCGCGGCCAGGATGATGGCGAGGGGCGGCAGCCCCACGACACCGTTTCCGCCAGCAAGGGCGTTGAGCATCATACCGACGAGGACGCCCACGAGCACCCCAAGAATAATCCCGCGTGCGCCCATGACCTCCGAGCCAACATCCGCCGCGGCCTCGCTGGGCGCAACCCGCTCTCCCAGCACCACATCCCCCAGCGGGCCATAGACCACCCCCAGGGTCGCGCCGTAGGCGATGTGCGCGATGAGATTGCCCAGGATCGGGAGCGGGCCTGCGCCCAGCCCCAGCCCCAGGAACCCTGCGCCCACCAGCGGGAAGAAGACGGTAAGGGAGAGCACCCACAGGACCAGGGAGAATTGGACGCCGCGCACCCACTGCGGCCCGATCAGCCAGGGCTGCACCACATAGCCGTACAGCCCGGCCCACAAGAGCCCGATGAGCAGGTGGAGGGCCAGGGCCGTATAGGGCGCAGCTTGCGTGAAGTCCACCAGGTGGTTGACGGTCAGGCCCCGGAACCAGTTCGCGACCTCCTGCCCGCTGGCGGTGTCGGTCCGGATGAGATTCGCAAAGCCGAGCGCGAGGACATAGCCCAGCAGCAGGGTGAAGGTCATGACGGCGGTGGCGACAAACCCCGAGACAATGGATCGAGCAAGCCAGTCAGCGTATCGTCGGGAGGCAATCCCTGTCGCTTGCATACTGCACCTCCTTGGCCTGCCCGCAAAGGACGTACGGCTCCCCCGGGGGGGACCCAGGTGGAGTATCCCACACTTCGTTCAAACGCAACTGTCAGGGCAATGACCAACGTGAGGGGACACCGTGTCATCGAACCGGCGCGCCGCTCGGTCCTGCGGCCTCGGCGCCGCAAATGAAAACCCCCGGTCCGGGGAGGACCGGGGGCCAGGGCCTTCGCGATTCAGTACACCGTCCAACCAGCATTCACTGCCGCGGGGGTGTCGCCGGCCGGTACTGTTACCCCACCCAGGACAATGTCACGAACCTATCCCGCCCCGCCCTGGCAGGGCGGTCTCTGTCAACTTGCCAAACACCCCATCGCACCCGGTTGGTCATCCCCGCCTCCTTACCGGGTATAGATGACGCTCCCTCCAGAGGGTAACTGCAATTTACCATAACGCCTGCCACCTGTCAAGCCCCCTCCATCCACAGTTCCTGTAAAAATTGTGGAAAAATGACGGCGCGTACCCCACGATGCGCTGCGCAGGGCGCTTGTCCTGAAGGGTCGGCGAGCGGATTCCAAGGGGCAGTCGCGTCCACCGTCCGGGCCATACCCACTCCCGACGCGGCTGACCCCCGTCCCCACACCACGAGCGGGAGGGCACGGAGGTCAGCCGCTTTTCCGCCGAGTCGCGGGCTATTCAGGGATGGGGCGGAACTTGAACAGCGTCACGTCCGGACTCGCCTCTTCAAACACCACTTCCACCCGCTGCTCACACTGCAACTGCAACGGGTCGATCCCCACCACATTCGAGATCAGCCGCACTCCCTCATCCAACTGGATGATGGCATACGGATACGGTACCTCCTCCGCAAAGGCCGGGTGGCCGGGCTGCCGCACCAGCGTGAAGGTGTACACCCGCCCCTTCCCGCTCACCTTCCGCCATTCCCAGGCCCCCTCCAGGCAGAAGGGACACTCCTGCCGGGGATACCAGAAGTAGCGGCTGCACTTGGTGCAGTAGGGGATGATCAGCTCGTGGCGCTGGCAGGCATCCCAGAACTGGTCCGTGAACGCGTGCTCCGGCCGGGGCAGCGGCTTGCTCAGTGCTTGGCCTTGCTCGGTGGTCATGGTCTGCCCCCCTTACAGCGTAGCGGCGGAACCGAGTACCAGCGTGCACATCACGCTTGCGTACCCCCCTCAGCCGTTCACCAGGCACAGGTTGTTCTTGGCGACCTGCCGCACCCCGGCGCGGCCCATAATCTGCCGGGTCGCCTCCACCACGTGCCGGAAGCCCCCGGCCAGGCCGGGCTGACCGGCGGAGATCTGGCCGCCGTCGGTATTGATGGGGAAGGCCCCCTTATAGGTCGTGTCCGGGGACGGGTAGAAGGGGCCGATCTCGCCCTTGGGACAGATGCCGGCGTCCTCCAGGCACATCATGGACAGAATGGTGTAGCAGTCGTAGAACTGGGCAAACTCGATATCCCGGACGCTGTAGCCGGACATCTGGAGCGCCACCGGGGCCGACATCACCACCGGGCTGATGGTCACATCCTCTTCCTGCCAGAGGCTGTCGTGCCGGGTCGCCGGGCCGCCCACGCCCAGGATGTACACGGGCGGGTTGGGCAACGCCCTGGCCCGCTCCGCCGAGGTCACAATCACGGCCCCTGCTCCGGAGCAGGGCATGACGCACTCCAGCAGGTGCAGTGGGTCGTTGGTGTAACGGGAGTTCAGCACATCCTCGATGGTGATGGGCCGCCCCTTCCACACCGCGTTCTCGTTCTCCAGGGCGTTGAAGCGCTCGTCCACCGCGCACTTGGCAAACTGCTCCGGGGTGGTGCCGTACTTGTACATGTGGCGCTGTTTGATCTGGCCGTAGGGTCCATTGGCGGCGATGACCGGTCCGAAGGGCGCTTCCCACTCCGTGGACAGGCTGGGCGGCGGGCCGCCGCCGCGCGCCTGGGCGAGCGCACTGAGCCGGGAGCTGCTCTGCGGGCGAGACTCGCCGAAGATGCACAGGACGTAGTTCGCCAGGCCCGCGTTGATCACGGCGGCCGCGGTGGCGATGGATGCGGTGCCGCTGGCGCCGTGTACCGTCATCGAGGCGGTGTAGCGGGGCTGGAGGCCCAGGTATTCCGAGATCTCCAGGGAGTTCTGCCCCTGACCGTCCATGATGCCGTTGATGACGCCGTCGATGTCTTCCTTGCGCAGTCCGGCGTCCCGAATCGCCCCGCGTGCTACCTCGGCCATCAACGATTCGCTGCTACGGTCCCCGTAGTGCCTGAGGGTCGGTACTTCGTGGTAGCCTACGATCGCCGTGCGACCCCTGATGCTCACAGCAGGCGCCTCCTTTCTTCATTTGGGCGCAGCGTACCCTCTGCATACGTAAATGTCAAGCGTTTTTCCGTGCATTCTCGCTCTTCTGAGTGTACTGCGGTCCGCTTCCTTGTGCTCAGTGGGAAGTACCCATTGATGCGGCCCATCTCGCGATCTCTCCCTCCATGCCGGTTGCATCTCCATACTTACATGCGTATAATGCGCATGCACGGCCAATACCTTTATGAAGGTGATATCTCCGAGCACACCAGACTGGTTGGCCTTCGACACGGTGACAGGAGGGGGAACACTATGGCAAACGCCGAACTGGCGGCGACCCTTCAGAGCAGGCTGAATCTCAGTTCGCCCCCGGTGGCCCTGACCCTGGTGCAGGAGCCGCCCGCAGGGGTGCCGCACCTCGACCTGGCCTTGCCGGCCAGTTGCGCCTTCTGGCGGCGAGCGCAAACGGAACTCTTCTTCGCCACCGCGGCAGACCATTTCCACTGCCCGCTGGGCGCCCATGTCATGGGCTTCGCGCTGCCGGAAGCGAAGATGTCGGAGCTGATGGCAGAGGTAGGCCGTATGTGTGAGGTCACCTACGTCCGCGAGGAGGAGGTCCCGCGCGTGCCCCGGATTCCGCAGGAACATGCGGGCGCGGTCTACGGGCCGCTGGCGAGCTTTCCGCTGACCCCCGACGCGGTGATCCTCTGGACCACACCGCTTCAGGCCATGGTCCTCAGCGAGTGCTCCGGCCTCGTGAACTGGGCCGATACCCAGTCCACCATCCTCGGCCGGCCCGGCTGCGCCGCCATTCCCCAGGCCCTGAGCCGGGAGCAGCCGGCCCTCTCCTTTGGCTGCGTGGGCATGCGGATGTTCTCGGAGGCTCCGGGCGATCAGTTCCTGCTGGTCCTGCCGGGCAAGCTGCTGCACGGGCTGGGCGACGACCTCTTTGTGACGCTGGAGGTGCATCGGCAGATGCGGGAGTACTACCTGCACCGGGCGGCCAACCTGACGCGCGCCGGCTCAGCGCCGAGCTCCTGACCCCGACCGCAAGCGCATCACCCTGGCCCGGAGGGTCGCACGGATGTGCGCCCCTCCGGCGCGCCACCGCACCGGGGAGGAGCCGGCTTCCTCGTTATCGGGGGCGCTGGGCGTGGCGGCCAAGGTCGTCCAGATAGGCCCGCACTGCGGCCCGCAGCAACTCGTCCTGGGGCACGCCCAAACGCTCGGCCCAGGCCCGCAGGTCGTCGTGCTCGCCGGAGGTCAGGGTGGTACTCAGGGGAGCGTCGGCGGGATCGTGGTCCACCAACTCGATGACCTCGGGGGAGAAGCGGGCCACATGCCCGGTGCGGCGCTGGAGCAGCGCCCCCCAGCGTGCCGCCGCCGCCGCACCCTCCAGGCCCGGAAAGCACTCCTGAAACAGCCCACGGGGAATCACCAGGCGCTCCGGGGATGCCACCCGCAGAAACCCGTTGTGGGACAGACGCCCCCGGTTGGCCGCGGCCAGCCGCCGGGCAAAGATGAAGGTGTCCGTCCCCTTGGGCAAATAGATGGCCGGCATCATACCCCTTTCTGGGGCAGCGGAAGCTACCGCAGGGATAGTACACCGTCGCGGTCGCCGTTGCCAAGGCCCGGCGTCCGTCGCATTCACCCCCCCTTGACGGCCCTCCAGACCTCCGCTATCATTATCCGCATATAACGAGTGTTAGATGCACATCTATGAAGATGCCTTGGCTCCTCCTGATCACTACCGTTCCTGCCACGCCATCGCGCAAGCGGGCGTTTCTCTGGCGCGCATTGAAGCAGATCGGGGCGGTCTACCTGCGCGATGGCGTGTGCGTCCTCCCGGAACGGGAGGAGAGCGCGGCCGCCCTGCGGACTATCACCGCCCGGGTTGAGGAGTTCGGCGGCGAGGCCACGCTGATCGCAGGCGTCTGGCTTCCTGCGGAGCGCAGCGCGGCGGTTATCGCCCAGTCCCGCACGGCACGCGCGGCGGAATACGACGAGATCGCTGGTGAGGCCGAGCGCTTCCTGGAGCACGTGCGGCGGGAGACCACGCACCACGAGCTTGCCTTGACCGAACTGACGCAACTGGAGGAGGACCTGGAGAAGTTGCAGCGGTGGGCCAGGCAGATCCGCAGCCGCGACTACTTTGGTGCGGGAGAGGCGGAACGACGGGTCACAGCACTCCTGGACCGGTGCGCTGCGGCGCTGGCGCTGGTCCGGGAGCGGACCTCCCGCCGGGAGGGGACGGCGTCATGAAGTGGGTAACGCGCCGCAATCTCCATATCGACCGGACCGCCTGCCCCTGGCTCATCCGGGCGTACATCGACCCGCAGGCCGAGTTCGCTTTCGTCCCGGCCGGCACCGACCCGGCGACGCTGGACGGGCACAGCTTCGATATGCGCGGCGCCGAGTACAGCCACGAGGGGCCCAAATGTACTTTCGAGGTCATGCTGGAACGCCACCGCCTCGACGGCGATCCGGCCCTGGTGGAAATGGGCCGCATCATTCGAGACGCGGACGTGCCCCCCAGACGCACCACGCGCCCGGAGGCGGCGGGGCTGGATGCGCTCATCCGTGGGATCCAACTGACGACGCCCGACGATCACGAGAAGCTCCGGCTGACCGGACCGCTCTACGACGCGCTCTATGCCTACTGCCGGGCCAAGGTCGCCGCTACACCGCCGAGCCACGGCACGCCACGCCCCCGCCTCCGCTTTAGCCGGCGGGTGGCGGCGCACCTTGACGAGGACGAGTAGCCCACGTGTGCATCGTGCCGCTTCTGATCAGGTCCTCGGATCCCTGGTCGGCAGTGATGTACCTGGTGGCACCTTCCTCCGGCACGGCGCCGGCGGGTGGCGCCGTTGGTCGGGGCGGCATGGCCAGGACTCAGGAGAGGAGAGTGTCATGGAAAGACGTGGCTTCGCGTCGGGTGACCGCGGCGCACCCGTTCCCGCGACCGGAGCCGGCGCTCCGGTCGGCCTTGGACCGCTCATCGGGTACTTCCTGAAGCTCGGCACCATCGGCTTTGGCGGGCCGGTGGCCCTGGTCGGGTTCATGCACCGCGACCTCGTGGAGCGCCGGGGCTGGATCAGTGAGGACGAATACCGGCTCGGCCTGGCGCTGGCCCAGATCATGCCCGGCCCGCTGGCCGCCCAGCTCGCCATCGCGCTGGGCTACTTCCAGGCCGGCATCCTGGGCGCAACCCTGGTCGGACTTGCCTTCGTGCTCCCGTCGTTCCTCATGGTCCTCGGCATTTCCCTGCTCTACGTCGCCTATGGCGGGCTGTGGTGGATGCAGGCGCTGTTCTACGGCATCGGGGCCGCCGTCATCGCCATCATCGCGATTGCGGCGTACAAGCTCGCCCGCAGCACCAACAAGCGCGACCCGCTGCTGTGGAGTATCTTTGCCGTGCTCCTGGCCGTCACCGTCTGGGCCCAGGCAGAGCTCGCCGAGTTCTTCATCCTCGCCGGGCTCCTGGTGCTCGTGGCGCACGCCTCCCCGCGCTGGCTCAAGGCGCGGGTGCCCTTCCTGGGTCTCACGCCGTGGCCGCTGGCTCTGCCCGTCCTCCCGGCCCTCCCCGCAGCGGCAGGACTGGCGCCGGAGGTGCTGCTCCAGATCCTCTTCTTCTTCACCAAAGCCGGAGCCTTCGTCTTCGGGAGCGGCCTGGCTATCGTGCCCTTCCTCTACCAGGGCGTTGTCCAGCAGTTCGGCTGGCTGAACGAGCAGCAGTTCCTTGACGCCGTGGCGGTAGCGATGATTACGCCCGGCCCGGTGGTGATCACCGTGGCCTTCATCGGCTACCTGGTGGCTGGACTGGCGGGCGCCACGGTCGCGGCCATCGGCATCTTCCTCCCGGTGTACCTCCTCACCATCATTCCGGCGCCGTGGTTCAAGCGGCACCGTGACAACGCCCAGCTGCGGGCCTTCGTAGCGGGCGCAACGGCGGCGGCCACGGGCGCCATTGCGGGGGCAGTCATCGTCCTGGGCCAGCGGGCCATCTTCGACCTGCCGACGGCGGCCATCGCGCTGGTCAGCCTGGGCCTGCTGTGGCGCTTCAAGCTGCCGGAGCCAGTGCTGGTCGTGGCCGCAGGGTTGGTCGGCCTGGTCCTCTGGCCCCTGGTCCGGGTAGGAGCATAATGGTGGTGCTGCCCGGCCGCGAGGTCAGCAGCTACGACTGCGCGGCTGCGGAAGCACCGCGACGAGAAAAACGAGCGGGCAGGAACATCTGCCTGCCCGCTGCTTGGGTATCCTCCTGGCGCTTATTCGGGCGCTGCGCCCACCAGCCGGTAGCGCGGCATGACTTCCCACTCATCCACGGGCGGGTTCTCCTGGGCCGCCAGCGCGGCCCGCCGGGCCTGCTCCTCCGCTTCCCTGGCCTGCACCAATACCTCCGCCTGCCGCCGGGCCTCCGCCTCCTCCCGCTCCTGCTCCTCAGGACTCTTCTCCTTCTTGACCCCCGGCACGACCTGCAAGCGCCCCTCTTTCTCCAGCTTGCGCAGGTGGGTCCGCACATTGCCGTCCGCAGCCCGCCGCAGCCGGGTATCCCGCAGGTCCGTATAGACCCTCAGCATGATGTCCCAACTGGTCAGCTCGCCGCCCTCGGCCAGCACCTCCAGGATCCGGCGCTCCCGCTGGGTGCGGTGGTCAATGTACGCCTGGATGCGCTCGCGGGGGTCGTGGATCAGCGGCCCGTGGGCGGGGCAGATGACCGTGAGGTGGGGCAGGTCCCGCAGCCGCTCCAGACTCCGCATGTACGCATGCAGATCGTCGATAACGGTTGTGCTCGAACCCAGCATCGTATCGCCGCTGAACAGGACGCCCTCATCCTCCAGGTAGAAGGACACCGAGTCCGCAGTGTGGCCCGGCGTAAAGAAGACCTGGAGCCGCACGCCGCCGCCCAGGTCCAGCACCTGGCCGTCCTCCTGGAACGTGCTGACGCCCTCCGCGGGCAGGAAGTCCTTGGCCTTGAGGAAGGGGATCCCCTCGGGGTGCAGCAGCACATCCGCGCGGTAGTGCTCCCGCAGCCACTTGAGGTTCCCGCTGTGGCCGAAGTGGTAGTGGCTGAGCGCCACGGTCGCGATCTCGGTGCGCTCCACCGCAGCCAGGTAGCCTCTCAGCATCCAGCGGTGGGCGTCGATATTCTCGCCGGCGTCGATGAGGAGCGCCTGATCCTTGCCGACCAGGTAGATGGTGGTGAACTCAGGCCGCATGAGGTGGTCATCGGGGATCTGGATCGCGCGGACGCTGGGACTGACCTGCATGGTACGCCTCCTTGCCAGAACAGCCGCGACGCTTGCGGGCGGGACGCGGCCCTCGCCATCCTCTGGGGCGTTGCTGAGAGGAACCGGGGGCCGGTAGCTCGGTAGCGGTATCATACTGGAAATGCCCGCCGGGAGGAAACTCCCTGCTCGCGCCCTCAACGCTTGTGCGTGTTTCCCCTCGCGGCGTTCCCTGTGCCCGTCGAAGCCTGCCCTGAACCGTACCAAAGGGAGACGCTGCCGTTCCTTGAGCCGTCGAAAGGAACGGCTCTGCCGGAATGGTTCACACGCTCGCAGCCCGTCGCGGGGTATCACCCCCAGCGGACGCGCCGCAGCAGGCCGTAGCCCACGACCGCGCCGATGACGAGCACGCTCAGGCCCGCAATGGCGAGGATGCCGAGGCCCGCCGCCACCCGCGGCGGCCAGCCCGCGAGCGGATCGGCATCCAGCGTTGTGGGGCGCTCCTGCCCGGGGACCACCGCCCCACCATCTCCCGATACCCCCATGACCGTGACCTCCGGCTCGCCGTCGTTCCCTTGGGCAAACCAGAGCGCCCGCGCCGTCTGGTCCGGCAGGGAGCCTGCGAGGGCCGCAACCTCCTTCACCAGGCCCTCGGCAGAACCCGCAGGCTCCAACGGGCCGTAGTCCTGGTACTGTGCCTGCCTCTCGTGGAAGCGGTACTTCCCCTGGCCAGCCAGGGCAACGCGCCAGCCCTCTTGCCGGGCGCCGGGGAGCCACGGCGGGTCGCCCCGCTGGAGGAACAGGAGCACACGCTCCCCCGCGGCCAGCCGGGGGCCACCGGAGCAATCGGGGCCGAGGAAGCCGAGGGGAGAGAGCTCAATAGGACCATCAGGCGTCTCACCCTTGAGGACCGCCACAGGCCGGACGGTGGAGGCGTACCCCTTCTCCCAGGTACCGGTGAGCGGCCGTTCGGCAATGACCGTGCCCACGATGATGAGGTCGGCAGCGTCGGTCTGCTGCTGGAGGCGGACCTGCGCGTTGGGGAACCCGGCCAGGCTGCACGCCGCGGCCGGCTCCGGGAAGACCAGCGCCGCCGAGAGCAGGGCGACCACGGTCAGCAGCGCGGGAACAGAGCGCATCATGGCAACCTCCTGGTACCGGGGGATTCTTATGGTACCAGACGCTGCCATGCGCCGGTTGGTTCCCTGCTCTCCCTCGCTCGTTCAGCGCAGGGAGCAGGGGCCACCCCCCGGTTGGGTGCCGCGTCAGCGCACGTAGCCCCCCGGCAGGCCGCCGTCCACCGTGAGGATGCCCCCGGTGGTCTTGGCCGAGCGGTCGGAGGCGAAGAACAGAACGGCCTCGGCCACATCCGCCGCGGTGACGGGCTGCTTCAGGAGGCTGCGGGTGCGGTAGAACTCGGGCAGGTCTTCCAGGGCGATACCGTGGGCACGGGCACGGGCCTGCCCCCACTGCCCGGCCCACAGGCCCGACCCCTCGATGACCGCATCGGGCGCTACCGAGTTCACCCGGATGCCCAGCGGCCCCACCTCCTCGGCCACACTGCGGGCCAGGTGCAGCTCAGCGGCCTTGGCTGCGGTATAGGCGGCAGCGGCCCGCGCCGGGACCAGCCCCGCCTTGCTGGCAACGTAGACGATGCTGCCCCCCAGGGACCGGCCGTCCGGTCCCACTTGGCGCCTCAAGACTTTCACCGCCTCGCGGGTAACGAGGAAGTAGCCGCGGGCCAGCACATCGTGGGTGCGGTCCCACTCCTCCAGGGAAAGCTCCTCCAGGGGATAGGACGAGGCGTACCCGGCGTTGGACACCAGGATATCCAGGCCACCATAGGCCCCCACGGTGGCCGCCAGGGCCGCCGCCACGCTTTCCTCGCTCGTCACGTCGCAGAGGAGGGCCAGGGCGCGACCCGGCCCGTGGACCCCGGTCAGGGCGTCCGCCACAGCCTGGGCCGCCTCCCGGTTCAGGTCGGCCAGGACCACGTGCGCCCCGGCCCCAGCCAGCCGTGCGGCGATGCCCCGCCCGATGGCGCCGGCCGCGCCGGTGACCAGGGCGATGCGCCCGGCCAACTCCTGCGGCGGCGGCTGAAGGGTGAGCTTGTACAGCTCCAGGGGCCAGTACTCGACATCGTAGGCTTCCTTCTCGGTCAGAGAGGTGAAGCGGTCGGCGGCGCTGGCGCCCCGCATGATGGCGATGGCCCGGTGGTACACCCCGGCGGTAGTGGCGGCGGTGGCGGCGTCCCGCCCGGCGGTGATCATCCCCAGGCCCGGCACCAGGACCACCCGCGGCAGCGGGTCGAGCATGGCCTGGCCGGGCTCCCGGTTCCGCTCGAAATACGCGCGGTAGTCCTGCTCATAGCGGGCGAGGGCCTCATAGGCCGCGCGGAGCAGGCCGGAGGGCTCCAGCGGATCGGGCGGGTCCACCCACATAGGCCTGACCTTGGTCAGGAGGACGTGGTCAGGGCAGGCCAGGCCCGTCTCCGCGAGGGTGCGGCCCTCCGCCGCGCCCATGAACTCCAGCACCGCCGGGCTTTCGTCCACGTGGAGCACCACCCGCCGCTCCCGGCTGAGGGCGGCCCGCAGGGGCGGCAGCAGGGCATCCAGCGCGGCGGTCCGCTGCGGCGACGGCAGGGCCGGGCGGGCGACGGTGAACACCCGGAGGGCGGCGGCCCGCTCGGCCAGGTAGGCGTCAACGCGGGCGGCGAACTCTACGCTGCGCCGGTAGCAGGTCGGGGCGTCGTCGGCCCAGGTCACCAGGCCGTGCTTCTGGAGCAGCACCCAGCGGGCGCGCGGCTGAGCGGCCACGGCCTCAACGACCAGCTTCGCCATCGCGAAGCCCGGCCGCACGTAGGGCACCCAGACGATTTCCTCTCCGAACAGCTCGCGGGCGATCTCCTCGCCGCGGGCGGCGGTCGCCAGGGCATTGGCGGCGTCGGCGTGGGTGTGATCCACGTGGCGGGCGGGCAGGAAGGCATGGAGCAGGGTCTCGATGGACGGTCGCGGGGCGCTCGGCTCCAGGAGGCAATGGGCCAGGTAGTCCACCATCGCCTCGTCGGACATGGCGGCGCGCTCCCGTAAGGGCAGCACGTGGTCCAGGGCCACGTCGCAAAAGCCCGCCGCGGTGATGGTGCGCAGGTCGTAGCCGCTGGCCTTCACGGTCAGCACGTCCACGGTGCGGCCGCGGAAGTCCTGCACCCGGCGTTTGACCGAGGTATTGCCGCCCCCCCGGTTGACCACGGTGGGGTCTGCCCCCAGCAGGTTGGAGCGGTACACCAGCAGCCCCAGATCATCCAGCCCCCGCGCCGCCGCCTCGGACCAACGGTCTTCCATCGGTGCCCTCCTTGTTGGTACGCCTGCCCTCCGAGTATGGCCCGGCGGCGGGCGCGGTGTCAACGCGAGCGGTGGCCCCCTCGCCTTCAGCCATGGGTATGCCTTGTTCCCCCGTAGGGCTTCCGCTATACTACCGACGCGCCCGGCTCCAGGGCCAACGCCCGCTCCGCGAGCCAGCGCACGAAACATCGCCCGGACGCGCCCGGCCTCGGTCGGAGTGGTGTGGGAGGAGGAAATTGACCCGTGTACGGTGAGAAGCGTTGCGATTTTGCCCTGCGCGATGACGGCCTCGACCGGGTGGCCCCGACGCCCCAGGGGACCGGTGGCCGCAAGCCCTTCCCCCTCCCTGGGGATACGCCCCACTACCCGCGGGACCGGGCGTACGACCTTCAGCACATCCGCCTGGAGGTCGCCCTGGACTTCCAGCGCCGCAGCATTCGGGGCACCGCCACCCTGACCCTGACGCCCGTCAACGATAGCCTGTCCACGGTGCGCCTGGATGCGGTGGATATGGCCCTTGGCCCTATCACCCTGGCCGACGGCACCCCCCTCCAGTACGACTACGCAGGCAATGTCATCCGGGTGCACCTCGACCGGTCGCACAACGCCGGCGAGCACGTGACCCTGGCCGTCCCCTACGAGGCCACGCCGCGGCGGGGGATCTACTTTATCGGCCCCGATGAGGGGTACCCGGAGAAGCGGGTACACGCCTGGAGCCAGGGCCAGGATGAGGACTCCAAGCACTGGTTCCCCTGCTGGGATGCCACCTACGTCAAGGCCACCAGCGAGATTATCGCCACGGTGCCGGAGCGCTTCTTCGCCCTCTCGAACGGCGCACTGGTCGCGGTCCGCCATGACGAGGAGGGCCAGACCAAGACCTACCACTGGCGTCAGGAGCAGCCCCACGCGCCCTACCTCATGACCCTGGCCGCCGGGGAGTATGTGGAGATCGCCGAGGAGTGGGACGGCATCCCCGTCACCTACTACGTGCCGCCGGGCCGGGAGGATGACGGCCGCCGCTGCTTCGGGAACACCCCGGATATGGTGCGCTTCTTCTCCGAAAAGATCGGCGTGCGCTACCCCTGGGACAAGTACGCGCAGATCTCGGTGGGCGATTTCATCTTCGGGGCGATGGAAAACACCAGCGCCACCACCATGACGGAGTACATGCTCCACGACGAGAAGGCCCACCAGGACTTCTCCGCCGACGGCATCGTGGCCCACGAACTGGCCCACCAGTGGTTCGGCGACCTGCTGACCTGCCGCGACTGGTCCCATGCCTGGCTCAACGAGGGCTTCGCCACTTACTTCGATGCCCTGTACACCGAACACCACCTGGGCCGGGATGAGTTCCTGGTACAAGTCAAGGGGAACCTCGATAGCTACCTGGCCGAGGACCGGGACCACTACCGCCGGCCCATCGTCACCAACGTCTTCCGTACACCCATCGACCTGTTCGACCGCCACCTGTATGAGAAGGGCAGCCTGGTGCTGCACATGCTGCGCAACGTGCTGGGGGACACCCTATGGTGGAAAGCCATCAACCATTATGTCAATAAAAACCGGTACCAGTGGATAGTCACAGCGGACCTGCAACGGGCCATCGAGGAGGCCACCGGCCGCAACCTGGACTGGTTCTTCCAGCAGTGGGTCTACCAGGCGGGCTACCCGGAGTACCAGGCCGAGTACGCCTGGGACGATGAGGCCAACCTGGCCCGCATCACGATCACCCAGACCCAGACCACCGACCACGGCACGCCCCGGTTCCGCATGCCCCTGGACCTGCGCTTCACCACCGCGGCGGGCGACCAAACGGTGACGGTAACGGTGTCGGAGCAAGAACAGACTTTCTACGTCCCGCTGCCGTCCAAGCCCCTGGCGGTGCGCATCGACCCGGACCTGAAGGTGCTCAAGACCCTGGACTTCCCCCGGCCCAAGGACCTGCTGCTGCACCAGCTGCGCCACGCCCCCGACGCGCTGGGGCGCATGGAGGCGGCCGAGGCCCTGGGGAAGGTCGGGACGCCCGACGCGGTGGCGGCGCTTAAGGAAGCGCTCCTCCACGACCCGTTCTGGGCGGTGCAGGCGGCCTGCGCCCGCGCCCTGGGCGCCCTCACGTCGGCGGCCGCGCTGGAGGCCCTGCTGGCCGGGACGACGCTGGACCATCCCAAGGCCCGACGTGCGGTGCATGCCGCCCTCGGCGAGTTCAAGGACGACGCTGCGGCCGCGGCCCTGGGGAACGTGCTGGACCGGGGCGACGCCAGCTACTACGCTGAAGCCGCGGCGGCCTACGCGCTGGGCAAGACCCGCCACGCCAGCGCCTTCGAGGGCATCCAGGTGGCGCTGGGCAAGCCCTCGCACAACGAGGTCATCCGTATGCAGGCCATGGACGGCCTGGGCGAACTGAAGGACCGGCGGGGCATCGATGTGGCCCTGGAGTGGAGCCGGTACGGGCAGCCCACCCGCGTCCGGGAGCGGGCCGTGACCGCGCTGGGCAAGCTGGGGGGCGAGCAGGAGGACCGCAAGCGGGAGGTCGTGGACCGGCTCATCGAGCTGCTGGATGACCCCTGGCTGCGGGTCAAGATCGAAGCCTGCGGCGCGCTGGAGGCTCTGAAGGACAGTCGGGCCGTGCCTGCGCTGTTGCGGGCGGCGGAAAAGGACCCGGACGGGCGGGTGCAGCGCCGGGCCCGGGAGGCGGCGCAGGCGCTCCGCCAGGGCGCCAGCCCCGCTGACGAGGTGAAGCAGCTCCGCAGCGACCTGGAGAGCGTGCAGGAGGAGAACCGCAAGCTGAAGGACCGCCTGGAGAAGCTGGAAGCCCTCGTGAACGGCACGGGCAGGACGCCCGCGTAGCGCGCTGTCACCCGTGGTTTGCGGGATACCACTCGGTAGGGGCGGGTTGCAAACCCGCCTCTACCACCCAGCAATTCACCCCTGACAGAGCGCTACCCAGGATAGGGATGGGGAGGGCATTTGACGGGCCGGTCCGCCTTCGGTATAATACGATACCGTAGGACATACTGGAGAACTGAATAGCGCAGAGACCGCTGGGGGAGCCTGGAGGCTGAGAGGTCGCCGCCGCGACCGACCCCAAGTACCTGATCTGGGTAATGCTAGCGTAGGGAAGCGGTGCCACACAGGCCACGACTGGTTTGCGGGAACCGGCCCTGGCCTTTTTGTTGTCCTCTGGACGCTGGCCGACCACAGGAGGGTACCGGGCGCTGGCGTACGAGCGAGAAGGGAGGCACGTCTCATGGATGGGTTGATAATCGCGGGGAAACGGTTCCGTTCCCGCCTCATGGTGGGAACCGGCAAACACCGCACGCCAGAGGAGATGCTGGCCTCCCTGGAAGCCTCCGGTGCAGAGATCGTCACCGTCGCTATCCGTCGCCTGAACCTGGACAACCCCAATCAGAAGACCCTCATTGACGAGATTGACTGGTCCCGCTACACCATCCTGCCCAACACCGCGGGGTGCCAGACCGCCGAGGAAGCGCTGTTCACCGCCCGCTTGGCCCGTCAGCTCACCGGCTCCACCTGGATCAAGCTGGAAGTGATCCCGAACCCCCGCTACCTGCTCCCGGACCCCATCGGCACCCTGGAGGCAGCCAAGGCCCTCATCGCGGAGGGGTTTACCGTGCTGCCCTACATCCACGCCGACCCGATCCTGGCCAAGCGCCTGGAAGAGATCGGCTGCGCCACCGTGATGCCCCTGGGTTCCCCCATCGGCTCCGGCCAGGGCATCCTGACCGCGGACGAGATCAAGATCATCATCGCCGAGGCGCGGGTGCCCGTCGTGGTGGATGCCGGGCTGGGCGTGCCCTCCGATGCGGCCCAGGCCATGGAGATGGGCGCGGATGCGGTGCTGGTGAACACGGCCATCGCCCAGGCCCAGGACCCCGCGCTCATGGGCGAGGCCTTCCGGCTGGGCGTCGAAGCCGGGCGCAAGGCGTACCTGGCGGGTCGTATGCCCCGGCGGGACTACGCCTCGGCCTCCAGCCCCACGGAGGGCGTCCCCGTCCCCGGCCGCGCCTAACCGGGGGGACGACGGTAGGCATACATCATGGTGCGCACAGTCCTCTCGGTGCGCTCCGCGGTGAGGCAACGGGGAGGGGCGAGGTGGACCAACGACGGCCGCGGCTGCCAGAGCCGTGCTTGATGCTGGTGACCGACCGGGCCCGCTGCGCCGTGCCGCTGGAGGATGCGGTGGCGCAGGCCGTAGCCGGTGGCGTCAACGCGGTCCAGCTGCGGGAACGGGACCTGCCTGCCGGAGACCTCCTCCAAACCGCGCAACGCTTGCGGACCATCACCCAGGGACAGGCGCTCCTGCTCATCAACGACCGCCTGGACATCGCCCTGGCCTGCGACGCCGATGGGGTACACCTCCCGGAAGCAGGGCTTCCCCCGAAGGTGGTCCGCCAGGTAGGGGGCCGAGACATCATGGTGGGGCGCTCGGTACACAGCGTTGCCGCCGCGCGGGACGCCGCCCGCTCCGGGGCCGACTACCTCATTGTGGGCACGGTCTTCGCCACCGCCTCCCACCCCGGAGAGCCGGCCTCCGGGCCGGAGGTGGTCCGGGAAGTGGGCCGCACGGTGGACCTTCCGCTGGTGGGCATCGGCGGCATCACCGCCAGGAACGTGGGCGAGGTCATTGCCGCAGGCGCCATCGGCATCGCCGTCATCTCCGCGGTGCTGGCAGCCCCGAACCCAGGGGACGCGGCCGCGGCGCTGCGGGCGGCCCTGGAAGACGCCTGGGCCCCCCGTGTCCGGCGGCAGGATGAGCGCCCCGCCGGAGCGTGAAGCGGGGGCGCGCTTCGGTGGCAGCCGCGCCTTTCCCTGAGAGGAGCGACGATGATTACCCTGACCGTCAACGGCCAGCCACGCCAGGTCCCCGAGCCCATGACCGTGGCACGCTTTCTCCAACAGAGCGGCATTACCCATCCCTTCATCGCCGTGGCCCGCAACGGCGACGTCCTCCACCGGGATGAGTATGACCGCGTGGTCGTGCAAAACGGCGATACCCTGGAGATTGTGCGCATGGTAGGGGGTGGGGGCTAAGCGGGCGTTTGGAAACACCTCACCCCCCGGCCCCTTCCCTCCAAGGGAAGGGGGAGCACCCCACGCCCCTCCCTGCGGCGGGGAGGGGCAGCCCGCCGCAGGCGGGCGGGGAGAGGGCTGTCCTCACCTCCGACCTGGTACAAGTTCTGGTCATGCCCGCAGAGAATTTACACCTTCACACCGGGACTCTATACTGGAGCACGACAGATCGCCTGGGTGCGTGATGTGCGACCGCGGGAAGACGACGAGCGCGGCCCAGCGGGCGCCGCGCACTCCGGCGTGCCAGGGTGGTCGTCGCGACGGCGGGCATCTTGCTAACGCGCTTCTTACCGCGCTCCTGCGTGGCTCTAACAGCCAGACCAGCATCCTTAGGAAGATGGCAACACCTCAAGCCCCCGCGCGGCGGGGAGATTCATGCGGCACAGGAGGGGAACGTGACGGTCTCAGCATCGCGACGGGAAGGTATCTACCTCAATCGGCAGTCCAACCAGGTGCGGCGCGTGGGCATCGGCGTGGTGCCTCCGGCCGGGGATGAGTGGGTACAGGTCACCCAGGATCCGAATGCGACGCTGCTGACGATCCGGCAGCTTGCCCAGGAGCAGAACCTATCCTCCGCCGCAGAGAGCATTCAATGGGAGTTCTAGGATAACGCCGGGGGTGGTGGCCAAGGCGCTCGCCGGAGCCAACCTCCCTCCCTGATCCCCCCGCTCGTTTCGGAGCAGGGGAGAAGCGCACAGACATGCCCAAAGCTGGAGCAGGAAGCCGGTGGGCTGGTCGCCAGACCCCTGGCGCCCCTGGCCCCGGTCCTGCGCGCATAACACACCGCAACATCCTATCGTAAGGAGGGTAAGGTTATGGAGATTGTGCCGTTGGCAGACCGGGTGGTGGTGAAGGCGCTGGAGCGCGAAGAAGTCACCGCCACAGGCATTGTGCTGCCCGATACGGCGAAGGAGAAGCCACAGGAGGGCGAGGTCATCGCGGTAGGCCCCGGCCGCATGACCGATGCCGGCGTACGCCTCCCCCTGGCCCTCGCCAAGGGCGACCGGATCCTCTTTGCCCGCTACGCGGGAACAGAGGTGAAGTACGGCGGCGTGGAATACCTGATCCTGCGGGAGACGGACGTCCTGGCCAAGATGGCCGAGTAGGCGCCCCGTGGGCTGCGGCGGGCACCCGCCCGCTAGGGCGTGTCCGCAAACCCGTTCCTTGAGCGTATCGAAAGGCTTGCCCTGAGCCCTTCGGCGGAGTTTATCCTGAGCGCAGCCGAAGGGCTCAGGGGAAACTCTGCCGAAGGGAACGGGCGTTACCCCTTCGACCCTGCTCAGGGCAGGCTTCGACAGGCTCAGGCAACACCATGTGCCAACAGGCCCTAGCCTGAGCATGAAGTATGGAGTAAGGAAGGACCAATGGCGAAGCAGATCCTCTTCGATGAAGATGCACGGCGGGCCCTCAAGAAGGGCATCGACGCCCTGGCGGATGCGGTGAAGATCACCCTGGGCCCCAAGGGCCGCAACGTGGTCCTCGACAAGAAGTGGGGGGCCCCCACCATCACCAACGACGGCGTCACCATCGCCAAGGAGATCGACCTCGAAGACCCCTTCGAGAACATGGGCGCCCAACTGGTCAAGGAG
>JACQUQ010000185.1 GCA_016210175.1 Chloroflexota bacterium | reverse complement strand
TCCCTCGCAGGGAAGGGGGCTGGGGTAAAGTGTTTTCGTCTACCCGCTCGGCTTCGTCCCTGGATACCACCCGGCGGGATGTGGAGAACTAACGCGACAGATATAGCACTAATTTCGAAAAATATCAACACCAGGACGGCCTTGTTCCCATGGAGCGCCCCGTACTTTGAAAATTTATCTTCTATATTGTAATCTTTACGGTGTGCGGCTCGCGATCGCACGGAGGAAGTCGAGGTTATTCAGGATACCGTGTCTCTTGCCCAGGCGCTCCAGGAAATCCTCATAGCAAAACACATGACCCCCCGAGAACTGGTCACGCTGCTCCCCCGGTACGAAAGCCGCTCCGCGGTCTACCGCATCCTGGCAGGGAAAAGCACCGACCCCCGCCTGTCCACCGTCCTGGCTATCTGCGAGGTTTTGGGGGTCTCCCCCACGGAGCTGGCGCAGTTGGCGGGGCTCTACCCGCGGGTGGAACGCCGCAGCGCTTCGTGGGACCTCCGGTTGCGCCAGGCGTTCGGCACCATCCAGGCGCTCGATCCTGAGGTCAAAGGGTTGGCGATTACCCTGGTGGAAGCAACCGTGGACGTGTTGGACCGCTGGCGGCGTTCCCGCCCCTGAGGTAGAGAGCAGGGCAGGTCCGCACTCGTGCCCGCTCACTTTGGGCGCACGGCAAGGCCTGCTTTCAGAACTGACGGGGTACTCTGGGCACAGCGCGGCCCCGAGCGGTGCCCGGGGCCGGTGGTCGTCCGTCTGCTGCTGGTGCTGCTTGCTGAGAAGCTAGCGCCCCTGGAGCTGCTGGACCGCCATCACGATGAGCCAGCGCTCGTCGGGGGTGAGCAGGTCCTGGAAGGGCGGCATCTTCGCGGCGGGTTGGTCAAACCAGCCGGCCGGCTGGCCGTTGGTGATGATGGCGTAGAGCTGGCCTTCGTTCCAGGCCATGCCGCGCGCGCCGGTAAGGTCTACCGGCACCTGGGGACCGGCGGCCTGGAAGTACTGGGCCAGGGGGCCATCGCCCTTCCCCTGGGTGCCGTGGCAGGGCGCGCAGTTCACCGCAAAGAGCCGTTGCCCGGTCTCCAGGTTCTGCGGCGTCCGGCTGAGGGGGTTGCGCAGGTCACGGCCCGTCCCCAGATTGACCGGAAGTTCCTGGCGCACGAACGAGCCTGCCGGCCACGAGTTCTCGGTGGGCACCGAGTCCAGTGGGGCTTGGAGCCGCGCCGGCTCCTGGGCCCGGAAGGACTGCTGGTAGTGCATCTCCGGGAAGAAATCAACGGGATAGGCTCCGGTGGAGCAGCCGGTCGCGAGCAGGCCCAGACCTAGCGACAGCACACCCAGGCGAGACCACCTGAGGGCTCGGACCGCACGCTGCTGGAGGACGGCGATCGCACTCTTCATAGCCTTCACCTGCCGCGCCGGGTGGTCTGCGTCTCGCGGTCGTGCCGGATAGCCTCAGCGCCGGCCTTGCGCAGGGCCGACTCCGCCGCCGCAAAACGCTCTTCCGGGGCGCTCACCACCAGGCCGATGTACCCCTCGGTGATGCGGGGGTCATAGATCCCCAGGTTGAAGCGGGGCAGCCGGGACTCGAAGATCAGCCCCATCACCGTGAAGATGATGGCCCCCAGCATGGTGCCTTCGTACATGATAATCATCATGGCGGGGACCGCGATGATGGGCTTGCCACCGGTCACCAGGGGATAGGAAATCTGGGTGCCGACCGTCAGCAAGATCGCCACCGCGAAGCCACAGAAGGCGCCGATCAGGGGGAACACGAAGAGCTTGTGGGGCGCCACGTGCTCGCCGAAGGTCTCCTCCGGGTAGGGGGTATCCGTGAGCACATCGTATTCCCGGTTTGAAAATCCCGCTTCCCGCAGGGCGTCTGCGCCATCCACAGCCCCCTGCACGTCGCGATAGAGTCCGAGCAGCGTGCGATTTGCCATGGTCGTGCCTCTCTTTTGTGCTTCTTACTCCTTGATGAGGGCAGGGACTTTCCGCTTCCCGATCTGGATCTCCGCGGCGAGGACCTGTCCCTCCTTGGCCTCCCACACGGGGATCAGGGGGAAGAGCTTGGCGAACAGGAGGACCAGGAGCCCCACCTGGGCGAAGGACGCCACCACGATCACGATCTCGGTCACACTGGGCGTATAGGTGACATAGTTGTACGCCAGCCGCTCCTTGAGCTCCAGGCCCGGAATGACCAGCCAGTAGCGCTCCATCCACATGGCGATGTTCACCAGGAGGGAGGTCACGAACATCAGCGGGATGTTCCGCCGGACCCGCCCCGACAGCCACAGCGGGATGGGCACAAAGTAGCCGAAGATGAAGATGACCGCCAGCATGACGTTAAAGGGCCACTCGAAGAAGCGCCGCTCCATGACCGCCAGTTCCGCCGGCTCGCCGCTGTAGATGGCGAAGAACACGTCCAGCAGGAAGTAGAACATCCACGCCGAGGCCACGGCCACCAGCAGCCGGCCCAGGGCATCGAAGTGCTCCGGCCGGATGTGGTTCTCCCACTTGAAGATCCAGCGCATCAGGGCCATGAGGGTAGCCACGGAGGACACCCCCGAGTGGACGGCGCCGATGACGAAGTAGGGCGCGAAGACCGTGGCGTGCCAGATGGGGACCAGGGACACGGCGAAGTCCCAGGACACGATGCTGTGGACCGAGACGAACACCGGGAGCATGAGCGCCGACAGCAGGATGCCCACGACCCCCTGGAGCCGCCACTGGCGGGGGTTGCCCCGCCAGCCCAGGGCCATCGCGCCGTAGAACGCGCGCTGCCAGCCGGTGCTGCGGTCCCGCATGATCGCCAGGTCGGGGATCATGGCAACGTACACAAAGAGGATGGTCCCGGTCAGGTAGGTGAAAATGGCGCTGGGGTCCCACACCAGGGGCGACCGCACGTTGGGCCAGATGCCCCGGAAGAAGTCATAGGGGAACACCCAGTACAGGATGCGCCAGGGCCGCCCGGCGTGGAGCACGGGCTGGAGGGCCGCCGTCGCCAGCGCGAACGCCGTCAAGACCTCCGCGGCCCGCGTCACCGGCCGTCGCCACTCCGCCTGGGTCAGGCGGAGAATGGCCGAGATCATGACGCCGGCGTGGCTGATCCCGATCCAGAACACGAAGTTGGCGATGAGGATGCCCCACATGATCGGCCGGTTCTGACCACCCAGCCCCCAGCCGTAGATGAGGACCAGGCCGAAGGTGAGCAGGCCGGTCAGCAGACCGAGGCCCAGCGCGGCCATGAGCACCCACACCATCCGCGGCGTGCGGTAGATGACGGGCTCCAGCAACTCGTAGTTCACTTCGGTCGGGGACTGAACACGACGGTCTTGCATTGCGTGCTCCTTCAGGCGACCTGGGCTAGTGCCTGTTGGCAAATGGCGTTGCCTGAGGGTGTCGAAGCCTGCCCTGAGCAGGGTCGAAGGGGTAACGCCCGTTCCTTTCGACACCCTCAAGGAACGGGTTTGCAGACACGCGCTAGTCGGGCTTGGCTATCACCGTGACGTGCCCACGGTAGAAGGGGCGCACCACCCGGTACAGCAGCCCCTCCTTGACCTCCCACAGGGCAATCACGGGGATCACGCGGGCCGCCAGGAGATACAGCAGCGCCGCCAGCGAGATGCTGCCCACGATAATCATGATGTCTACCAGGTCCGGCGCGGTAAACGGCGGCACCTGCTCCAACTGGTGGGCGGCCGGGTTCTCGATAGAGAAGGCGGACACATACAGCCGGACCCGGTCGAAGAAGTTGCCCACCAGGATCATGCTCGCCACGATCACCATGCCCGTGATGCTCTTGCGCACCGGGTTCCAGATGATGGTAAAGAAGGGGAGGAAGAAGCTGAACAGCCAGCCCAGGGCGAAGGGCACGAAATACGGCCCGAACATGAGGGTTTGGAGCACCAGTTGCTCATTGGGCTTCTTCCCATACCACAGGATGATGAACGAGGACCACCAGTGGTAGAAGAACATGAGGGTCAGGGCCAGCAACAGCTTCGAGAGCCCCCAGAAGTGCTCCATGTGGATGTACTGCTCGCAGCCGCCGAAGCGACGCACCAGCGCCATGGCGATGATGAGGGTGGCCAGGCCCGCCTGCAAGGCCGTCACGGCGTGGAAGGCCGGGTAAATGGCATCGATCCAGCCAGGGACCAGGGCCATCGAGAAGTCCGCCGCCAGCAGGAAGTGGGCGAAGACGAACATCATGAGGTAGAAGGGGCCAAGGAGGTAGAACAGGGCCTGCTTGGCCACCCGCCACTGCCGGGGCGTCCCCGCCCACGTGGCGGCGAGCCCGGTCAGCCAGCGGGCGCGGGCGCCGCGGGCGTGGTCACGCACCACCGCCAGGTCGGGCAGGGCGCTGGCGTACAGCAACCCCAGGCCCACGATGGGCAGCAGGATCATGGCAACTGTGTCGTAGAGGTAAGGTGCGCCGGGCCAGCCCATCCACACGCTGCGGCGACCCTCCAGCGGCGGCAGGGCCAGGAGCATAGGGATGAACATCGGCAGCGTGAGGAGCCCGGTCACCGCGAAGAGGTCGGCCACCCGGGTGAACCCGCGCCGCCAGTCGCCTCGCGCCAGCCGGGTCGCGACGGCCGCCAGGGGCGCCCCCTGGAAGGTGGACATGATGAAGACGTAGGTGGCGGCATAGTACCCCCACGCCGCGCGGTGCTCGAAGCCGCCTGCCAGGCGGATACCGATGCCCACCAGCCCCAGGAGCGACAGGATCCCCAGCACCAGCACCGCCATGCGGAACGTGGACCCGGTGCGCTGATACCGATCCAGGATGTCCCGGGTGATCTTCTGTGGCGTCGCCGGCGTCTGCGACAGCCTCTCGTCAGTGTGCGGACGGTGCGTCTGCTGCATGCGGATCCACCTTCTTGAGATAGGTCACGGCAGGCTCAGTACCCAGGTCCCCCATCAGGACGTAGTGTCGCTGGTTGGCGACCAGTTGCGCCACCCGACTCTCCGGGTCCATGAGGTTCCCGAAGACCAGGGTGTTGGACGGGCCGGCCTGGGCGCAGGACGGCTGGAGCTCGCCGTCCCGCACCTCGCG
>JACQUQ010000182.1 GCA_016210175.1 Chloroflexota bacterium | reverse complement strand
TCATAGGTGACAGAGCACTAGAGCGTGTTAGGAAATCCCGCTGGCAACGGAGACCGCCAGGGCGCCAAGGCCGCTCGTGGTGAGCTTGTCGAACCAGGAGCGGCCCGCTCGCCCTTCGACCGGCTCAGGGTGAGCGGGCATATGCCGACCCGCGAGCGGAGTTCCTAACACCCGCTAAGGAGGAAATGATGGCAGGACATCGCGCGCAACTCTCATACCGCCGGCACGTCCCATCGGTACCGTCCCCCTGGGCGGCGCTGCTACCGCTGGGGACCGCGGTGCCCGTGGTTGCCCATGCCGGCGGCACCGGCTTCCTGGACGAGACACTGGGGTATGGCATGGGGCTGGTGGTGGTCGCACTCCTGGTCTCGGTGCTGGCAGGATGGTGGGAACGATGACGCAACGCGCCCCGCGCGCCCGCAGAGGCACACTCGTCGTTATCGGGATGGCGCTCACGTTGGCCCTGCTCCTGGGTCTGTACCCGGCGCACCGCACCCTGGCCCACGCGGAGTTAGCGCGGTCGGTGCCTGCGGCCAACGCCTCCCTGCCGGAGGCGCCCACGTCGGTCCAGCTCTGGTTTACGGAGGAGGTCGATCCCTCCTTTACCACAGCCTACGTGCTGGACCGGAATGGGCAGCGCGTCGATACCGGCACGAGCCGGGTGCTGTCCGAGGACCGCCGCTCGCTGGTGGTTGCCCTGCGGGATCTCTCGCGCGGCACCTATACCGTCACCTGGAAAGCCTTATCCCTGGTGGACGGCCACATCACCCGGGGCGGCTTTGCCTTCGCCGTCGGGGAGGCCGTGTCCGCGACGGCGTCGCCGCAGACCGCCTCCGCTGCCGTCCCCAACCCGTTGAGTGTGGCGGTGCGCTGGCTGTCCCTGGCGGGCGCGCTCGTCACCGTAGGGGGATTCCTCTTCCTGGCGGGCGTGTGGCTCCCGGCGGCCCCCCGCCTCCGGACGGACCGGGAGGGCCAGCGCCTGCTGGCGGACGCCCTGCCGCGCCTCCGCGGCCTCCTGGGGCTAGGGCTGGCCGGGCTGGTCCTGGGCAGCGTGGGGCTGCTCCTCATCCAGGTAGCCGACCTCGCGGAAGGGTCGCTGGCCGCGCTGGGGCCGGCGCTGGCCCAGTTCCTCTTCGGCACCCGTCTGGGGCTGGTGTGGCTAGCGCGCCTTGCGCTCCTGGCCGCGCTGGCGGCGCTCCTGGTGCAGGCCCGGCGCACCGAGTCCGGACGCTGCCTCCGGCCACTGGCCTGGGCGGGGATCAGTCTGGGAGCGCTCCTCCTCTTGACCTTCAGCGTCATGGGTCACGGCGGCGCAACGGGCGCCCATCCCTGGGTCAACGTAACCGTGGATTGGGGACACCTGCTCGCTGCTGCGGCATGGATCGGCGCCCTGGTCCACCTCGGCGGCCTGCTCCCCTTGCTCCTGCGGCTGGCGGACCGCCCGCGGCGCGCTGCGGTCGTGGCGGTCCTGTCCCGCTTCTCTACCGTGGCCCTGACCGCGAGCGGCGTGCTCCTGGCAACCGGGCTCTACAGCGCGGTGCTGCACATCCCCGATCTGCTGGCGCTGTTCGATACGCGGTATGGCAACGCCGTGCTGGGGAAGGCGCTCGCCTTCCTGCTCCTGGGAGCGTTGGGCGGCATCAACCTGGTGCTGCTGGTCCCCCGGCTGGGTGCGGAGGGGCGCGGCACGCCCGCAGGCGCGTCGCGCACGACCCGCCTCTTCCGGGGCGTCGTGCTGGCCGAGATCGTGCTGGGCATCCTGGTCCTGGTCCCCACGGCGGTCGTGACCAGCGTCACCCCTGCCCGCCAGGCCGTCGCCCTGCCGGGCGCGCGGGGATGGCAGGGCGAGCAGCAGGCCGAGGACCTGCGGGTGGGGCTGCGGGTCACGCCCTTCGAGGCCGGCGTCAACCACCTCGCGGTCATGCTCCAGGACCGGCGCGGCCGCCCGGTGGAGGCCGAGCGGGTCACGCTCCGCCTGACGATGCTGGACCATGATATGGGTGTGCAGGAGGTACCGACGGCTGCCACCGCACCAGGCTCCTACGCGGCCCAGGGGAGCTTCCTGAGCATGGTGGGCAACTGGCAGGCGGAGGTGCTGGTGCGCCGGGCCGGGTTCGACGATGCCCGCGCCGTCTTCCCCCTGCCGGTCCCGAACCTGGCGCCCGGGAAGCAGGCAGCCCAGGCTGCGCCCGGTCTCGGTGCCATCGGCAACCCCTCCCTGCTGCCACTGCTGGCCCTGGAACTCGTCGCCCTGGGGCTGCTCCTGGCCCTGATATCCTGGCGCAGGGGCGGTGCGGTCCATCGGGCCGACGTGCTGACCCTGGGTGGGGCTGCCGCGGCCTTTCTGGCGGCGGGGGTCGTGGGGGCCGTCGCGCAACTGACCCCCGGTAGCGCAGGTCCCGCCGCGGCCTCAACCGTCGGGAACCCGTACCCCGCCGACGAGCGGTCCCTGACCATCGGCGCCCAGGTCTACCGGCAGCACTGCCTGGCCTGCCACGGAGCGCAGGGGCGCGGCGATGGCCCCGCGGCCGCGGGGTTGCGTCCCCGCCCTGCCGATTTCGCGGTGCATCTGCGCGCGGGGCACACCGAGGCCGATCTGTTCGACTGGATCAGCAACGGCGTCCCCGGAACGGCCATGCCCGCCTTCGGGGACCGCCTGAGTGAGGAAGAGCGCTGGCACGTCTTGAATTACCTGAGATCCCTGGTCACGCCCGCCGACCGCTAGGAGGTTCGCCGTATGTTCCGCGTCCTCGTCCTCTTGGGAGGGAGCGCGCTCCTGGCCGCGCTCGCCTGCCAGAGCGCCGCCCCCGACCTGCCGCCCCCGGCGACGCTCGCCCCGGCGTCCATCCCGAAGGCGCCGCCGGACCTGCGGGTGCCGGGGAGCTTCGTCTACGCCCAGGATGGCAACCTCTGGAGCCTGACCCACCGCAGCCGCCCCCGCCGCCTGACCTCCTTGCCGTCGGGGAGCTTCCCTGCCGCACCCGTTGCCTCACCCGACGGACGCCAGGTAGCCCTGTCGCTCTTTTTGCCCTCCCAGAGCGCCAATGACCCCGGCGGCAGCGACCTCTACCTGCTAAACCGCGAGGGTGGCAACCTGCAACCGCTCCTCCCCCACGATCTGCCGGGGAGCGCCCTGGAGCCTTCCGACTGGTCGCCGGACGGCCGGACGCTGCTCTTTACCTATCGGGCCCAGGTGTACCGGGATAACCGCTTCGTAGAGGAGATCCTGCGGGTAGAGCGCACGGCCACCGACCAGGGCAGCCGCGAGCATCTCTTGCCCAACGCCGCTCACGCCAGCTACTTCCCGGATGGCAAGCGCCTGGTGTACACCATCACCAACCCGTCTACCTACCGCCAAAGCCTGTGGGTAGCCAATTCCGACGGGACCGAGCCGCGCCAGATCGTGGACGCGGAGCGTTTCACGGCGCTCTTTGCGCCGCGGCCCTCCCCCGACGGGCGCTTTATCGTCTTCGCCGCGCCCAGCGACGGTCAAACGGCTGCGCCGGGGGGCCGGGGAGCGCCCGCACTGACGAGCTGGCTGACATCCTGGCTCCTGCCGCGGGCCGCCCAGGCCCACGGTATCCCCTGGGAGCTCTGGCTGGTCCAGAGCAACGGCGAGGGTCTCCAGCGCCTCACGCCGCCGATCGAGGGCACGCCGTACCCGGTCTGGTTGCCCGGTGGCGAGACCATCGCCTTCCTGGGGGAACTGGGCCTGTACCTCGTTGACCGGAGCGGCCAGCAGGTCGTGTGGCTGGAGGAGCTGACCGGGGGGATCGGCCTGACCTGGCTCCCCGAGCAGCCAGGGCCGTAACTGAAAAACGTATCAATTTCCCCGCAGCGGTGGGAATTTGCTGGCAAACCCCTTGACAAGCAGACGGGGCCGGATCTATGCTAACGGCGTCCCGAGGAATTCAGTAGCGTAAACTCGGTGGACCCAAGGATACCGAACACTGAGTAAGGGGAAGTCTCCCCAAGCGGGCTTGCCCGTATGGGGGGCGCGGAACCTGAGAGGTGCATAGGGTACCGTAAGCTGCCGGGGTATACCGAACGGTTCCTCGGGGCTGCTTTTTTCTCGCAGATGTGGTATGGTACCGCCCGGACCCATAGGGGTCCGGGCGGTATGCTTTCCCGCCACGGCCACCGGCCATTCTGGTAGTCGAGGGCCGGACGCCGCTGGCAAGCCCCAACCCCAACAGGAGGACAGCCCAACGTGGCAAAAACCTATACCACTCCCCCTGAGATGAGCATTGATCCCCAGAAGGACTACTATGCCGTCCTGCACACCAACCAGGGCAACATTACGGTACACCTCCTGCCCCAGGAGGCCCCGATCACCGTCAACAACTTCCTCTTCCTGGCCCGCGAGGGGTTCTACGACGGCGTCACCTTCCACCGGGTGGTCCGGGGCTTCGTCATCCAGGCGGGCGACCCTACGGGCACCGGCGCCGGAGGCCCAGGGTACCGCTTCCAGGACGAACTCCCCCGGCACCTGGACTATGCGCGGGGAACGCTGGCGATGGCCAACGCCGGGCCCAACACCAACGGCAGCCAGTTTTTCATCACCCTGGTGGACCTCCAGGGCCGCCTCCCCAAGAACTACACCATCTTTGGCGCCGTGACCGACGGGATGGACGTGGTGGACCGGATCGGCGCGGTCCCGGTGGCGCAAGGGCGCAGCGGTGAACCTTCCTCGCCCACGGTGGACGTACGCATTGACCGCGTGACTATCACCGAGTAGTAAGCCGGGCGTGTCGATGGCCCCACCGTTCCATCCCGACCCCTTCGTACTGCACCTGGCCGATCTCCTGGGCCACGGGCCGGCGCAACGCGTCCTGGACTGCGGTGTGGGGACCGGCCGCAACGCCGCCTATCTGGCTGCCTGTGGGCACCGGGTAACGGGCGTGGACCAGGCCGCGACCATGCTGGCCCGTGTGGACCGTCGCCCCAGCATGACCGGCGCTGCGGGCAGAGTGGAGGTGGTGCAGGCGCGGCTGGAGACGCTGCCGTTTCCCGCCGGGGCTTTCGATGCTCTGCTCTGTACCCATGTCCTGGAGACGATGCGCAACGGGGCGATTGCCCAGGCGCTGGAGGAGATGCGGCGGGTGCTCCGTCCGGGCGGGCTGCTGCTGGTGGGCACGGCTGCCCGTGAGGGGGCAAACCCCAGGGGGGGCCGGGAGGTGGAGCCGGGCACCTTCGTCTTCGACCGCCAGGGGCGGGTGACCGTCCACCTCGCCGACCGGGAGGAACTGGCCCGCTGGACGAGCGGGTTTGCCACCGTCGCCCGCTACCTCCTCATGCTGGAGGAGCCGCCCTCCGCCCCCTTCTGCGCGCAGTGGGCCTTCTTCGGCCGTCGCCGGTAATCCCTCCGTCCCTGCTGCACGGAGCGCCGTAAACGCGGAACGGGGGCGCTCGCTCCAGCGCCCGCGTGTGTGCTATTGCCGCGATGGGTTAGCCCTGGGAGGGATTCTCCTCGTCCTGCTCCCTGCGCTCCCGCAAGAACTCCTCTAATTCCTGGACGAGGACATCGCCGCTGGGCAGGTCCGGCGGCGGCGGCGCGGTTGCCTCTTCCTGCGCTTCTTCCTGGGCCTGCTCCTCCAGTTGGCGGACGTAGGAAGCGATCTCCGGGCTGCGCTCTACCGCCTCAGCGACCTGGGCCTCGAAGCGCGCAGCGAGGGCATCGGCGCTGGCGAGGTTCAGCTTCAGATCCAGGACGTGGTCCAGCCGCCGGAGCATCGCCGCGGCCACTTTGAAGTTGGGTGTCGCCTGGAGGTAATGGGGGACGTTGCCCCACATGGAGGCGGTCGCGAAGCCCTCCTGCTGGCACCGGGAGTTGAGCACGCCCACAATCCCCGTCGGCCCCTGATAGCCGGGGCCGCGCGTCCGCAGGTCGGCCAGGCGCTCGGCAAAGCTGGCATCGGTCGATGAGGCTGTCAGGCGGGCCGGCACCGAGTGGGGCACGGCAGCCAGCAGCCCCCCCAGGGTAAAGACTATGCGGACGTCAAAGCGTCGCACCACATCCAGCACGGTGGTGATGAAGGTTTTCCACTTCAGTTGGGGCTCAATGCCCAGGAGCACCAGGAAGTCCCGCCCCGCACGGGTGCTCCGGTGGTAGTAGAACTCGTTGGCTGGCCAGGTGATGAAGCGCTGCCCGGCGCTATCCAGGCGGACGTGGGGCCGCAGCTCGCTAAAGACGTAGAACTCCTCACCGTCGATTTCGGCGAACTGGGTGGCGGCCCACTGCTGCACCAGGTAGCGCGCCGACCACGTCGCCACCTCGGAGGCATCGTTCCACCCGGCAAAGGCCACGATCAGAACGGGGTCACGGAGCGCGGGCGGCTCTCGGTGGATCTGAAGATATGCCATCGCGTCTCCTCCTGCGTCGCGCCTCCGCCGGATACGCCCTGAGACACCGGCCCGTGTCCCAGAGCCGGTACGGCCAACGTCCCTCTGGAAGGCCGGCGAACTGGCGTAACCAATAGTGTCGCACCCGACAGCCGTACACGACGTCGTACCTCCGGGCACAGCGGGCGCTGCCGAGGACAGGCTGCGCCGTAAACTGCTCCTGGTGCATAACGTCTCTCTGCGGGTCTGGGTTCACCACGCGGGCACGTGGAGACACCGGAGCGCGGCAGGGAGCGCTCACGCCCGACCACTACCTGCACTATAGTCCAATGTGGGGAAAAGTCAAGGCACGCGGGTCGCCTGGCGCCAGTCGCGCGCCTGGCTTCCGGTACGGGAGCGCCCACCGCGGCACGGGCATCCCGGACCGAGCGGCGCACCGCGCGACCGGGAGTGACCCCAACCGGTTGGAGCTTGCTGGCGCGTGAGGGACCTCACCCTCCGGCCCCTTCCCCGCGGGGGAAGGGGGAGCACCCCGTGCCCCTCCCCGCGGCAGGCGGGCGGGGAGAAGGCTGTCCTCACCTCTCCCACCTGGTACACGTTCTGGTCACACCCGCAGGTGCTTTTTGCAATTGCGCCAGGACATGGCCTGTGCTATAATGCCAGCGAATAGGAAAGAAGAAGGAAAGCTATCGCCGCGGGCTTCAGCACGTATGTGCCCCCCGACATGACCTGTCCTCAAGGCCATCCTCTCCCGTCGGCGAAGGAGGAGCAGCGCCCCGCATGCTAACGAAAGAGAAGAAGGACGAGTTAATTGAGCAGTTCCGTACCCATCCTGGGGATACGGGCTCGCCGGAAGTGCAGATCGCCATCCTGACCCACCGTATCAATGAGTTGACCGCGCATCTGAGAACGCACCGCCATGATTTCCATACCCGACGGGGGCTGCTGATGCTGGTGGGGCAGCGACGCCGTTTGCTGGCGTACCTCAACAAGAAAGACGTCAACCGCTACCGAGTCCTCATTACTCGGCTTGGTCTGCGCAGGTAGGTAGAGGGTAGGGATTCCCGTCCGCGGGAATCCCGCCTGCTTTTTGGGAGTTGGGTCGACGCGGGGTTGCTCTGCCTACCGCTGGGAACATGTCCACCTTCCCTTCCTTATCCTATTCCGCTATTCGCTGGTTTGAGTAGACATAATATTTTGGAGGATACCACGCTCATGATCGTCCGAGCGGAGCGCACTATCGGCGGGAAGGTGCTGAGTATCGAGACCGGCAGGCTGGCGGGCCAGGCCAACGGCGCGGTCACGGTCCAGTACGGCGAGACCATTGTCCTGGTGACCGCATGTATGAGCCCGGCTCCCCGTGAGGGTATCGATTTCTTTCCGCTCACCGTCGACTACGAGGAGCGGCTGTACGCCGCCGGGAAAATCCCCGGTGGCTTTATCAAGCGCGAGGGACGCCCCAGCCAGGAGGCCATCCTCGACGCTCGCCTGACCGACCGCACCATTCGCCCCCTGTTCCCCAAGGGCTTTCGCAACGATGTGCAGGTCATCGTTACCGTCCTGTCCGCGGACCAGGAGAACAACCCTGACGTGCTCGCCATCGTCGGCGCCTCGACCGCGCTCAGCATCTCCGACATCCCCTTTGAGGGGCCGGTCGGTGCGGTGCGGGTCGGCTGGGACGGCGAGCAGTTCATGATCAATCCCACCTTCGGCGAGCTGAGCGACAGCCAACTGGACCTGGTGGTGGCGGGCACCGCCGACGCCGTGGTGATGGTGGAGGCCGGCGCGCACGAGGTCCCCGAGGACATCATGCTGGAGGCCATCCGGGTGGGCCAGGAGGCCAACGCGGAGCTGATCCAGCTCCAGCGTGAGCTGATGGCCCAGGTCGGCAAGACCAAGATGGTGGTCGAGGCCCGGCGGGTGGAGCCGACGATGTACGCCCAGATCGCCGAGCGGATCCGGGAGCGCCTGGCTGACGTTGCGGTCCATCTGACCAAGGCGGAGCGGGAAGAAGAGCTGGCGGGTCACCGCGAGGAGATCATCGGGCGCTACGGCGATGAGTTCACGCGCGACGACCTGGTGCTGGTCTTCGCAGAAGAAATCAAGCGCCAGATGCGCACCAAGATCCTGGAGGAGGGGGTCCGCCCCGACGGCCGCACGCCGACCGAGATCCGGCCCATCTCGTGCGCGGCGGGCGTGCTGCCCCGCACCCACGGCACGGGGCTGTTCACCCGGGGCCAGACCCAGGTGCTCAGCATCGTCACCCTGGGCTCGCCGGGCGAGGAGCAGATCCTGGATACCCTGGCTCCGGAAGAGAGCAAGCGCTTCATGCACCACTACAATTTCCCGCCCTTCAGCGTGGGCGAGGTGCGGCGCATCGGCGCTGTCGGCCGCCGCGAGATCGGGCACGGGGCGCTGGCGGAGCGGGCGCTGGAGCCGGTCATCCCGGCAGAAGAGGACTTTCCTTACACCATCCGGGTGGTGTCCGAGGTCCTCAGCTCCAACGGGTCCACCTCCATGGGCAGTGTGTGTGGCAGCTCCCTGGCCCTGATGGACACCGGCGTGCCCATCAAGGCGCCGGTGGCCGGGGTGGCAATGGGGCTCATCATGGGCGAGGGTGGGCGCTTTGAGGTGCTGACCGATATCGCCGGCATGGAAGACGCCATGGGCGATATGGACTTCAAAGTGGCGGGCACCAGCGCCGGCGTCACCGCACTCCAGATGGACATCAAGGTGAAGGGCATCACCTACGCCGTGATGGAGCAGGCAATGCGCCAGGCGCGGGAGGGCCGGCTGTTCATCCTGGGCAAGATGAATGAGACCATCGCGGAGGCGCGCCCGGAGCTGAGCAAGTACGCACCCCGCATGATCCGTATCCACATCGACCCGGACAAGATCCGCTTCGTCATCGGGCCGGGCGGCAAGACCATCCGCCAGATCACCGAGGAGACCAAGTGCTCCATCGACATCGAGAACGACGGCTCGGTGGTCATCGGCTCCAACAACGAGGAGCTGGCGCAGAAGGCCATCCGCATGATCGAAGCCCTGACCCGGGATGTGGAAGTCGGCGCGATCTATACCGGCAAAGTGACCCGTACTATGAACTTCGGGGCCTTCGTCGAGATCCTCCCCGGTAAAGAGGGCATGGTCCATATCAGCGAGTTGGCGGACTACCGGGTCCCCAGCGTCGAGGATGTGGTGCAGGTCGGCGATGAGATCATGGTCATGGTGACGGAGATCGACCGCATGGGGCGCATTAACCTTTCCCGCCGCGCGGTGCTCCAGGGTGGCCGGGAACGGGAGGAAGCGACGGACGCGGCGCCGCCGCGCGGGCCGGTGGGCGGGCCGCGCCGCGGTCCCGGTGGGTTTGCGGAGCGCGGTGGTCCGCCGCGGCCCGGCGCTCCGGGAGGGCCGGGCGCCGGGCCGCGCGGTCCGCGCCCGGAGCGGCCGGCGGGGCCGCCGTCCGGCGGCTTTGGCCGGCCCGGTGGTCCGATGCGCGGAGGGATGCCGGGCGGCCCTGCGGGCGGTCCGCCGCGGCGGCCTTTTGACCGGGGTGGGCCGGGTGGCGGCCCCCGCAACGGTGGCTTCGGCCGCTAACGCCGCGGGCGCGTGGTGAGCGCCCCGGTGGGGGAGGTGGAGACCCGATCCCCGGTCCTGACCGCTGCGCTGCGGCCGAGGATCAGTTGACCGGGCACGGGGAAGCCGAACCGGTCCTGCCGGTGGCGAGGGCGTGTCCATCAGGTACGTGGGCGGGGACGTCGGCGCGTGGCGCATCCAGCGCACCGCTGCGGGCGGCCCCCGCTCGTCCTCCTCACGGCTTCGAGCGGGCGGAGGACGAATGTGACGCCGCCGGAAAACGCCGGTCCCCTGGGGTATGACCGGAGGTTGTTGCAGCTTGGCGGGGTGGAGACCGACCTCTCCCTCCAGCCCTCCTCCCCTTCGGCAGGCTGGTCCTGAGGGTATCGAAGGGCTCCGGGCAGGCCGCAGTGGGAAGGGGGTGCATCCTGCGCCCCATTCCCAGGCGGAGCGGGGCAGCCCGCCGACGGCGGGCGGGGTGCGGTCGGCCCTCGCTGCCAACCTTCTTGCACAAGCTAGGCACACCCTCCCTGGGCGCCAGCTTGACTTCTGGGCCAGCCCTGTTACAATGAAGACAGCCGAGTGGTTCGACGGCATCAGCGTGAACTGCCCGTTCTGCCTTGGTTTACTGGGGTTTCGAGGACGTTTCCCTGCCGTGTATCCTTCCTCTCCATGCTTGTACTACCTCCCCCGCTCGCGCGCGTGCTCCCTGATCGGCGCAGGTTATCCTGATGTGTCCGTCTTCCCCGGCGACGCGTCCCATCGGCGAGGGGCAAACCCCATCGGTTTGCCCGTTTTGGTTGACTTTATCCCGAGAATGCTACCGAGGAGTAACGAGCGAAGATGGCTAAGTTCTACATGGGCAATCCAGAGACCTGCGATAAGGGCATGTGGGATGCCCTCCGGGCCCTTCCCGATGACTATCACGTCTTCATCGAGTTCCAGATCCCTGACCCCCAGCGCCAGCGCCAGGTCGATTTCCTGGTGATCCGGGAAAGCGCGGATACGGGCTGCCTGTTCCTGCTGGAGGTGAAGAACGAGCGGCGGCGCCTGCGGGGCACCATCAATGGCCCCTGGCAGTATGAGGAGGTCCCCGGGGCCTGGATGCCCCTGTTTACCTCCAACCGCCAGGACCAGAACCCCCTGCAGCAGGCCTATAACACGGCCATGGTCATGAAGAACTGGCTGCTCAGTATGCAGGCCCTGATTCAGGACCCGGAGGACCCCTGGCCCGACCCATACCAGACGCTCACCATTTTTCCCCGCCTGGTGCTGCCCTTTGCCCACCGGGACAACCAGCTTCAGATCGACCGCTTTACCTGGCGCTTCGACAGTGACGATGAGACGGTCGAGAGTCTCATGCGGTTTGTCCCTCGCGAGCCGTTCCCGTTGAGCCGCACCGAGATGCAGCGGCTGGCCCAGCACCTGGGGGTGCGTCCGCTGTCGGACTCCCCGGCGGTAGCGACGGACAGCGACCTCGCCGCCGCGCTGCGGACGCAGTTTTCGGAGCTGACCGCCCAGTTAGCGGCGCTGCGCCAGGAGATCCAGGCCCTGCGGGTGGCCTTCACACGCAATGGGGGAACTCCGGGGCCACAGCGCGCAGCGGCGGCCCACGGCGCGCCCATCCGCAGCCTGGATGAGGTGTTCGAGGCCCTGGTGGAGGTGATCAAAGAGCTGCGCGACCACAACCGACGCCGGGCCTTCCCCAACGTGCACGAAGGGCTGGTACGCCGGCTGGGGTCGTTTAGCCCGGCAGCCTTCGGCTTCCAGCGGTTCCGGGACTTCATGGCCGAGGCGGAGCGCCGCGGCTACATCACGGCGCACACCGTCGGCGCGCTGGAGTACGCGTCGCTGCCGGGGGAGAACGTGGCGAGCCTGGCAGCCGGCGCCGCCGGAGAGGCTGCGAGCGGGCTGGCGACCTCCCTCCTTACCCTGAACCGGGGCGACCAGATCCAGGTCAAGGTGTTGAACCTGCCCCTCCATACCAAGTGGATGGACCCCTGGGCAGAGCTGACCGGGGTGGTCCGCGGGGATACGCGGGTGCCCTTCAACCAGCCCGGCCTGGAGGTGCAGGTGGTCTCCACCAAGGAGCAGCGGACCCTGAGCCTGACCAGCAAGATGGTCCACCTTATCCCGTCCTTCGACGTGCCGCCGGAGTTCCGGGAGGAGCGGTTCGTGCTGGATGAGGCCCAGCCCTGGAAGCAGCTCAAGGGCGACGCGGTGGAACGCATCTTCCTGCCCAAGTACGTGGGCACGGAGGTGGACGCGGAGATTGTCTCCATCACGCCGACCGGGAACATCGTCGCCAATTGCCGGGCGCTGGACCAGGCGCTCATCCAGGCCTATGAAGAGGCCAAGGCAGCGGAGCGGGGCGAGGCCCGCTCCGAGGTGCCGACGACGCTGCTGTTGCGGTCGGACGGGCCGCCGCGGCGGGCGACGAACGGCACCGACCCTGTGCCGTCCGCGATCGCCCTTGCCATGACCATCGGCGAGCTCGCTGACCAGTACCCCGACGCGCTCGCTGCGCTGCTCCGGCGTGAGGAGTTTGCGCAGTTGGCCGATGAGGCCTTCTTGAACCGGCTGCGGCCCTTTAGCCTGGAGCGGGTGTGCGCCCTGGTCTCGGCCCGGCCCGATGAGGTGCTGGCCGCCGTCGGTACGGCGCTGTCCTGGGAAGCGTCGGGGAGCCTCCAGGGTACTGCCTCCTCGTGAGGGCAGGCCCCGCACGGGCCGCTGCCGCAACTCCTCCGTCAAGAAAGCGCCGGTGCTCCAGGGCACCGGCGCTTTTGGTAAGGAGTGGGGACCATGAAGGACTCCCGCGCGTCGGAGCGCCCGACCCTGCCGCCACCGGGCGGCGCCCCGGCGGTGTGGGCGGAATGGATCGGGCGGCGCTACGGGCTCTTCCGGGCGCTGGCGGCGACGCCCTCGGAGGGAGCGTGGGCCGCGGACCTGGCCCGGATCAACGGGTACGACGTGGCCTCGGTCGAGCTGTGGCTGCGGATCGCCTATGCCCACGGCCTGCTGGCCGGCGATCCCCACCGTGGCTACCGACCGGCGCCCGACCTGGCAGACGCCCTGGGGCCTTCCCCGCGCGGAGGCGATC
Source organism: Chloroflexota bacterium (assembly GCA_016210175.1). Lineage (GTDB taxonomy): Bacteria > Chloroflexota > Dehalococcoidia > SHYD01 > JACQUQ01 > JACQUQ01. The sequence continues at coordinate 5,754 of JACQUQ010000182.1, read as the reverse complement.
CTGCGGGATGGGGCGTGTACCCGCCACCCTACCGTCTCTGCTGCACGCTGGCGTGTTTCCTGCGGATGGTCCCGGCGGAGGCGGCGGCGCGCTGGGCCGGTGCGCCCGTCCGGGCCAGCCTCGGCCGGGTACCGCTCCTGGTGCTGGTCGCCCGGTACACGTGGGCCGCGGTCGGGCCGGAGCAGCGCTTGCTGCTGCCCGCGCCTGGGACCGCGGCGCTGTACCGGGAAGTGGCCGGCGCGGTGCTCCTGGAGGGCCTGGGCGGGAGCACCGTCACCTTCCCGGCTCTATGGGTGGATAGCCCCGACCGCCTGCCCCTGGACCTGGGCTGGCGCTACGGCTTCCCGAAGTATCCCGCTGCGGTAGAACTGATCGCGGAAGGGCGGCGGGTGCTGGCGCGGGCAGCGGATGCCCAGGGGGAACTACTCCGGGCGGAGGGCTGGCGGACGGTCCCGTTGCCGGGCCGGGCGGTGGCAGCGGTCGCGGCGCTGCGGGCGGTGTTCCCCGTTTCGGGGCTGGAGGCGGCGCTGCGGCTGGGGCGGGTGGAGCGGGCCGCGCTGCTGGTGGTGCGCCGCCTGTGGCTCCCCCGGCTGGATGCCCTGGGCCTCACCGGGCCAACCCTGGGTGGCCTCTGGCTGGAGGGGGTGCGCCTGGACCTGTCGGAACCTGCCGCCGCTCCGTGAGTGCGCGTTAGCGTCCCACGGCCCGGCGCACCCGCGCCATACCCCGCCGGGCGCCCCGATAGACGAGCTCCAGGAGCCGGGCCAGCGGCTCCGGGCCAGCGTAGGGCACCAGGGGGCACGCTGGCAATCCGTGCGCGGCCAGGACCCCGTTGGCCGCGGCCAGGCCGGTGACGCAGGCCCGCTCCAGGAAGAGCGCCGGGCTCTCGTGGCGTATCCAGTCGCCGCAGCACCATACCCCCTGCCAGGGCGTCTGCACTCCCAGGTGGCGGTCGGTGACGCCGACCTGAAAGAGGGTATGGGTGGCCGGGTTGCGGGTGAGGTGGGAGGCCAGGATGGTGCCCCGGAGCTCCGGGTAGGCCCGAAGGACATCGTGGACGGCGAGCGCCAGCAGCGCGGTGTCGGGCTGCTCCAGGAGCTCGGGGGGGCTGTAGATGTGGGCTTCCACCGCGCTGCCGTCGGTAGCCTCGTGCCAGCGCTGGAAAGGCGTCTGGAGCGCGTGCAGCCAGAAGAAGTTATCTATCGTGAAGTCGCCGCCGCACATCCCCGACTCGGCCCGCAGGCGGGGGGATGTCCCGAACCACAGACGCACGATGACCGCCGGCCGGGCCTGGGGCCAGTGGAGACGCCCGGCCAGGGGCGCCGTCGCCGCTCCCTGGGTCAGGATGGCGCGCGTGCCCGGCGCGTCCGCCGCCAGCACCACCTGGGAGGCCGCCACCGTGCCGGAAGCTGCGCCCCAGTCCGGAGATGTCAGGACGGGCTGGGAACCTACCCCTTCAGGTCCCGTGCGCTCCCAGCGCACCAGCCAGTCCCCGCCCTCCAGCGGCTCCAGGGCCGTGGCCCGCACGCCGGTCACGACGGTCCCGCCCGCCTCCCGCAGCGCCGCGACCAGCGGGTCAATGATAGCCGTTCCGGCGTTCTCGGCCAGGTAGTCGAAGGCCCCGGCGTCCCGGCGCAGGAAGGTGTAGAAGCGCAGGAAGGCGATGAACCCAGCCAGGTCGATGGCGCCGGCGTCGGAGGAGAGGCCGTTGCGGGCCAGGGCGAAGACGAAGGCCCGCAGGGAGTCGGGCCAGCCCCACAGCAGGTCGGCTACGGTCATGCCTTCCAGCAGGTCCCCCTCCCGCATGGGGTCCAGGGAGAGCGCGGTCGCCAGGAGCATGCCGCCCACCCAGGGCAGGCGCATCAGGTCCAGGGGGCTGAACATGGCCAGAAAGCGGGGGTTCGCCAGGAGGGCCAGGTAGTGGAAGGGCGCGGGCAGGGGGCTGTGCCGCAGCCAGGAGCCGAGCTCGGCGCGGCGGACGCGAGGGCCAGCGCCGACGATCCATTCCTGGCCGCGGGCTGGGGTGAACGGTGGCCGGATGCCGTGCTCATCCAGGAGGGCGCGCAGGTTGCGGTACTGGGTCCAGAAGCCGTGGATGCCGTGCTCTCCGGGGAAGTCCCAGGACCGCCCGGCGTGCTCCAGGGTAAAGAGGGGCGCCCCGGAGAGGCGGCCACCGCAAAGCGGGTTCGCTTCGAAGACGCGGGGGCGCAGCCCCGCCTGGGCCAGCCGCAGGGCGCACGCAAGCCCGGCGACGCCCGCGCCGACGACGAGGGGAGGGGAATCGCGGTCAGTTACTGAGTTTCCCAAAAGGCTTGGCAAAGCTCACCGGAATAACGGAGAGGACTACCGCTCCTTGGTTGCGGCCTGCTCCCGTACCTGCGGGCCTTCGTGCAGGAACCACCACCAGCGGCGGCGGTCGGTGATGTTCGGGTTTGGGACCGGTGCATAGCGTGCGATAACTGAGCATCGTTGCAGTAACGCCTCATCAAGCGCAAGGACGCGCTCCTGTTCCTCAGGCTGAAGCTCCTTCCAGCGATCGAAGAGTACATCGCGCGCATTGAGCACAAGCAGCGCCTCAGCAGACCAGAAGTCACGGTAGTGCTTATCATTGAGAGCTTCAATGCGACGCGCGTAATAGTCGAGCACCTCTCCTATCGGCCACGCTACCACGGCCTCACCTCCCAGTCCGTAGGCGTGCGCACAAGCTCAACCCAGTAGCCATGAGTGCCACCAAGGAGGCTCTGGATATGGGGCGAGCGTAGGAATGACCACGCTCGCCTGCGGGTCTCGTTATAGATGGCGATGTCCCCTGATCCCATCTCAATAAGATACCACAGTGTATCTGTGGTCTCCCGGTCGAGAAAGGTGAAGCGGTAGAGATAGGGCCGTCTGATGTGGGCCAAGAACAACGTCTCATACTCCTGAGGCGTCTGCGCTCTGAACTCGTGCCCGTGCCTTCGGAAGTGCAGGCTGAGCCGAGGGAGACGCTCGGCAGTGGTCATCTCCAGCACCAACGCCTGAAGTTCGGCCTGCGTCATAGCCTGAAGCTGGGCGAGCCGCTGCGCTTGGAGTTGGGCTTGCCACGGGGCGGCAGCGCCAGATGGTGATGTGCTCGGTTCAGCCATCACGTACCCCGACGATCGTGGCGCTGCCGCCTGCGTCCACCGCCTACCCGATGAAGTCGAAGGCCAGCACGTCCACCAGGCCCCGGTCCGTCAGCTTGAGTTCGGGGATGACGGGCAGGGCCATGAAGGAGAGGGTGGCGAAGGGCGAGCGCAAGGTGCAGCCCCGCTCCGCGGCCAGCCGCTGCATGCGGTCCAAACGGTCGGCGGCGTACTCCACGGACTCATCCGAGAGCAGCCCGGCCAGGGGCAGCGGTAGGGACTCCAGCACCTGGCCGTTCTCCACCACGCACAGGCCGCCCTGCATCCGCTCGATCTCCCGGACCGCGGCGGCGAGGTCGGCGTCGTTGGTGCCCACGGCCATCACATTGTGGGAGTCGTGGGCCACAGTGGAGGCGATGGCCCCGCGCCGGAGGCCGAAGCCCCGGATGAGCCCCCGCCCGATGTTGCCTGTGGCATGGTGGCGCTCGACCACGACGATCTTCAGCAGGTCTCGCTCGACGTCCGGAACAATGACGCCGTCCTCCCGCCTGGGCGACTCATCCCGGCGCCGGGTCACGATCTGCCCCGGCACCACCTCGATGACCGGGAACGGGTCGCGGCCCGACTCCAGCCGGAGGGCGTCCAGGCTGAAGGGTTTCACCCGCACCGTGTCCCGCACCACGGCATCGTCACGCTGGGCCGGGCGGAACCGGGGCTGTCCGTCCTGGGCCACCAGTTTGCCCCGCTTGAAGACCATTTGCACGTCGAAGGCCGTCAGGTCGCCCAGCACAATGAGGTCCGCCACGTAGCCTGGCGCGACGGCGCCGTAGCCCCGCAGGCCGAAGTACCGCGCCGGGTTCAGGGTGGCGAGGGCCACCGCCCGCACCGGGTCCAGGCCCAGGGCGATGGCCCGCCGCACCACGTGGTCCATGTCTCCCTCGCGCAGGATGTCCAGGCAGGTGCGGTCGTCCACCACCAGCATGCAGCGGGGCCAGGTAGAGTCATTCACGGCCGGCAGCAGGTCTTCCAGATTGTGCTCGGTCGAGCCTTCCCGGATCATGAGGTGCATGCCCAGGGCCAGCTTCTCCTGCGCCTCCCCCAGGCTGGTACACTCGTGGTCGGAGCCGGGGCCGGCCGCCAGGTAGCCCTGGAGGTCGTGGCCCGTCAGACCGGGGGCGTGACCGTCCACTGGCCGGCCCAGGGCGTGGGCCGCCGCGACCTTCGCCAGCACCTCAGTATCCGCGCCGACCACGCCGGGGAAGTTCATCATCTCGCCCAGGCCCAGGACGTGGGACCAGCGCATGGCCCGGCGCAACTCCCGGTGGGTGAGCACGGCCCCAGAGGTCTCCAGGGGCGAGCACGGCACGCAGGAGGGGACCATGAAGAACACATCCAGGGGCGTGCGGCGGGCCGCCTCCAGGTAATAGCGCATGCCCGGCAGGCCGCGGACATTGGCGACTTCGTGCAGGTCGGTGACGAGGGCGGTGGTCCCGCGGGGCACCACCGCACGGGCGTACTGGCCCGGGGAGAGGTAGGCGCTCTCCGGGTGGACGTGGCCGTCGATGAGGCCGGGGGCCAGGTAGCGCCCGCCCAGGTCGATGACCTGCTTGCCGGAGCGGTAGTCGCCCACCCCTGCGATGTGGCCGCGGTACAGGGCCACGTTCGCCGGCACGATGGCGCCGGTGAACACGTTCAGCACCCGTGCGTTGGTCAGCAGCGTGTCTGCCGGGGCCTGTCCCCGCGCCACCGCGATGCGTCCTGCCAGATCCGTTACCATGCCTGCCTCCTACTCCAGCACCCGCAGGTCCGGGAGCTGCCGGTACTGCTCCGCGTAGTCCAGCCCGTAGCCCACCACGAAGACGTTGGGGATGGTCATCCCCAGGTAGTCCACCGGGACCGGCGGGGGCGTGCCGGTCTCCTTCAAGAACATGGCGCACACCCGGAGCGAGGCGGGCCGTCTGCGGCGCAGGTAGGGCAGCAGGTAGCGCACCGTCAGGGCGCTGTCGATGACGTCCTCGACGATGACCACGTCCCGGCCCCGGACGTCGGTCTTGAGGGGGGACACCAGGCGCACCTGCCCGGAGGTCCGGGTGGCAGTTCCGTAGCTGGCGACCCGCACGAAATCGACCTCCACCGGCACCGAGAGCCGGCGGACCAGGTCGGCCAGGAAGATAAAGCTGCCCTTCAGCACCCCCACCAGCACCGGCTGCTTCCCAGCATAGTCCCGATCGATGGCGGCGGCCAGCCGAGCGACCGCTTGACGTAATGCTTCCTCGCTCACCAGCACCCGGAGTTGGGCTGCCGGCGCCTGTCCTGTCGAAACCATGCCGACCTCCTGCGGGCGGACCCTACCGTTGCCATCGCTCTGCGCTCTAGGGTCAGTATACCGTCCTCCCCCAGGGCAGGCCAAGCCGCAAGCACCGGTAGGGTGCCCCCCACGATTGTGCAGGGTTGGCGTGGGGCGGGCGGGGCCGGTAGCATGGGAGGAGCGGCATCTTCTGCGTGGGGTGGGGCCGATGGAACGGGAAGAAGCGGCGCTGACCAGCCGCAGCACTGACCTGGCGGAGGCGTCCGTGGGGGAGCGTCCGGCCTGTCCGCACTGCGGGCGGCGGATGGTGGTACGGGGGCAGCAGGAGACCGCCCGCAGGCG
>JACQUQ010000181.1 GCA_016210175.1 Chloroflexota bacterium | reverse complement strand
TAGGTGAACAGTTCGGAGGCATCGGGGTTGGGGCTGGCATCGGCGAAGGCCACGGCCTCGTCCACCTCCCGGATGGCCCGCTCCTCCTGGGACGGGAGGTCTTCGTCGTTGGTCAGCCCTTGCTGCATCAGCCAGCCCCGGTAGCGGTAGCACACCGCCTCGATGAGGGTCGGCTCCTTCAGCTCACGGGCCCGGCGCATGGCGTGCTCGGTGGCCCGGCGCACCGCCAGCACATCGGTGCCGTCAATGCGCTCGGCAATCACGTCGTAGCCCTGGGCCTTCCTCCAGAGTTCCGGGACCGACGACGCCTTGGCGACCGGGGTGCCCATCCCGTACTGGTTGTTGATGAGGAAGAACACCACCGGCAGCCGCCAGAGCTTGGCGATGTTCATGGACTCGTGGAAGGCGCCGATGTTGGTAGCGCCGTCGCCGATGTAACAGATCACGGCCTCGTTGCTCCGGCGCATGTTGATCGCCAGGCCGATGCCGGTGGCCAGGGGCATGTGCGCCCCGACGATAGCGTAGCCGCCCAGGAAGCGGCGCTCGGCGTCGTAGAGGTGCATCGAACCGCCCCGGCCACGGGCGCAGCCCGTCACCTTCCCGAACAGTTCCGCCATCACCGCGCCGGGGGAGATGCCGCGGGTAATGGCGTGGCCGTGCTCCCGGTAGCTCGTGAGGATGTAATCCTGGTCGGCAACCCCCGCCAGGGAGCCGACCACGGCGGCCTCCTCGCCCAAGTTCAGGTGGCAGTACCCGCCGATCTTCGCCCGCAGGTACATCTCGCCCACCCGCTCCTCAAACCGGCGGATGAGGACCATCTGATAGTGCAAGCGGAGCAACTCCTCGCGACCGTAGGTGCTGATGGCGTCGCGGTTCTCTTCGATGACAATCATGGACGGCTCCCTTACCCGTACTCTGCCCTGCTCCTCACCTGGGGGCTCGTGTGGCAGTGGCGCTCCAGCACGCCAGGACGCGTCGCTGTCGCTAGAGCGTGTTACTGACCGCTGCACAACGCGCTAAACCTATGGGGGCGGCGAGTTATGCCGCTACGTAGGGGCGCACGGCCGTGCGCCCCTACTGCCCTTTACCTGTCAACGCAACGCTCAGTAGGAACTCCCGTTGGTACGGGACTGCACGGGCGCACAGGCCGCTCGTGGTGAGCCTAGAGCCTGCCCTGAGCGGAGTCGAAGGGAACCATGCGCGGCCCGCGAGCGGAGTTCCTAACACCCTCTAGCATACCACCGCCGGCTCGGTCCTTTCCGTAAGCTCGCCCACCCGTCGGCCCTGCCGGGAACGCGCTGGCGCCAGCACGAACCATAGACCAGACCTATATGAACGATAAGGTGTTGCTATCATTAAAACACACGAGCCCCTCCTGACGCTACACCCGCGCCGGAGAAATTGGCTCCACGGGGAGGCTGCGGCTCCCAGGCCCGGCCCGAAGCGCAGGGCAGGGACACCGGCACGGCTCGGACCCGGTTCGCCGTCTGCCCGGCGCGGCGCAGAGGGTGGCCGGGGCGAGCGCAGCGCTGCGCTGCCGGCTCATCCGCTCGCGCTGGCGCGCGCGTGGCCCTGCTCCGCCTGGGACAGCAGGTCCAGGAACTCCTGTTCGGTGAGCGTGGGCACCCCCAGGGCCTGCGCCCGCTCCAGCTTGGACCCGGCGTCCTCACCCACCACCACATAGCTCGTCTTGCGCGTGACCGTGCTGGAGGTAGTGCCGCCGTACTGCTTCACCAGTCCCTCGGCCTGGTGCCGGGTGAGACGCTCCAGGCGGCCGGTGAGGACGAAGGTCTGGCCCGTCAGCGCCAGGGAGCGGGGCGGCTGGCTTCCCTCCTCGGCGGCCAGGCGCACCCCGGCCTGCTTCAGCTTCTCCACCATGCGGCGGTTCCCCTCCTGGCGGGCGAAGGCCACGATGCTCTCCGCTACCTTGGGGCCGATGCCGGGGATGGCCTGAAGCTCCTCCTGGGCGGCGGCCATGAGCGCATCGATACTGCCGAAGCGCTGGGCCAGCAGGTCCGCCGTCTCTGCGCCGACGTGGAGGATGCCCAGCGCGGCAATGACGTTGCGCAGCGGCCGCGCTTTGCTGGCCTCCAGGGCGGCCAGGACGTTGGCCGCGCTCTTGGGGCCCATGCGCTCCAGCGCCGCCAGTTGGTCCGCCGTGAGAGAGTACAGGTCCGCCGGGTCGTAGACCAGCCCGTTCTGGGCCAGGGCTTCCGCCAGCTTCTCGCCGATGCCCTCGATGTCCATGGCCCCGCGGGAGACGAAATGCTTCAGGTGCTCGATGGATTGGGCCGGGCAGGCCGCGTTGACGCAGCGGTGCATGGCTTCGTCCGGCGGCTTGACCACCTCCGCGCCGCAGGAGGGGCACCGGGTCGGCATGCGCCACTCCTGCTCCTGACCGGTGCGGCGGCTCAGCACCGGCCCCACGATCTGGGGAATGACCTCGCCCGCCCGCTGCACGATGACGATGTCGCCTTCCCGGATGTCCTTGCGGTGGATGTCCTCCTCGTTGTGGAGGCTGGCCTTGCTGATGGTGACGCCGCCCACGGCGATGGGCTCCAGCTCCGCGTAGGGGTTGAGGCTCCCGGTGCGGCCCACGTTCACCTTGATGGCCGTCAGCCGGGTGTAGCCCTGGGTGGCCGGGAACTTGTAGGCGATGGCCCAGCGCGGCTCGCGGCCGACCGCGCCCAGGCGCTCCTGGAAGTCCAGGGGATTGACTTTCACCACCACGCCATCGGTCTCGTAGTCCAGGGTGTGGCGCTCCTCCACCCAGCGGTGGTAGTACGCCTGCACCTGGTCGAGGGAGGCGCAGCGGACGCTCAGGGGGCTGACCCGGAAGCCCAGGTCCCGCAGCCGCTGCATGGTCTCCCAGTGGGTCTCACCCAGGGCACGGGACGGGTAGCCAAACTGGTAGATGAAGATATCCAGGGGCCGCTGCGCCGTAATGCGGGAGTCCAGTTGCCGCACGGAGCCCGAGGCCGCGTTGCGAGGGTTGGCGTACAGGGGCAAGCCCTGCTGGGCGCGCTCCTCGTTCATCCGGGCAAAACCGCGGCGGGTCAGGTAGACCTCGCCCCGCACCTCGAAGCGCTCCGGGACTTCCCCCCGCACCACCAGGGGGATGCTCTTGATAGTACGGAGGTTCTGGGTCACGTCCTCCCCCCGCGTGCCATCGCCGCGGGTGGCGCCCCGCACCAGCCGGCCCTGCTCGTAGGTGAGGGCCACCGCCAGACCGTCCAGCTTCAACTCGCACACGAGGTCGAAGGGACGATCGTCCAGCAGGCCGCTCACCCGGCGGTACCAGGCCAGCAACTCCGCATCGTTGAAGACGTTGCCCAGGCTCAGCATGGGGACCGGGTGCTCCACCACGCCGAAGGCCTCGACAGGCGCCGCGCCGACCCGCTGGGTAGGAGAGTCCGGGGTGATCAGCTCCGGGTACCCCTCCTCCAGGCGGCGCAGCTCCTGCATCAGCGCATCGAACTCGGCATCGCTGACCTCGGGCTGCTCCAGCACGTAGTAGCAGTAGTTATGGCGGTTGACCTGGTCGCGCAGCCAGGCGATGCGCTCACGAACTGCGGGATCGGGCTCGACCATGGAATGTCCTGATTTCTAGGGGGATGGAGATCGTACAGGCCTGCAAGGTACCGGAGGGCGGGCTATGGCTGGGACCCAACCGCGTGCTCCTTTCCAGTATAGGAGAAATGGGGCATTCCACCAAGCGCGCCGTCCCTTCGGGCCGATGCGGGCTACCAGCGGTGGAGACGCTTTCCCTCGTGGCTCCCGGTACCAGCGCCAGGAACGGACCTGCCCATACACCGACCATCTTGTTGCACTTATTTTTGCAGCACCCCCTTATCATGGAATTTCCATTGTGCTAGGTGTCACAAAGGGGTATACTAGGAACGTACCATGTTGGGCGATGACGCTGCCGCGCTGGCAGCGTCATCGCCTCTCCAGCCCCGGACGCAGTCGGCCTGGGAGAGGATAACCCGTTGGAGGGAGTGCTAGCATGGCGTTCGCGCACTCGGACCCCGATCCTGATGAGAAGCGTACGCACCACATCGTTGTAGAGCTTCAGACGCGCAACGGGCGCCTGAGCTCCGCGCTGGCCGCCCTGGAGCAGGCCGGGGCTGCCGTAGAAGCGATAGAGCTCCTGGAGGCGACCGGCGGCAGGAGGAGCTACCGCCTTTCCCTCGCCAGCGTCTCCCCGCTGCACGCTGATACCCTCCGCCAGGGCCTCCGGGACCTCCCAGGGGTTACGGCGCTGGTGCTGAGCGATCCCGTGCTGGCCGTTCACGCCGGCGGCAAGATCCGGGTGGAGGCCAACGCGCCGGTGGAGACCCCCGCCGACCTGTCCCTGGTCTACACGCCGGGGGTCGCCCGGATCTGCACGCTCCTGGCCGACGACCCGGAGCGCGGCGCCGACCTGACCATCAAGGGCAACGCCGTCGCCGTGGTGAGCGATGGCAGCGCGATTCTGGGGCTGGGCAACCTGGGTCCCCTGGCCGCCCTTCCGGTGATGGAAGGCAAGGCCATGATCTTCAAGCGCTTCGCCGATATCAACGCCTTCCCGCTCTGCCTGAACACCCAGGACACGGACGAGATCATCCGCACGGTGGCGGCGGTGGCGCCGGTGTTCGGCGGCATCAACCTGGAGGATATCGCGGCGCCCCGCTGCTTCGAGGTGGAGGAGCGGCTCCAGGAGATGCTGGACATTCCTGTGTTCCATGATGACCAGCACGGGACCGCCATCGTCACCGCCGCCGCCC
>JACQUQ010000179.1 GCA_016210175.1 Chloroflexota bacterium | reverse complement strand
CCGCAGCGTAGCCGCCGCCGACATTTTCACAGGAGTTCTGGTCACTCCCCACACCACCGCGCGTCGCTCGGCGTGCCGTTCCCCGTGGGAAAACCCCGACCCGGGCTCCGGATCACGCACCAATGACGGGTGAGCGGGCGTGCCGCCGCCGCCGGGAGGCAGTTACACTTCCAGCGTGACCTTGATCACGCCGTCCCGCTTCTCCTCCGCCATCTCGAACGCCTCCTGGATGTGCTCGAAGGGCAGGAGGTGGGTCGGCAGCGGGATCACGTCAACCCGGCCCTGCTGGATAAACCACAGGGAGAGCGGCATATCAGAGTGCTTGTCCGGTCCCACCGAGTTGATGACCACTGCCTCTTTGCGGAACATGCTCGTGACCAGCATGGTCATGGGGTTCTTCTTGGGCACGCCGAACAAGGTGACGGTGCCGCGGCGTTTCACCAACTCGAAGGCCAGGTTGTAGGTGATCTCCAGCCCGCAGGCCTCCACGACCAGGTCGGCCAGAGCGCCGCCCGTCAGGTCCTCCACGGCGATGATGACCTCTGGCCCCTCGCCGAGCACGATATCGGTGGCGCCCATCATCTGGGCCGCTTTCAGGCGGTAGGCCAGGGGGTCCACCGCAATAATGCGCCGGGCGCCCAGGGTGCGCAGCATGGCGGTGAATAGCAGCCCGATCGGCCCCTGGCCCAGCACCACCGCGTCCTTGCCCAAGATGTTGCCCCACTTCAGGCAGCAGTGGATGACGGTCCCCAGTGGCTGCACCAGGCCCAGGGTGCGGAAGTCCATATCCTCGGGCAGCTTCATGAGGAAGTCCTGGGGATCGACGGCCAGGTACTCCTGGAACAGGTTCATACCGGGCGGGAGCACCAGCACCCGGTCGCCGGGCGCGAAGTCAGGCGACCGGGACTCCTCCACCATGCCGATGCATTCGTGGCCGGGGTAGCCGACCGGCAGAGGGTACAGCTCCTCCGGCTGCGGGTGCATGACGTGGGGGCGGTCGCTGCCGCAGATGCCCAGGTAGCGGGTACGCACGAGCACGTGCCCCGGCTCCAGGGAGGGGAGGGGCACATCAATAATCTCCACCCGACGCGGCGCGACGACCTGGCTGGCACGCATAGGACACCTCCTCGCGCCCTGCTGGTACGGTACCGCTTAACCGGTGCGTGGGATGTGATCAGGGTGGGAACCGGCAGGCTCGCCAGCCGTCCCGGTGGAGCGGGAAGCAGGTATCAATCCACGGCGGTGATGCGCGCTTCCAATTCATGCGGCGCGACGATGGTGATGCGCTGGTGTTCCAGGCGGAGCAGCCCCTCTTGCTGAAGGGCCCGTAAGGTCCGGTTGACCTGCTCGCGGGAGGCGTTGACCATCTCGGCCAGGTCTTGCTGGCGCAGCCGCAGGCCAATGACCACGCCACTGTCCGTCCGCTGGCCGAAGCTATGGGCCAGATCGAGAAGTTTATGGACGAGCCGCAGTTGGAGGTTGTGCGTCGTGATCTCGGAGATGAGGTGGTTGGTGCCGCGCATGCGGGTGCTCAGCTCTTCGAGCAGGGAGATGGCCGCCTCCGGATAGGCCCGGAGGCAGGCCAGAAAGGCGTCCCGCGTCAGGAGCGCCACCAGGGACGGCTCCAGCGCGACGGCGGTCGCGGAGCGGGGCTTGCCGTCAAGCAGCGACATCTCCCCAAAGAACTGGCCGCCGGTGACGAGGGCCACGACCATCTCGGAGCCCGCCGCCGTGGCGATGGCGATCTTCACCATGCCACGGAGGATAATGAAGAGGGTGTTGCCGGGATCGCCCTGGTGGCAAATGAATTCCCCCGGCGCGTAGGTACGGCGTTTCATGCGCTCTGCCAGGACCAAGCGCACCTCTGGCGCCAGCACCCGAAACATGGGCACGTGGCCCAGGGCGTTGACCTGTTCGGTGAGCAGATCCTGGGTCATGGCGCACCCCTCCCCCGGAGTTCCTTGTGGCCCGCTCTAGGCTGGAGCGCTCAGGTCGATGGATGAGCGTGTAGGAGGCCCCTCACTCCTTCGCCCAGGGGCGGTAGGGTGGTGGCGGCCGCTGGATCCTGTGTGGCTTGCGGGACCGGGCCAGGGCCGCCCGGAACTCAATGCGAGGCTGCCAAGCTAAGGCACGGCCCCGCAGCCACTCCCATACTGCGTCGTCTTTATCCACGCACCGATAATTTCTAGGGACTTGATCGGGTGAAGTCGCTCCCTCCGGCCGTTCCTACGAGAGACAACGGCAGACCCCGCCATTTCTTTCAATCAGTGGACAACGCACGTCAGGGGCAGCGTCCCCCGGTGGCCCAGCGCCGCAGGATTTCACCGTCGTGGGGAAAGGCAAGCTCAGGCATCCGCTCCGGCGGGAAAAACTCCACTGCCAGGCACTCCGGCCCCGGTACCGGCTCGCCATCGATGACGGTGGCGGCGTAGGCGATGAAAATCACCGGGTTCCCGGTCTCCGAGAACACTCCCAGCAGGCGGTCGAGGCGGACCTCGGTGCCCGTCTCCTCGCGCACCTCGCGTATGGCTGCCTCCTCCACCTGCTCCCCGGCATCCACAAATCCGGAAGGGAAGCTCCACTGGCCCATCTTGGGCTCGTGGTTCCGGCGGGTCAGCAGTACGGCTCCGGCGCGAGCCGCGACCACGCCCACGGCGACTTTGGGGTCCCGGTACACGACCGCGGCGCACGCGGGACACACCGGCCGCACTTTCCCGTCGATCTCCCGCTCCTGGAGGGCATGGCCGCAGCGCGAACAGAAGTTCATAGTCCCGCTCCTCGGTGAGCACGGCTGAAGGCGCCCCGTGTCCGGGATCGTTGTATGCCGGATCATACCAGAACTGCGTCGGCGAAGCTACTCGGTCGGGTGCGTGCGCACAGCCTGGACAACGTACAGACCGGTAGCGCGCCCAACGTATGATGAGCGACAAGCCGAAACCGGGGTGCTCACCTGCCAGCCTCAAGGCCGGGTCAGGGGTTTTCGGCCATGAGCCACTTGATCCTGTGCCGCGGCTGGGGTATCATGACGCGGAGGTTAGCACTCACCCAAGGAGAGTGCTAATCCCTCGTAAGGCCGGCTAGCGTAGTATATCACAGCGGGCAGTTTGCAGAGAGTAGAGGAGGAGGCTCAGGCGTGGCAGCGGCACTCAAGCCCCTAGGCGATCGGGTGGTCGTGCGGCCGATCACCCGTGAAGAAGTCACGGCCGCCGGTATCGTCCTCCCGGACACGGCCAAGGACCGTCCGCAGGAGGGCGAGATCATGGCAGTAGGTCCGGGCCGTTTGACCGAGGAGGGGAAGGTCATCCCCATGGAACTGAAGACGGGGGACAAAGTCATCTTCTCCAAGTTCGCCGGGACCGAGGTGAAGGTCGAGAACCAAGAGTACCTGATCATGAGCGAGCGGGATATCCTGGCGAAGCTGGGCTAGGCGGTCCTGCCGCTGGGATCAGCGTCGTGCAGCGCGCTCTCCGTACTGAGTTCAGCCAAAGAGGAGCACCATTATGGCCAAGCAGATCCTGTTTGACGAGGACGCCCGGCGGGCCCTCAAGCGGGGGATCGACACGCTGGCGGATGCGGTGAAGATCACCCTGGGCCCCAAGGGCCGCAACGTGGTCCTCGACAAGAAGTGGGGGTCCCCCACCATCACTAACGACGGTGTCACCATCGCCAAGGAGATCGACCTCGAAGACCCCTTCGAGAACATGGGCGCCCAACTGGTCAAGGAAGTCGCCACCCGGACCAACGACATCGCTGGCGACGGCACCACCACTGCCACCGTCCTGGCCCAGGCTATCGTCCAGGAGGGCCTCAAGAACGTGGCCGCCGGCGCCAACCCCATGGCCCTCAAGCGCGGCATCGAGAAGGGCGTGGAGGTCGTGATCGGCCGCATCAAGGACCTGTCCACTCCGGTCACCAGCAAGGAGCAGATCGCCCAGGTAGCGGCCATCAGCGCCGCCGACCGGGAGATCGGCGACCTGATCGCCGAGGTGATGGAGAAGGTGGGCAAGGACGGGGTCATCACCGTCGAGGAGAGCCGGGG
>JACQUQ010000190.1 GCA_016210175.1 Chloroflexota bacterium | reverse complement strand
CTTCAGTGCCATCGGCTACCTGCCGCCGGCAGAGTATGAAGCCAGCAGCGGTGCTATACTCACCCCGGCCGGAGCCGGGACTCAATAAACGAATTCTCCATCAAACCCGGGGCGGTTCAGGTCGTAGGTCAGGCCGGACGCCAGGGTGCTGCTGGCGACGCCGTTCTGGAGGAAGCTGGTCACAAGGTTGCCCCCGCCGTCGTAGAGGCGGACCCTGTAGGTGGCGCTGTCAATGAAGCCGCTCCCCTTGACGCAGACCTGGTTGGTGGAACCGCTGAAGGCGTCGGTGATGGTAGCGCAGGTGTTCTCGTAGGACTGGAAGCCCGGCGCTTCGTAGGCCCCCATGTCGCAGGTGGCGGTGCCGTCGGAGGAGCCACCGTCCACGGGCCGGGAGACGCCCCGCTGGTCGGTGGCGGGGCAGTCGGTGTTGGTGCCGGCGTCAATGGCGACGCTGCCGGGCAGCAGCCGGTGAGTCTGGGTGGAGCCGCCGTTGTCGGCCAGGGAGGCCAGGCTGGGGTCCTGGCCGGTGATGTCCCCCGTCGTGGATGAGAAAGTGCAGCCGGAGGTGCTCTCGATGAGGTTGTAGCCCTGGGAAGTGATGGTGCCGTTACAGTCCGGTCCGCTATTGGTTGCAGTATTGTTCGCGACGATCACGTTCTTGAGGTTGACGGTGCCGCTACCAGCCCCGATGCCCCCGCCGTACGTCGCCGAGTTGCCGCTGAAGGTGCTGTTCGTAAAGGTTGCCGAGCCTACAAAGTTTGCCACAGCCCCGCCCAAATTACTTGCCGAGTTGCCAGTGAAGGTCGTGTTCGTTACGGTCATTGTGGTCCCGCTTTGGCCTTGGAAGATGCCGCCGCCGTTTGATGTTGAAGAATTGCTGCTAAAGGTGCTACGGGTCACGGACAACGTTTTGTTATTCGCGATGCCGCCACCGGATGATGTTGAAGAATTGCTGACGATGAGGCTATCGGAAATAGTAAAAGTACCACTGTTCTGGATACCGGCGACACTATTGTTGCTTATGACACAATTGGAAAGAGTGAGCGTCGCGGAGCCGATCCGGATGCCACCACCGATTGCGAACGATCCCCCCGGGATCCCATACCGGATGGTCACTGCCGAAATCTGCACCGTGCCACTAACGATGTGAAAGACCCGGTCAATCCCGTTGCTTGATGTGGTGCCTGCCTGAATAATGGTGCTGCTCGCTCCTGCTCCATCAATGGTTATGTTCGATGTAATGTCCAGATCCCCGGTCGCTGCCGCGTCCTCGTCCTGCCCGGTGATGGTCAGGGTATACGTGAAGGCACCCAGGGAGATGGTGTCCGCTCCGGAGCCAGCCGTGCATGCGTCCTCGTGGGAGTTGCTGTTGTTGTTTGCGCTGATGATGGCTTCCCGCAAGGAGCAGGTCGTGTTGTTGGTGGCTTCGTCGGTCGTAGTAGTCACCGAGATGGTAGCGCCGTAGACGGGCCGGGGGGCCAGGGGCCAGGAGGGGGGCACGAGAACAGACAGCGGCAAGGAAGTCATGACCAGGACCAGCGCCACGACAAGCCGGACGGCGCGGCCTGGAAAGGCCGACGTTGCCCCCCTTGTTGGGGGGTGCCCCCTCCGCCGCTTCGTGAGGCCCACGTGCAACCGCCTTTCTGGCAATCGCTTCGGACAACTATGGCTCACCAGAGTATACTTGGGAGGACCAAAAGCGGTGCTTCCTGGTTGGGACCTCAGTCACCTGAGCTTGGGGTTATCTGGCAGATACACCACCAGGAGGTATGATGATAGCAGATAGAGAAGCAGGAAAGAAATTAGCAGCACTATACCAGACGCAACGACAGAAATCAAGAGAGAGATCCTGTCAATAGCCGGACCCCGGCGAAGATGGACGCAATGGCGTTACTGGTGCGCAGGTGGATCCCGTGCTCCTTGAGGCGCACCACCGCCGTGGCCGACAGCGCCGTGGTCTCCCCCACCAACTCCCGGAACACCGGCTCGAAGTCGCCGGTCGCCAGCCCTTCCAGGTACAGGCGGGCGAAGAGCCGCTGTGTCGTCTGCGGGGCCCGCTGGTAGCGCGGCACGAGGTGCGACACAAACCCCTCGGGTGCCACGTCAGCCGGCACCTGGGCCACCCGCGGCACCCGCATGCTCACGGGACCGAAGCCTACCGTCAGCTCCCGTGGGGGCGATAGCCGTTGCGATAGCCCCGAAAGGGCGTGCCACGCGCATAGCGCCCCCGGCCCAGGAAGGCCCTGACCTCCTCTTCCAGGGCCGCGGCCAGCATCTGCCGGGCGCCTGCCCGAGCGTAGGCTTCCAGGGCGTCCTGCACCTCCTGCCTCTGGTATCCTGCCACGTTGGTCTGCTATGCTGCTGCCACGGCGTACTCCTCCCGTCTGCTCACCTGGGCGGTCTCGCTCACTGGCTGGAAGGGTACGCCTTTTCCTCCCCGGCGTCAGCAATTTCCACAACTTCTGATATGAGCTCCCTGAGGAGCTACCGCCTGGCGAACAGGTCGGTCTCCACGGTCTCGCCAGGCGTGTAGGGAGGGATGAGCCGGGTGAAGCGCGCCTGTCCGAAGATCCATTCCTGGACCCACAGTGGCGCGTGTTCCAGCAGCTTGAGGGGCAGTGGCGCGGCCGCAATTTCCTCACGGTAGCACACTGCCGCGCGGCGGCGCGCCGCCACGCAGTCCCGCACATCGACCCTGGCGGTCGTCGGGTGGTCTCCCCGCAGGATGGCCCGCAGGTTGAGGTCGGGGCGGCCGCCCAGGGCAGCAGTATGGACGCCGAGCAGTCGCATGACGAGCGCGTTCAGGCGCACCAGGGGTAGGGGAAAGGCCAAGGCGTAGAGCCGGGTAGCCTGGGGTATGGCCCGGACCGCCGCCACCGTGGCACGGTGGACCAGGATGTGGTGGGGGTGGCCGTAGCTGCCATAGGCCGCATCGGTGAGCACCACCTGGGGCCTGGCCTGCTCAATGACCGCTCGCACCCGGCCCGCGAGGGCGTCCACGGTAAGCGCGTCGAGGTCCGCTTCCGCGTAGTTCAGATGGTGGATACGGCAGATGCCCAGGGCTGCGGCGGCGCACGCCAGGGACGCCCGGCGCTGGGCCGCGGCGCTCTGCGGGCTGGAGGGGGCTTCGGGGGTGGCGCAGCACAGGTGGACTGCCACGCCACGGGCGCTGGAGCCAGCGAGGACCGGCCCGGCCAGGAAGGTCTCATCGTCGGGGTGGGCGAACACCGCCAGCAACGTCCGGTCGGCCATCCGCAACTCCCTTACGATGCACCACCGCGATCACCGAGGACACCGAGACACCTTGAGGTCATGGTTCCTCACCGGAAATCCCTGTGCTCTCGGTGCGCTCTGTGGTGCATGGGCCTCACGATGCAGGCCGTCCCGCTTCCACCCGACGCTTGAGGGCCAGCAGGGACGCTTGGGCCATGCGGTGGATGATGGGCCGGGGGTAGAACAGCCTGAGGGGCAGGAGGGGGCTGGAGAACTCCTTGGTGTCGGTCGCCCGCGTGCCGGCGCCCTCCGGCGTGAACGCGATGGTACGGGTGCCCGTAATTGTCAAGACGCGGGAAGACCACGCCACCCGATGGGGCGGGTCCGCGGCGATAACGGTGACCTGGAACGAGACCGGCACGCCGGCCATGCGCAAGGTGAAGGAAAAGCGTGACCCCACCTCCCACAGCGTGGGGGAAACGTTCCAGACCCGTAGACAGACCGGGTTCCATTCGGGCCAGGCCCGGATGTCCCGGAAGACCGCCCAAACCCGGTCCGGTGGAGCGTTGATATGCACGGCTTCAGTGAGCGTGAGAGACCGGAGTGCGCTCATAGCCCCCTCGGATCTCCGGGCAGTGGTCTTCCAGGCGGCCGGGACGGAAGCCGAAGTAGCGTTCTACCGCATCCCGCGCCGCGATATTGTCCATGAAGAGCTGCTGCATCTCGACCGGCGTCACCTGGGGGTCCCGGCTCAGGGCTGCCAGTAGCCGCGCCCCCAGCAGCATGAGGGGCTGGGGCACCGGTACCAGGATACGCCGTACCCCCTGGCGGCGCATGATGAACTCCAGCAGCTGGCGATAGGTCCAGTACTCCGGGCCGCCGAACTCGTAGATCCGGCGGATATGGCGCGGCTCCCGCAGGCACTGCACCACGATCGCGGTGAGGTCCCCTACCCAGAGGGGCTGGCACCGGGAGGAGCCGGTACCGGGGAGCGCCACCAGGGGTGGCAGCAGGTACAGCGTCCGTTCGATGCGGTTCAGGATGCTGGGCCGATCGCCGATGATCATCCCCGGCTTCAAGATGGTCCAGTCCAGGGCGCTCGCCTGGACTGCCTGTTCGGCCAGCCACTTGGAGTAGCCATAGCGATAGCGGGGGTCGGTGGAGGAGAGCACGCCACCAATGTGGACGAAGCGTCGGATGCCCGCCTCCTGGGCCGCCCTGAGGACGTTCCGGGTGCCCAGCACGTTGACCCCGGTGTAGGTGGCCCCAGGTCCTTCTCGGATGACCGCCACCGTGTGCACCACCGCGGTCGCCCCGGCCATGGCCGGGCGCAGGCGCTCCGGGTCCTGCACATCGCCGGGCACGCGCTCCACCTCCGGCAGGTCCAGGCGGTCCGGGCGGCGGGCAAAGACCCGCACCCGATACCCCTCGTCCCGGAGGCGCCGCACGATGTTGCGGCCCACCATGCCGCTGCCACCGGTGACCAGCACCAGGGGAGTCGGCGCCGTGCGCTGCTCCTGTGGTCCCCGCCACACCATAAGCGTTGCCCCCGCCAGTCTCCCCCGTGGATGGGAGAAGCAACAAGGTGGGATCTCCCCGCCTCCCGCGCGGGAGCACCCACCGGCCACAGCCCCCGGAACCACCCAGGAGCAACCATCGAGAGGTCCTCCCATTATCTGCCAACTGCGCTCGTACAGGCAAGGAAATGCCCCGCCGTTCCACCGAACCAACGCTGGGTCGGGCGTACCATGATCCCCCGGAGGGCAAACGCACCCGCCGGCCGTCGCCGCACCTGGCGCAGCGAGCGGTCGAGGACCGCGGCAGCCTGGGGTGCGGTGAGGTCGGCACGGTCCACCTGGGCCAGGACCATGAGACGGGTTTGCTCCTTGCGGTTCAACGTGACGGTCTCCCTCATGGGGTAACATGTTCGCTGAACCCTTGAGGGGTGTCATCATCCTAGACCACCGACACCTGCGAGCCAGTGGACTGGCGCTCTCGCCCGGCGCTCCGGTATACTACCTGCTGGGCGCCCACGCGCCCGTGCCATTCCATGCCTATGGGGAGCATTGACCTATGACCGTCTCATGTACAGCCGCCTCCGCCACGAGCGCTGCACCGGAGGCTGCGCCAGGCAGGGTCCACTACCAGGAGCGCTGGCTGTACGGCCGCTACGACGACTTTATCTTCGAGGGGTGCCTTGAGGCGCGCCTGACCGGGCAGGAGCTGGTCCTCCGACCCCAGGCGTGGGCTGCCCACACCCCGGAGTTGAGCCTCCCGCTGGCGCAGCTTATCTGCGTGTATGTCCGTCGCGACTCGTGGACGCCGCGCCTGGAGTTCATCTACCCGGCCCAGGGTGGCCCCCAGGTCGCGCTGGTCGCCCCGCGCAACCTGCGCGCCTGGGCAGAGCGCCTGGAAGCCGCAGGGGTGCTGCTCCGCCCGGTGGCGTTGGACCGGGATACGCTTCCCACACGGTGCTGGAATGCGCTGGCGCGCCCCGCTGCGGCCCTGACGCTGGCCGGGACCGCACTGGGCGCTTTCGTGGGGGCGTTGCTGCGCCTGAGCGGGCTGGCCTGACCTGCGGCCATCCTTCCTGGCACCAGGGGAAGGAGCCGACGGTGAGGGCGGTCCCGGCGTGGTCTCGCCCCGCACAGGAGGGTATGATGCTCGCCCCCGAGCAAGGCTTCCGCGACGGCACCATCATGGCCGATGGACTGGCGCTGCACTACCTGGACTGGGGCGAGGCGGGCCGACCGCCGCTGCTGCTCCTGCACGGGCTGTCGGCCAACGCCCACACCTGGGACGACTACGCCCGCGAGCTGCGGGGCCGCTTCCAGGTGCTGGCCCTCGACCAGCGGGGGCACGGCGACAGCGCCTGGTCGCCGGAGGCCGCCTACAGCACCTTCGATTTTATGGCCGACCTGGCGGTGTGCGCCGACGCCCTGGGCCTGCCGCCGCTGACCATCATCGGGTCGTCCATGGGCGGCCGCAACGCCCTGGCCTACGCCGCCTGCTACCCCGACCGGGTAGCCCGGCTGGTGGTGGTGGATATCGGCCCGGCGCGGGACCCGGAAGCCCCTCCGACGCCGCCCGACCCCAACCGGGAAGAGGCGCCCATGACTTTCGCCTCCTTCGATGAGGCGGTGGCCTGGATGCAGCAGATCTATCCTACGCGCTCCCCAGAGTTATGTCGCCATCGGGTCTACTACAACACCCGCGTGCTACCCGATGGCCGCCTGGGGTGGAAGTGGGACCCGGCCCTCTACGCCCGGATGCGGACCGGCGAGGACCTGTGGCCCCTGATGCCGGAAGTCCGCTGTCCCACCCTGCTGCTGCGGGGCGAGCAGAGCACCGTCCTGACGCGCCGGACGGCCGAGCGCATGGTGGCCACGCTGCCCCGGTGCCGCCTGGTGGAGGTCCCCGAAGTGGGCCACAACATCTTTACCGACCGCCCCGACGTCTTCCAACGGGTCGTCGATGCATTCCTGGCCGAGGCGTGAGCGCGTCGGTGAGCGGCGGCGTTACCTGAGCGGAGCGCAGGCGTCCCTGAGGGGCACGCCCGTTCCTTTCGACAGGCTCAAGGAACGGGCTGTGTATACTCCGCTGGACGGTCCCGGTGAGCCGGGAGAGGATACTTCCGTGGCGGTCCTGAGCTATCTGCGGTTCTCGGTGCGGCCCGAGTACGCGGCGGTGTTCGAGCGTGACCTGGAGGCGGCGGCGCAGGCAGCGCGGCGCGCTCCGGGGGCCGCGTGGGTGGAGGTGCTGCGCCATCCTGCCGGCGCACATACCTACGTGGTGCTGAGCGAGTGGGAGGACGCAGCCAGGATGCAGGCGTGGGAGCAGACCCCCCTCCACGAGCGCATGGTACTGGAGCATCGCCCGCACTTCAGCGCGCCCGCCGTTATCCGGCGGTACCGCTCGTACCTGTAGCGGGAGGGACGGGGTCGCAGCTCGCGCGGTCGAGCACATCCCCGCTATGCTTGATGGGTTCCCGCAAGAGCGGTTCACTCTGCACTGTGGCTGTGCGCTTCCCGCCGCACCTGAGGTCGCTGGCGGCGCTGCCCGGAGCGCACCGCCCGTTTTCAGCAGCCGTGCGAGAGGACAGTTCTATGCCAGATACCAGCAGCGCCCCCACCCTGGAAGCATTCCTCTTTTGCGATACGGTGCTGCGCGACCAGCACGGTCTCGATACCCTGATCCGGGTGTTCACCGACCTCCACCTGCCTGGGCCGGGAGAAACGGACTTCTCGGTCTACCTCCGCTTTGCCGGCGGCAGCGGTCCCCACCAGATCTGGCTGGAGTTCGAGTCGCCCAGCTATGAGCATCTCGCCCTCGGTGAGGAACTGGTGACGGTCCCCGGCGCCGTGGCGACGCCGGTACACATGGTCATCCGGGAGCCGGGCCGGTATACCGTCCAGGTGTATCTGGATGGGTACCCCCTGGCGGAGAAGGCGCTCCAGGTGACCTTCGCCTCCGCCCGGTCGCCAGCGGCTCCGGGGCAGTCATAAACGCACGCGCCGCGGCAGCTTCCAAACCCGTCCGGCGGCCCAGCGTATCCCTCCCACGGCCTCCCTATTCCGGCTCCAGGGCCGTGAAGAGCAGGCGCAGCGTGATGATTTCCGCCGGGCCGAGCGCCAAGTTCAGGCCCGCGGCGTTGGAGGCCAGCGGGGTCAGGGACCGCTCGTCCAGGCGCACCCGCTCCGCCAGGCGCACGGCCCGGTGCGCCCGCACCCGTGCCGGCATCTCGCGGTCGCACGGGTTGTACAGCCGCACGATGACCCCTTCGCCCTCCTCCGGCAGCTTCACCGTCGAGACCACGGCCTGCTCCGGCTGCACCGCCAGGAAGCTCATGCGCTCCGGCAGCCTGCCCGGATGCACGTCCGTCGTCATGGCCCGCATGGGGGCGTTGAAGCGGTGGGCTTCCGCGAGGGCGGCTTCCCACGTCCCGCCGTGGGGCACCAGCGCGTACGCGAAGGTCGCCGGGCCGAGACACTGGGCGCCGGGCGTCTCCAGGGCCGGCCCCGCGTAGCCCCGGCGGGTGGACAGATCATCGCGGGAGAGCCAGCCCACGCAACGCAGCAGCGTCAGCGCCACGGCCACGCCGTCCTCCGTGGGGAGCACCTCGAACTCCGGCAGCCCGCGGTTGGCGACCAGCAGGCCGCCCGCTGCGTCGTGTACGTCCACGAAGGTCTTCTGCGGGTAGGTCGCTACAGGGTCCTCCAGCCAGTCGGGGCCGGCTTCGGGGGCCGTGATGGGCCGCGCCACCACCCCAAAGTGGCCCTCGGCCCAGGAGGTATCCGTCCGCACCGGAGCGGGGAAGAGCACCCGCAGGCGGTGGTCCTGGGCGCGGTTGTCCACTTCCGTGCGAAGGTCCACCCGGCGCACGCCGGGCGCCAGGCTCACGTAGGACGTCACAGGACAGGGCACCCGCGCGGCAGAACGCTCGCGGCGGTCGGGGGTCAGGCCACGCGGTACGTTGAGGGTCATGGCGATCTTGAGGGTCCAGCGGGCCGGACCGTCCTCCACCAGGGTCACGGTCGGGGGCGCATCCGGCCCCACGATGAGCGTTTCGGCGGCAGGCGGCGCGTAGTTGTACTCATCGCCAGCGTCGCCCCCGTCCACGAACCGGTGTAGCCCCCGCAGGGTGACGCCCCGCTCCTTGTCGGTGATGGTAAGCGTCCCGTCCGCGGGGTCCACCGCGACCGTGAAGAACTCGTTCTCGATGGACGGACCTCCCTCTCCGGTCTCCTGCGACACGCTCAGGGCAGGCTCTGCCAGGGACAGAGGATCTGCTGGCTCCCCTCCCCTGGCAGGGGAGGAGCTGGGGGGGCGGTGTTGCCCCGCCGGGGCCAGGGCGAAGCAGCGGTAGCCATACCCCGGCACCGCCGGGGCCAGGAAGCGCAGGTCGGCCTCCTCCCGGTCGGTCCGGAACACCCGCAGATGGTACAGCTCCGTCGCCCCGGCCTGCGCCGACTGCCGCAGTTGGGCCAGGGCGGACTTCAGGGGCAGGTAGCAGTGCGCGCCGCGCTCGGCCACCTCCAGGTCCACGCGCAGGCTCTCCGGGCGGGGACCGGCCGCCACCCGCACCTCGGTGATCATCGCCGCCGGGTCGTCCTCCCTGGCCCGCACCAGCAGCCAGCGGGCGAACGCATCCAGGACGGCGCAACCCTCCCCCTCGCCGCAGCGCTCCAGTTCGTGGGCTAGTTCAGCGCGCCGGACCTCGGTGCTGAAGGTCTCGCGGGCGTGCCGGGCCTCCACCTGGAAGGGAACCGGCTGGCCCTGGTCGTCCAGCAGGCAGAAGGCCCCTCCCCGCGGGATGGCCGTTCGTACCGTGACCGTGTCGGTGCGGGGGCCGCCCACTGGATTGAAGACGAGGATGGGCGTGGCGCCTTCCGGCCAGCCCAGGCGCCGGGTGTCCACCTGCCCGGCAATGGTCTCCAGCGCGCGGGCCGTGACCTCCTCGCCGATCTGCTCCACCCAGTCGAAGCGAGGACGCATCTCCTCGTGTACCTGGTCGATGCTGCACCCGCAGATGGAGTCGTGGGGCTGGTTCTGGAGCAGGTACTTCCAGGCCTGGCGCAGCGCCCCGCGCACCCAGCGCTCGTGCGCCAAGTCAGCTTCGGACCCATCGGGGGTGTCCAGGGAGAGCGCCCAGGCGCTGAACGGCTCAGCCCAGCGGCTCAGCAACTGCTCACCGGCGTGGTTGCGCTGCTTGATCCACATGCGGGCCGACAGCACCCCCGGCAACAGGGGCGTCCGCTGCCCCGACCGGAACTCACCGGTGAAGGCCGGCCACGCGACGCCCCGGGCGGCCGCCGACCGCCGCAGCGTCTCCATGAGCAGGGGCAGGTTGCCGTGGACCATGCGGGCATCGGGCAGCGCCGCGTTCGCGGCCGCCAGCAGCGCCGAAAGGTTAGCCTGTGGAGAGGCGTGGTCGGTGCCGTTCATCAGCAGGACCACGTCGGTGGTAGCCAGAGGCTCCAGCTGGGCGCGGATGCGGGCCAGTCGCAGCAACAGCGCGTCCGGGTCGGCGGGCAGGTTATGGGCCTGGTCGTAGCCGTGGCGCAGATAGGCCGCCAGCACGCGGCTGCCGTCGGGCGCCTCCCACCAGAACTCCGAGGTGTGTACCGGGTCGCCCACGCCACGCCAGATGACCGCGGTATCGATGCCGAAGCCCCGGAGGATCTGGGGCATCTGCCCGATGTGGCCGAACTGGTCGGGGAGGTGGCCCACCTTCATCGGCTCACCGAAGCGGCGGGCGATGCGGTGCCCCTCCAGGAGGTTGCGCACCAGGGCCTCGCCGCCCACCAGGAACTCGTCGGGCAAGATGTACCATGGTCCCATGAACAGCCGCCCGGCCTGGACCAGCGCCCGCAGGCGCGGCTCCTGCTCCGGGTGCAGCTCCAGGTAGTCCTCCACCAGGGCGGTGTGACCGTCCAGGATAAAGAAGCGATAGTCCGGGTCCGACTCCAGCAGGTGCAGCAGGCTGTCCATCATCTGCGCCAGCTTGAGCCGGTAGGCCTGGAAGGGGAGGTACCACTCCCGGTCCCAGTGGGTATGGGAGACCACCATCAGGGTACGCGTACGTGGCGGAGCGGCGCTGTGGTCCAAGGAGGCGTGTCCTTCCATAAGAGTGAGTAGGAGATGGAGAGCAGGGTTCCCCCTCACCCCCTGGCCTGCAGCAGGCAGGAGGCACGGGGCTGCCGTCTGCTTGCTGCCTTCTCCCTGGTGGGGGAGGGCTGGGATGGGGGGACATTCAGGCGGCGGCGCGGCCGTGGGCCAGGGCCTCCTGGGTCTGCCCGTCGAAGAGATGGACCTTCGCCGGGTCCACGGCGATGGCGACGTCCCGGCCCGCCCGCAGCTCGGGGGAGTAGGGTGTCCGGGCCACCAGGTTGGTCTCGCCGATGACCAGGTACAGGATGGCCTCGGCGCCCAGGGTCTCGGCCACGTCAATGCGGGCGACCAGGGTTGCCGCCGCCGGCTGGGGAGCGCTCACCAGGGACAGGTGTTCGGGCCGGATGCCGGCCACCACCCGTTGCCCGACGTGCGGCGCCCAGCGACGGTCCGTCCCGGCGGGAAGGGGCAGGCGCAGGTGCGCGCCCTGGACCACGACGCCCTCCGGCGCGGCCTCCACCCGGCCGGGGACGAAGTTCATGGCCGGGCTGCCGATGAACTCCGCCACGAACATGTTGGCCGGGGCCTCGTAGATGCGCTGGGGGGTGTCCACCTGCTGGAGCAGGCCGTCCTTCATGACCGCGATGCGGGTGCCCATGGTCATGGCCTCAACCTGGTCGTGGGTCACATAGATGACGGTGGCGCCCAGGCGCTTGTGGAGCTTGATAAGCTCGGCCCTGGTCTGCACCCGCAGCTTGGCGTCCAGGTTGGACAGGGGCTCGTCCATGAGGAAGACCTTGGGCTCCCGCACGATGGCCCGGCCCAGGGCCACCCGCTGCCGCTGGCCGCCGGACAGCTCCCGCGGCTTGCGCTTCAGCAGGTCCTGGATGCCCAGGATGTCGGCGGCCTCCTGCACCCGGCGGACGATCTCCGTCCTGGGGACGCCCCGCAGTTGCAGCCCGAAGGCCATGTTGTCGTAGACGCTCATGTGCGGGTAGAGCGCGTAGTTCTGGAAGACCATGGCAATGTCCCGGTCCTTCGGGGGCACGTGGT
>JACQUQ010000022.1 GCA_016210175.1 Chloroflexota bacterium | reverse complement strand
TGCGCCCCTACGTAGCGGCATAACTCGCCGCCCCCATAGGTTTAGCGCGTTGTGCAGCGGTCAGTAATTCGCGTAATCAGGGGGGTCGCCGGCCTGAAGGCCGGACCTCCGAGACGGACAGCAGGCCCGCCCTTCAGGGCGGCGACTCCCTCTACCCGCTACGCGAGTCAGTTGTTAAGGATCATCACGGCGGGCCGGGAATACCCCGGAAGGCCCGGCCATCCGGTCGGCAGCCAGCAGTTCACGGCTAACCGAGCAGCAGTAACCATGCCCCTCTGGGGCACCACCGGACAGGAAAAGCCGCTTGTGGTGAGCAAGCTTGCCCTGAGCTTACCCAAGGGAACCACGAGCGGCCCGCTCACCCTGGGAGCTTGTGAGGTTTTCGCCTCGCGGCGTTCCCTGAGCCTGTCGAAGCTTGCCCTGAGCAGCGTCGAAGGGGGACGCCGCCGTTCCCTTCGGCGGAGTTTACCCTGAGCCCTTCGGCTGCGCTCAGGATAAACTCCGCCGAAGGGCTTAGGACAAGCCTTTCGACAGACTCAAGGAACGGCTCGGGCCGGATTTGCTCACAAGCTCTGAGCCGTCGAAGGGTGAGCGGGGTATTTTCAAGGCACGCAGGCACCGGGGCCCCAGATCAGCAAGGCCGCCCCCACGGGCGGCCCTGCCTCGCACCGGCACGGTCCGGACCTTACGATACCAGCCGCATGGAGCGCGGCTCCTCCACCGGGCGGATGCCGTAGAAGTCATCCGCCTGGAGCAGACGCTCAATGACCAGAGGCGTAATGATCCGTCCATCGCCGGGCCGTACCCACTCCATCACCTGCTGCGTGATCTCCTCCACGGTCATGGGCCGGTTGCGGTTGGCGAGCAAGAGCCGGAAAATGATCTCCATCAGCGGCAGCCGGACATTGCGGTACGCCGGCTGCGTTGCGCAGTGCTCGGCAACGACCGCGACCGGGTCGGCACCGTACCGGACCCGCCGGCTCTCAAAGACCACCCGGCCGGCGGCGTCGCTGCTGGGCACCCGCTCCTCAACCTCCGTGCCCAGCCGGGCCTGGCACGAGGGGCACATGCGGGACTGCACCGTGGCCGGAAAGTCGCGCTGGTGCGCCGGGAACCACTCCGGGGCGATAGCATAGTGCTGGACGGCGGCGGTCTCTTCCCGTTCCGGTTGTTGCGCCATCCTCCCTCCTCCTCTCCAAGGGATTGCGAACTTGGGGCTGCGTCCAGCCCCACCCTTACGCAGCGCGCCGGTGGCTTGCCTTCCCCCGCACACCGTCCGGCTTACGCTTTGCTCTGGGCCTCCATCTCCGCCTTCGCGATGGAGATAAGCCGCACGTACTCGGCCTCCACGTCCACCGCGGCAGCGGCTTCCTGGTCCACTTCGGAAGGCTCTCCCACGAAGATCTTGCCGTACTCCTCGATGGTACCCTTGGTGGGATCGCTGTCGCACACGAATTTCATGCGTGCGTCCACGATCCCCAGGTCGAAGGGCAGCGTGAAATAGAGGTCGGCGATGACGTTGTGCAGCCCCAGGCGCGGCAGCAACCCGCGGGTGCGGGGGACATCCTCGCTGTACTTGGTGGCGGGCAGGAGCCCCAACAGGTTAGCCACCGTGAGAAAGCCCTGCCCGTTGACGATCTTGAACGGTGCCACGGAGATGAGGTAGTCGCAGGAGAGCACCACGTTGGGCACCCAGTAGTTGGGCAGGGCGAAGGGCTTGGTCAGCGGGTTCTCGACCTCCACCAGCACGCAGTCCTTCACGTCGAGGATGAGTACGCGGGGGAAATCGTAGCCCAGGATGCGGGCGACGTTGCGCGCGGATTCCCCCTCCGGGGTCCCCTCCAGGATCACGATATCGGCGTCGCTGACCCGCCGGATGCCGCGGATGATCGCCGCCAGCGTCTCTCGGCTGGTCGTGACGGGATACGGCAGAGGATACCCGGCGGCAGGCTTGATGAGCACCCGCCGCGCCCGCGCCACCTCCGGCGCGGGCCGGTAGATGAAATCCGCCGCATTCAAGATCACGTCAGCAGGTCCTCACTCCCTTCGAGGATCTGCGCCCGCACCGTCCCGCCAGCCTCCACGCGGGGCACAAACTCCGGCACAATAATCAGGGCGTTAGCCAGGGCCATGGAGGTCAGCACGTTGGAGCCCTGGGGGCCGGTGAGCCGGGCGTAGTAGCGGCCGTCCCGCTTGGTGAGCACCCCGCGGGCGTAGAAGCGGCGACCGTCATCGTTGACCAGCGGCTCCTCCAGCACTGCTTCCACCGTCGGCCGTGCCCAGGTGGTCCGCCCCTGCATCTTGAGGATGGCGGGCCGGGCAAACTGCTCGAAGGCGATCATGGAGCTGACGGGGTTCCCCGGCAGCCCCAGGTGCGGCACCGCACGCTCCCGGCCGCGGGCGTCGCGGCCGCGCAGCATGCCAAAGGCCAGCGGCTTGCCGGGACGCATGCGCACCCGCCAGAAGTCCATCTCCCCCTGCCGGGTCAGCACATCCTTCACCAGGTCGTACTCGCCGGTGGAGACCCCCGCCGAGGTCAGGAACAGATCGGCCTCCAGGCCCGCCTGCACCTTCTCCTGAAGGTCGGTGATGGTGTCGCGCGCGATGCCCAGGCGCAGGGGGATGCCCCCGGCCAGGAGCACCTGGCTGGCAATGCTGTAGGTGTTGCTGTTGTAGATCTTGCCCGGCGCCAGGGGCTCCCCCGGCTCCCGTAGCTCGTCGCCGGTGGCCAGGACCGCGACCACTGGGCGTCGGATGACCCGGACCCGGGCGCGGCCCAGGGTCGCCAGCACGCCGATCTCCGCCGGGCGCAGGGGCATCCCGGCGTGCAGAATGGGGGTCCCGGCTCGCACATCGCCCCCGGCAGGCCGGACATTGTCGCCCCGGCGAGGTTCCTTCAGGATGCCGATCTCCGTCAAGGCCCGGCCGGGAACCCCACCGGCGCGCCGCGCCAACTCATCGGTGTCCTCGAAGGGGACTACCGTATCGGCCCCGGGCGGGAGGGGCGCGCCGGTCATGATCCGCATCGCCACGCCCGGCCCGACCACCCCTTCCGGGAGGTGCCCGGCCGCGACGCTCCCCACCAGGCGCAGCACCACCGGCGCATCCGGGCGTGCGCCCCGGACGCTCTCCGCCTGGAGCGCGTAGCCGTCCATCGCGGAGTTATCCAGCGGCGGCACATCGAAGGGCGCGGTGATGTCCTCGGCCAGCACCTGGCCCAGGGCCTCCAGGATGGGCTGCGCTTCCGGTGCCAGGGTCGCTACCCGCGCCAGGATGCGCTCCAGGGCTTCCTCGACGCTCATGAGGTCTTCCGGCATCACCCGCCCCCTTGGTAGTAGAACTGAGGAGACCGCACCGCACCAGGACCGTTTGACCTCACCACCCCAGGAAGTGCAGGGCGACCAGGGGCGTGATGGTGGTCTCGATCCAGGCTGCCAGCAGCAGCAGCGGCAGGAAGAGGGCTGCCCCCTTGACCCAGTTGACCAGGGACAGCATCAAGCTATCGCCAATGGTGAACCCAGGGGGCGGCGCCATCAAGGAAAGCCCGATCTTCAAGCTGAACGCGCCCGCCAGGATCACCGACGGCACCTCCACCATGCCGTGGGGCACGACGAAGGCGCCCAGGAACAGCACCGGGCTCATGCCCGCGTGCGCCGCTTCCCCGGCCAGGAACCCCAGCAACAGGAACGCGCTCAGGAGGATGACCAGCCCGGCCACCCCGAAGGAAAAGATGGACAGCAGCGCGCTCAGGGCCAGCACCTTCACGTTATGGAAGAAGATGGTGCTGAAGGAGAGCTCCGACAGCCGCTCCAGCACGCCCGCCTGCTGGATGGCGGTCCCGAGCTGGTCCTGTTCCAGCGCCAGGGGGTACATCTGTGCGTAGGCGTAGCCCATCACCGCGGCGGCGATCATCACGGCGGTGACCACCAGGATGGAGACGCGGCTGGTCCGTAGCAGTTGCGGGATGTCCACCAGGTAGAGGCGGCGCAGGGAGAGCCGCGCCGGCGCGCTGCTCTCGGCGCGGGGGTGCCCGAGTGCCTCCGCCGGGAGCCGGTGCCAGAAGCGCAGCAGGGTCGCCACCACCACCCGCGGGTTGAGGTCATCCCCCTCACGGGTGAGGATCTCCTCCCGGTTGAAGACCGCCACGCCCATACGGGTGAGCATGGCCGCCACCAGCATGAAGGCTGCCAGGAAGAACCACAGCGCATGGCCGTAGCCCATCAGCAGCAGCATGACCTGGGCCTGGACCGTCAGGGCCACCGGGATGATGATAAAGCTGGCCAGGAGGTTGGCCGCCCGGACGCTGGTGGTGTGGCTGGAGATCACCACCGCACTGGTCACCATCGCCAGGGACTCCACTACGCTCAAGGCCACGATGAGGCCCAGGAAGTCCACGGGGACCAGTGTCTCCAGCACCAGGGCCAGGGCCGCGGTATACACGCCCAGGGCCACCACGCTCAACCCGACCGGGGGCACCAGCACGGCCAGCAGCTTCCCCATGAACAGCTCGCCGTCGGAGATAGGCGTGGAGAGCAGGGCCTCCAGGGTATTGCGCTCCTTCTCCCCCACGAAGCTCTCCAGCGCGATGACGAGGCTGAAGGAGATGGGGAAGAAGGCCGCCATCATGGCCCCGAAGAGCGCGGCCTTTTCCTGGGCGGCCTGGGGATCGACCCGGTCCATGTACGGCAGCCCGACTTCCATCCCCGTGACCAGTAGCAGCGGGAACAGGAGCGCCAGGCCGAGCATGGGGACCAGCACCCGCCAGTCGCTCATGGTCTCCCGGACTTCGCGGCGCGTAACCACTAGCGCCCGGCGCAGCGCGCGCAGCCACGCGCCGCCGACCTGTCCCGGACGTTCCGCCCGCTCCGGGGCGTCGTGCGTCTGCCGTGCTGCGGCAACC
Organism: Chloroflexota bacterium; assembly: GCA_016210175.1. Classification (GTDB taxonomy): domain Bacteria; phylum Chloroflexota; class Dehalococcoidia; order SHYD01; family JACQUQ01; genus JACQUQ01. The sequence goes on along the minus strand of JACQUQ010000022.1, from coordinate 29,719 downwards.
CCGTTCCGGGAGCCCTCAGCGCGCCACGCCTGGACCGCGCTGGCTGGTCCTGCGCTTCGCCCAGGATGAGCGGGGTCTCCCCCCCGCACGCGCCCGTCAGGAAGTTCTGCCGCCCGCCCTCCGTCGCTGGACATGGCTACCCCGCCTCCTCCTCCACGATACGCAGATACACGGCCTCTAAGCTCTGGGGCACCTCGCTCAGACTGGTGACCGCGGCGCCGCCACCCACCAGTTGCCGCAGCAGCAGCGGGTTGGCCGTCGCCGGGTCCGGGGTGGCGTAGCGCACCCAGTCTACCCCCTGCTCCTCGATGTGTACCAGTCCGTCCAGGGAGAGCAGCCGGGGGTTCACCGTCCCCTGGAAGCGGACCTCAAAGCGCGGGAGGCCCAGCAGGCCCTGCTTCAGCTCCCGCGCTGTCCCCTGGGCAACGATGCGCCCCCGCCGGATGATGGCAATGCGGTCGGCCAGCGCCTCAGCCTCGGCGAGGTTATGGGTACAGATGATGATGGCACGGTCCGCCGCCCGCAGGCCCCGGATGAGGTCGCGCACGGACTTGGCGCTGGCCGGGTCCATGGCCGAGGTCGGCTCATCCAGCATCACCACCTGGGGGTCGTGCAGCAGGGTCCGGGCCAGGGCGAGCTTCTGGCGCATGCCCTTGCTGAAGCCACCGATGGGGCGGGCGCGGTCCTCCCACAGCCCGAAGTAGCGCAGGAGCTCCTCGGCGCGCTGGCCCTGCCGGGCTGGCGGCAGCGCCTGGAGCTGGCCGAAGAACGCCAGGTAGTGCTGCGCGCTCATGCGCCCGTAGAAGCCCGGCAACTCCGTCAACAGCCCGACCACGCGGCGCACCTGCGGCGCGTCGGCCACCGTATCGTACCCGGCGACGGTGGCCCAGCCCGCACTGGGCCGCAGCAGGGAGCACAGCATGCGCAGGGTGGTCGTCTTCCCTGCTCCGTTCGGCCCCAGGAGGGCCAGGACTTCGCCCGCCGCGACCTCCAGGGTGATATCGTGGACGGCGGTAACGCTCCCGAACTGCTTGGCAAGGTGATGGGCTCGGATCACCGTCGTTCTCCCTGTTTCCTGCTTGTATTCTACCATTGCCGTCAACCGGGCAGTATGCGCCCCAGCGCCGGAGGCAGGGCTGCTGCGCGCTCGCGTGCTGGCCGGCACGTGGCCCGCACTCGCCCGCCTGGGGTGGGCGACCTCTCCCAAGCCTGTCCTGAGCTTGCCGAAGGAGGGAGCGGTGATGCAGCGCCACCTCATCACGCATTCCGGGGAGGGCGTCGGGCAGGCGCGGTCCTGCGTGGCGCGGTCAGTGGGCAGACCGCCCTCCCCTGAACCCGTCGCCCGTGCTGGGAGCACGGTCGTCTCACTGGCCGGCGCAGGTGTTCCCTCTGCTACAACGCACCGGCACGGCGGGTGACAGGCGGAAGGTTGCGCTACGCGCCGGCCGGGTGTACTGCGCCTCCGGAGGAGTGTTCTCTCGCTTCGCCGACGCTTTGGCGGCACTGCGCAAGCAAGTGGCCGCGTTCCTGGAGGCGTTCGCCCAGGGCTCCCGCGAGCTCCTGCGCTACGTCGGCCTCCTGTACTGCTCTCGGATCAAATTGTAAAAATTCATCAGGGCGGCAGCCAGCAATTGACGGGTGACAGACCACTACCAGCGCACGCCCTGGAAGCGGTAGCCGACGCCCCGCTCGGTCAGGAGGTAGGTGGGCCGGTCGGGGTCGCGCTCGATCTTTTCCCGCAGGCGCCGGATGTACACCCGCAGGTAATCGGTCTCGGCCTCGTACTCCGGGCCCCAGACCCTGGCCAGCAGCAGGGCATGGGGGACGATGCGCCCGGCATTCCGCACCAGGTACGACAGCAGGTTGAACTCGGTGGGGGACAGGGAGACCGCCTGTCCCGCCACCTGGACCATCCGCCGGGCGAGGTCGATTTCCAGGTGGGGGTCACGGTAGCCCTGGCCGACATCAAGGCCCGTCGGGACCTGTTCGGCCCGCCGCAGGACCGCCTTGATGCGCGCCAGCAGTTCCAGATGGCTGAAGGGTTTGGTAATGTAGTCGTCGGCGCCCAGTTCCAGCCCCCGCACCTTGTCCAACTCTTCGCCCCGCGCGGTGATGATGATCACCGGGACCTGAGTGGTCTTCCGTACCTCCCGGAGCACCTCGAAGCCGTCCCGCTGCGGCAGGCCCAGGTCCAGCAACACGAGGTCCGGGGCGGCGGCGTCCAGGACCTCCAGGGCCTGCTGCCCGTCGCCGACTTCCTCCACCCGGCTGCCCGGCCAGTGGAACTGCACGGTGAACTGAATCGCTTCGGCCATGTCATGGTCGTCTTCTACCACGATGATATGCATCAGGGGCTCTCCCCGTTCAGAAGTTATCGGTTTGTGGCAGGAAAACGAAGAAGGTGCTCCCCTGCCCAGGCGCGCTCTCTACCCAGATCCGTCCGCCGTGCAGCGTCACGATGGCTCGGCTGATGGCCAGCCCCAGGCCGATGCCGCGCTGGGCGTCGCTCCCGCCCGACAACCGCTGAAAAGGCTCAAAGATCTGCTGGTGATACTCCGGCGGGATGCCCGGTCCCTGGTCCTGTACCTGGAGGAGCACGCCACCGGCATGGGCCTCGGCGGCCAGGTGAATGCGGCTGCCCGGCCCACTGTACTGGTTGGCGTTGGCGAGGAGATTGGTGAGCACTTGCTCGATGCGGCGTCGGTCGCCCCAGATGCAGGGCAGGGGAGACCCGAACCGCAGGGCCAGGTGCTGCCCGCGAGCCTCCAGCAGGGGGGCGAGCGCGGTGGCGACGTCGTGGACCAGCTGGTGCGGGTCCAGGAGCACCCAATCGAGGCGGAGCGCACCGGTCTGGAGCCGCGCCATGTCCAGGATCTCATCGACCAGCCGCTCCAGGCGCTCGGTATTGCGGCCCAGGCTGGCGAGGAGGTGGCCCCGGGCCGGGTCGCCGCCGGCTTGCTGCTCCCGGAGGAGACCCACGGTGATCTTCATGGCCGCCAGGGGCGTGCGGAGTTCGTGGGACGCTGCCAGCAAGAAATCGCTCTTGGTGCGCTCCAGGGTCGCCAGCCGGGCGGTGTAGGCACGCTCCCGCGTGGAGCGGCGGGCGTGCTCGATGGAGAGAGCAGCCTGCGGTGCGATGGTGCCCAGCCAGTCGCGGGCCTCCTCCCGGTAGACGCCGGGCCTGCGGCTTCCGACCAGCAACACCCCCACCAGCGTGCCCTCCGCCTGGAGAGGGATCGCGACGCACGATCGGAGCCCCAATGCCTCATACAAGCCGTATCCCGGCCCGGTGCAGGTATCGTACAGCACCAGGGCCTCGCCCGCGGTTCCCACGGTGCGGACTACGCTCAGGTCGCTGCGCTCGGCCAGGTGGGGATCGATGGGGAGCGTTGCCCAGACGTCCCCGACCGTTCTGTCTTCCCGGAGCAGGGCGACCAGCCCCAGGTCGCCGCCGACGACCTGGCGCGCAAGCTCTGCCAGCGTGCGACCGATGCGTGCCGGGTCCAGGGAGATGCTCACCGTGGCCAGGACTTCGTGCAGGAGACGCAGGCGCGCGATGATGGTCCGCTCGTACTCCACCTCCCGCTGCTTGGTCCGCAGGTAGCGGGCCAGCACGGCCACCGGGGCCGTAAAGGCCAGCAGCAGCACATTCTCAAACACCAGGAGTTGGAGGGCGGCAGGCGTCCCATCCCAGTCGGGCTGTGCCAGGGTCAGGACGCTGATGGACGCGGCCAGTCCGGCGGTGGCAACCAGGGCAGCGGGCGTGGTCAGCAACAACGGCAGCGGGACAATGAGGAGGGGAGAGAGAAAGTAGAGCGGGCACTGGACGCTGCCGCAGAACCCGATCGTCGTGAGGACGACGGCCGTGTCCAGGGCCAGCACCACCAGCGGGAGCGCCAACCAGCCGATGCGCCGTTGGCACGCTGCGATCAGCGCAGAGTACCCGGCGAAGAGGAGCACCAGGTCGGTGGCGGTGAGCCCAAGCCGGCCCGCGGTGGGCGCGACCACGCTCAGGGCGAGGACGGCCGCCAGCAGCAACCAGCGCAGCCAGGTGAGCATGCTCCGCAGGAGAGGCTCGCTGAAGGCCCCGGACCCCGGTGGGTCGGGTAGCTCCAGGTGGTGTGCCGTGGTGTGCCGTGCTGGCCCCATCGCCGCCTGCTCCTTCGCCCGCGCGGCAGGCGCAACCCAGGGTATGGTAACGTGGCGTCCCGATGTCCCCGGCCGCCCGCCAGCGCCAGACCCTGGGCCGCCGGGCATCCCACGCCACCCGGAGGGAGCGCCCCGATGGGCGCCGTCGCTGCCCTCCTTCGCTGTTCACGTAATATTAACGTCTGGTTCACTGCCGTGTTAACTCGCAGGCGCTATCGTAGAACGGAGGGCCAATCCAGCTACCCATGACGTAGCGGTCCGTCGCTGGAGGAAGGGATGTCGCAGGACGAGCGCACGGGCGCACCGTGGCGAGCCGTAGGGCGTAAGCTACTGCGTTTCAGCGTGGTGGGTGCCGTCGGCGTCGCCGTAAATACGGTGGCATTGTATATCTTCTACGGACTGGCAGGGCTGCCTCTCATCATTGCTGCTGCGCTGGCTATTGAGACCGCCATTATCCACAATTTTTGGTGGAACGATTCCTGGACCTTCGGACAGGGCCAACGCGCGGGGCGCTGGCCCCGCTTCTTGAAGTTCAATGCGGTCTCGCTGGGGGGGCTGGGCATCGCCACCGGGACCCTGTGGCTGCTGGTGACCCTGGGGGGCGTGTACTACCTGGTGGCGAACCTGGCGGGGGTCGGGCTGGCGACCCTGTGGAACTTCGGGGTCAACCTGGCCTGGACCTGGGGCCGGCGGCCCGAAGCGGAGCCGGAGCCCTGGGACGCGGCAGAGCGGGCCGCGTGAAGGGGACGGCTCCGCCCCTGCGAGCTTCCGACCAACGCAGGAAAGCGCGCGTTGTGTGCTGAGGTGAGTTGCCGCCGTGAACGGCGGGCCGGGAACGCCTGGAAGGCCCGGCCTTCAGGCCGGCAGTTCACGGCTGACCGCGCGCGTCATGTCCCCGGACGCTCCCCCCCTGGTTGCTGCGAGAAAGGGAGAGGAACCGGGGGCGAAGATTCCCCTGGCGCAGGCCCAGGGTCAGGCCGGGGACGTGCGGCCCCACGACCCGGACACAGCCAGGAGATGGTGGCCTTTCCTCTGCTGCGCTCGCCTACCACGCGTCCCGCAGCACGTCCAGGAGCTCGCTGCGGTCCCGCACCGGGCGGGGGTTCATCGTCAGGAAGAAGTCCTGCATGGCATCGGTGGCGAGGCCCTCCAGGTCGGCCTCCGGCACCCCCAGGTCCCGCAACCGCAAAGGCAGGCCCACCTGGCGCAAGAGCTGCTCTACCGCTGCTACCGCCGCCGTCGCAGCCTCCTCCGGCCCCATCCCGGCGCGCCGCACGCCCAGCACCTCCGCCAGCCGCGCCTGGCCCTCCCGCAGCACCGGTCGGTTGAAGCGCATCCCCGGCGCCAGCAAGACCGAGAGGGCTGCACCCTGGTGGACTGCCTCGTACCGGGCCTGAAGGCCGTGGCTCAGGGCCGCGACTACCCCGCCCCCACCGCCGCCGCCCGCATCCGCGGCGCGGTTGCTGAGCAGGGCCGCTACGGCAAGCTGGATCCGGGGATCGGGGTCCTGGGGCGCCTCCAGCACGCGGGGCATGGCCTCCTGGAGCAGGCGCAGCGCTTCCAGCAGGTCGCCCTCGCCGAAGGGGTTCAGGTCAAGGGATTGCAGCGACCCGACGACCCCGACCAGGGTGGTGGCCGCGGTGCTGATGAACAGGGAGGCCGGCGCGGTGAGCAGCGCAGCGGCGTCGCAGAAGATCGCCACGGGCCGGGTCTTGGGATCGAAGAGTTCCAGCCGGCGGTGGCGTGCCGGGTCCAGGACGGCTGCGCCCGCGCGGTTGGTGGCGGTGGTGGGTGTGGTCAGCACGATGACATTGGGCAGCTTAGGCTGAAGCAGGCGGGGGCTCACCGGTGGACGGTCGGGCGGGTACTGGGTGCAGAGATCGAAGATCGAGCCCGCTTCGGCCAGCAGGATGGTGATGGCCCGCGCCGTGACCACCACGCTGCCGCCGCCGATGGCGACGATACAGTCGGCCCCGGCGTCACGGGCGGCCGCGACCCCGGCCTCGACCGCCGGCAGGGGTGACTCCGCCTGGGAGCCGTCGAACACCCCGGCGTACCGCTCCCCCAGGACCTCCTGCGCCCGCTCCAGCAGGGTGGTGCGCTGCGCAATGGACCGGCTGCACACCACGAAGGCCCGCCGCGCGCCGGTGCGGGCGACCTCGGTCCCCAGGTGCATCAAGGCATCCTGGCCGGCGATAATGCGCGCCGGCGAGCTGACATAGCGGAACGATGTCGGGCGATGCATCGGTCATCCTCCTTGACGGATCGGTCGGCAAGCCAGGAGACGGTCGGGCACGGGCACCCCTGCCCGAGCCGCGAGCGCGGCGGTCCGTGGCGGTCAGTGAGCGTAGTGTAGTCTATCTCAGGCTGGCCGTCGATACTCCCGTAGCATACCGTCACATCAGCACTGGCCCCATCAGGCTGCGCCATATGGGAGCATGAGCGGCGCAGATGGGATGCTGACGCGGCTCGGCATACTTCGGGGAAACTAGCCGCATGTGTTAGGCTTTCAGGAAGGCTTCAGCCGCGAGAGGTGCGTATTCAGGGCGTTCTCTGGCGCAGGTGCTATCCTGGCTTTGGGACCAAGAAAAACTCCTCGCCTCCCGAAACCCAGGGAGGCATCGTCAGGAAGCAGCCGTGAACGATGCTACGGCAAAGGAGGGTACCGATGAGGCAGCAGCGGATGTTTGAAGACCCGCCGTTCGCACGTCAGTTGTTTGGGAATACGTATTTCTCATGGATCTGGCTGATCGCGCGCCTGTACGTGGGCTGGCAGTGGCTCACGTCGGGCTGGGGGAAGTTCAACGACCCCAAGTGGATGGAGACGGGTGCGGCCCTGCAAGCGTTCTGGGAGCGGGCTATCGTGGTCCCGGAGACCGGGCGGCCGCCGGTGGTCTTTGACTGGTACCGGAGCTTCCTGGAGGTGTTGCTGGCCGGCGGACATTACACCTGGTTCGCCAAGCTGGTGCTGCTGGGCGAGATAGCGGTGGGCCTGGCGCTGATCCTGGGCGCCTTTACCGGGATCGCCGCCTTCTTCGGCGCACTCATGAACTGGAACTTCATGATGGCGGGTTCGGCCAGCACCAACCCGGTGATGTTCGCCCTGGCGGTCCTGCTGCTGCTGGCCTGGAAGACGGCAGGGTACTACGGGCTGGACCGCTGGTTGCTGCCCGCCCTGGGCACGCCTTGGCAGCCCGGTGAGATCTTCCAGCGTACGGAGACTCCCCGCGGGAGCCAGCCGCCACTGCCGGCGCACCAGACGTAACGATGGCAGGGTAAGGCGAGGTCTGGCACCGGCGCACCGGTGCCAGACCTCGGTGGTCGTGGCCGGTTCAGGTATCCGGTGTGGGGGCGCCGTGCTGGATCTGAGGCGTGTGTGAAGTCGGGCGAAGAGGACGCGGAGGCCGCCGCGGTGGATGTCGAGTGGAGGTGGTGGGGCTGCCGGTCCAGGCAGCCCCGGCAGCCAGGAAATGGCAGGGAGCCGGGCGACTCGTCGGGAGCCGCCCGGCTCCGCGTCTGGCGCGTGTCGGCGGCGCGGCTCCCGGCCGCACGTCCGGATGTGGGACCCGGTGCGCTCCGGGCGTCCCTGCTGGGTCGGGCCGTATGGTATTGCGAGCCGATGGCAACCCGCCGGTATAACGGAACCCATGCGGAGTGTGCCATGCTGCAAGGATGTGGCGCACGGCACACGGGCATGACCCGGCCATACCAGCAGAGGAGGCATCGGTGATCCGCAGTCGCTTTCAGGTGTGGGGCCATCCTATCCATCCCATGCTGATCCCGTTCCCCATCGCCTTCTTTATCGGGGGGTTCATCTTCGATGCCCTGTATCTGGTCACGGGTACCGTGACCTGGTATACTGTGGCGACCTGGATGCTGGTGGCCGGGGTTGTGGGGGCGGTGCTGGCCGCCGCCGCCGGGCTGGTGGATTACGTCACGGCGATCCCGGCCCAGGCGCCGGCCAAGAGCACCGCCACCGCCCATCTGGTGGCCAACGGCATCGCCACGGCCCTGTTTGCCGTGACGATGGTCCTGCACCTCACCGGGGACGCCCTGCGGGGGACGCTCCCCCTGGTAGTGACGCTGGTGAACCTGGTGGGGGTGATCATCCTGGGGGTAGGCGGCTGGCTGGGGGGTGAGCTGGTCTACCGTCACCACGTGGGCGTCGAGCCAACGCACCCGGGCGAGCGTGAGCTGCGCTACGACCATGAGCGGGCTGCCTGAGGCCGGAGCGCAGCGTGCCGCCCGCCGTGACGGTCCGTGGGAGCCAGGGTGCGCTGGGGCCGGAACACCGTCAGGGTGCCATCCGGCGTCAGCATGTACCTGTTTGACTTGCCTGGTGTCGCGTGCTATAGTAGGATAGATTATCGGTGGGTTAGCGCAAAGAACTCTAGTCAACAAGGGGGAGGAATTCCATAGCTAGGGACTTCCGCATCAACGAACAAATTCGTGCCAGAGAGGTCCGGCTCATCGGGGACCAGAGCGAGCAGTTGGGGATTATGACGGCGTCTGAAGCCCTGCGTATCGCTCGTGAGCGCAACACGGACCTGGTGGAGGTTGCTCCGACGGCAGTGCCGCCCGTATGTCGGCTGATGGATTATGGTCGCTTCAAGTACGAGACGGCGAAGAAAGAGCGCGAGCAGCGCAAACACCAGCGCACGGCGGAACTGCGGGAGATCCGTTTGCGCCCCAAGATCGATATCCATGATCTCCAATTCAAAGCGCGCCAAGCGCATGAATTTCTGAGCGAAGGCGATAAAGTCAAGGTTTCGGTGCTCTTCCGGGGCCGGGAGATGAGCCACCCCGAGTTGGCTCGGGATGTGCTGGAGCGGTTCACCGGGAATCTGAAAGAAGTTGCCAGTGTGGAACGCCCTCCGTTGATGGAAGGGCGCACGATGACGCTCATCTTGGCCCCGCAGCAGGTCCGCAGCACTGCCAAGGAGCAAAAGGAGTTGTAAGTGCCCAAACTGAAGACCCATAAGGGGGCCAAGCGCCGCATCCATGTGACCGGCAGCGGCAAGCTGATGCGGATGAAGCAGGGCAAGAGCCATCTCCGCCGCAAGAAGCCGTCGCGGGTGAAGCATCTCTTCGACCAGAAGGTCGGGGTCAGTGTGCAGGATGTGGACCGGCTGAAGCGGCTCCTCCCCTATAGCTAACGAGCAGAGACCTCCCGCGGCGCGCTGAAGGGCGGCGGGACCAGGCCGGGCGCATCGCCCGGCCTTACCACCAGGAAGGAAGAGGAGGAGAAGGTGCCCAGGGTCAAAGGGGGCGTCGTCACCCGCCGCCGGCACAAGAAGGTCCTCGCCACGACCAAGGGGCAGCGTGGCAACAGGCACCGCCTGTTCCGTCAGGCCCATGAGGCCATGATGCACGCCCTGGACTATGCCTATGCGCACCGCCGGGAGCGCAAAGGCGATATGCGGCGCCTGTGGATCATCCGCATCAACGCCGCAGCCCGACTGCACGGCTTAACCTATGGCATGCTGGTCCACGGCCTCAAACTGGCCGGGGTAGACGTCAACCGCAAGATGCTGGCGGAGCTGGCGGTACGGGACGCAGCGAGCTTTGGGGAGCTGGCGGCCGTCGCGAAGGGAAGCGTTGCCTAAGCGCCTCCCGCCGCGCGCATCCTGGTGCGTTGGCACCAGCGGCCGCGGGAGGCCCGTTGGATACCACGTCCTGGGTTCGCGACCCGAACAACGATCCGGGCGAAGATTCCCATGACCGCCGATGGACACATCATCAACTTAGCCGTCCTGGTGCTCAACCAGAACTACGAGCCCTTGAACGTATGTACCGTGCGCAGGGCTTTCATTCTGGTTGACCGTGGCAAAGCCGAAGTGCTGGAGCACAACCACGCCAGCATCCGCACCCCGACGCACGTGTACGATGTCCCCTCGGTCATCCGCCTGATCTACCTCATCAGGCGTCCCCGTGCCCAGCGGCGCCTCAGCCGCCGGGAGATCTTCCTGCGGGACCGTTACACCTGCCAGTACTGCGGGCGGGAGACCCGTGACCTCACCATCGACCACGTGGTCCCGCGCCATCGCGGCGGGCGGCACTCCTGGGAAAACCTCACGAGCGCCTGTAAACCGTGCAACCACCGCAAGGCCGGTCGCACGCCCGACGAGGCCCGCATGAAGCTGCTCCAGGAGCCCCAGCCGCCGCCCGCGGCCGGGTCGCCCTTCGTGTACCCGCACCTGGTCTCCCGTCAGGAGTGGCGCAAGTTCATCCCGGAGTGGGAGCTGCGGCACCTCCGCCTGAGCACCGTGTAAGCCGGGGGTGGGTGAGGGGGCAGCCGCTGTCGCCGGATGGCCCGGCGCTGCTGCGGGCCTCCAGGGGGTGGTGTCCCCCGCAGGGAGCGCCGGTGACAACCCAGGAGTCTGGCCCCTGGCGCAGGTGTGGTGGACGTTTGCCAGGAGTGCCGCGCGGTGGTCGTGGGGTTGGCAACCTCGTTGGGAGTGTTGACACCCTTCGGGAGAGGTGATAGACTTTCCTCTTGGTGCTAGTTCGAACAGAGTAGCCGGCGTGCCGGCGAATGTATGGGTCGAAAGACCGCACGTGACTACGGTCGGTAGGGGTTTCTCCGGTCTCCGCGCAGGCGGAGCACTGTGACCGGGGTCGAGGAGCTGTCGGGTGCGCTCCCTGGGAGGGCGTCCGGGCGAGACCACGGGTCGGGCCTCAACCGACTGGCTCATCAGGAAGGCTTTCGATCTTTCATTGTGTTTGTCGCAGGTCCCGCGCGGCGCGCGGTGACCGGCCGGGCGCCCGCAACCTAGGAGTGTGAGTTCGCATGCCGACCATTAATCAGTTGGTGCGCAAGGGGCGGCGCCAGACCGGTCGCAAGGCCAAGGCCCCGGCGCTGCGCTTCACGTATAATGCGCTGCGCAACCAGATGGAGCGGAGCGTCAGCGCGCCGCAGAAGCGGGGGGTCTGCCTCCAGGTGCGGACCATGACGCCCAAGAAGCCCAATTCCGCCCTGCGGAAGATCGCCCGGGTCCGCCTGACCAACGGCATCGAGGTTACCGCCTACATCCCCGGTGAGGGGCATACCCTCCAGGAGCACTCGGTGGTGCTCGTCCGTGGTGGCCGGGTGAAGGACCTGCCGGGCGTACGCTACCACATCGTGCGCGGTGCGCTGGATGCCACCGGCGTCCGCAACCGCAAGCAGGGGCGCAGCAAGTACGGCACCAAGAAGGAGCAGGCTGCGGGCGGGCGGCGCTAGTCCGCCCCAACACCATCAGGGCCACAGCAAGCGGGTGTCACGCCCGGGATGTGGTGAATGGGGGGAATGGCCGGGCTGCGCCCGCTTTCCCCGTGCCCGCCAGCACTGGCACTCAGGAGGACAACCCCATGCCCAGACGAGCACGGGTCGTCAAGCGACCAGTCCCGCCCGATGCCAAATACGGGAATGTGCTGGTCACGCGTGTCATCAACAAGATCATGCAGCGGGGCAAGAAGAGCACCGCCGAGCGCATTGTGTACGGCGCGCTGGAACGGCTAGAAACCGAGGCGCGGCGCAACGCGGCAGATGTCCTGGAGCAGGCGGTCCGCAACGCGACCCCGATGCTCGAGGTCAAGCCCCGCCGCGTGGGTGGTGCGACCTACCAGGTGCCGGTCGAGATCCGGGGCGACCGCCGTCTGTCCCTGGCCCTGCGCTGGCTCACGAGGTCCGCCCGCAGCCGGAGCGGGCGCTCAATGGCGGAGAAACTGGCCGCGGAGCTGTTGGATGCCTACCGTGGGCAGGGCGCGACCATTAAGCGTCGAGAAGATACACATCGGATGGCGGAGGCCAACAAGGCCTTTGTCCACTATCGCTGGTAGGCCGACATAAGCGCAGTGAGAACTGGGGCTTCCCCAGTTCTTCCGCGGTACAGCGGGGTGATAGGGAAGGGTATGCCGAGAGAGGTACCGCTCGATCGCATTCGAAATATCGGGATTATTGCGCACATCGATGCCGGGAAGACCACCGTCACTGAGCGCATCCTGTACTACACGGGCCGCACCTACAAGATCGGTGAGGTCCACGAAGGCACCGCGGTGATGGACTGGATGGAGCAGGAGCGGGAGCGCGGCATTACGATTACGGCCGCCGCGACCACCAGCAAGTGGCTCGACCACACCATCAACATCATCGATACGCCGGGCCACGTGGACTTCACCGTGGAGGTAGAGCGTAGCCTGCGGGTGCTGGATGGCGGCGTGGTGGTCTTTGACGCGGTGGCCGGCGTCCAGCCCCAGTCCGAGACGGTCTGGCGCCAGGCGAACCGCTACCAGGTCCCGCGCATCTGCTTCATTAACAAAATGGACCGGGTGGGCGCCGACTTCTTCCGCACCATGGGCATGATCGTGGAGCGGCTCCAGGCCAACCCCATCCCGGTGCAGATCCCCATCGGCAGCGAGTCCGCCTACCAGGGCGCCATCGACCTCATCACGGAGCAGGCCATCACCTTCTCGGGCGAGCGGGGCGCCGCCCCGGAGGTGGGTCCCATCCCCCCGGAGTTGCGGGACGAGGCCGAAGCGTGGCGCGAGCGGATGATCGAGAAGCTCGCTGAAGCCGACGATGAGCTGATGCACCGCTACCTGGAAGAGCAGGCCATCGAGGTCGAGCACCTCCGGGCGGCCATGCGCCGGGCGACGCTGGCCAACAAGGTGGTGCCCGTGGTCTGCGGGACTGCCCTGCGCAACAAGGGCGTGCAGCCCATGCTCGATGCCGTGGTGTACTACCTGCCCTCGCCCCTGGACCTGCCGCCCGTGGCCGGGACCGACCCGCGCACCGGGGAGGAGGTCGTGCGCCGGGCCGCCGACCAGGAGCCGTTCTCCGCCCTCGCCTTCAAGATCGTGGCCGATCCCTACGTCGGCCGTCTGGCCTACTTCCGGGTGTACTCCGGCACGGTGAAGAGCGGCGATGCCGTCCTGAACCCCACCCGGATCCAGCGCGAGCGGTTCGGCCGGCTCATGCGCATGCACGCCAACCACCGTGAGGAGATCAGCGAGGTCTACGCGGGGGATATCGTCGCCGCCGTGGGACTCAAGCAGACCACCACCGGCGATACCCTCTGCGCCCTCGATGTGCCTATCCTGCTGGAGGCCATCACCTTCCCCGAGCCGGTGATCTCGGTCGCCATCGAGCCGAAGACCAAGAGCGACCAGGACCGCCTGGGGGAGACCCTGGGCCGGCTCAGTGAGGAAGACCCCACCTTCCGCTTCCGCTTTGACCAGGAGACCGGCCAGACCATCATCTCCGGGATGGGCGAGCTCCACCTCGAAGTGCTGGTGGACCGGATGCTGCGGGAGTTCAAGGTGGATGCCAAGGTGGGCCGCCCCCAGGTGGCCTACCGGGAGACCATCACCGGCAGCGCCCGCGCCGAGGGCCGCTTTGTGCGGCAGACGGGCGGCCGGGGCCAGTACGGCCACGTGTGGATCGCAGTGGAGCCCAACGACGCGGGCAAGGGCTTCGAGTTCGTCAACAAGATCGTGGGCGGTACCATCCCGCGGGAGTACATCGCCCCGGTGGAGGCGGGTATCCGGGAGTCGCTGGAGACCGGCGGCGTGTACGGCTACCCCGTGATCGACGTGCGGGTCAGCCTGGTCGATGGGAGCTACCACGACGTTGATTCTTCGGAGATGGCGTTCCGCACCGCAGGGTCGCTGGCGATCAAGGAAGCGCTGCCGCGCTGCCGCCCGGTGCTGCTGGAGCCCATCATGAAGCTGGAAGTGGAGACCCCCGAGCAATTCGTGGGCGAAGTCATCGGCGATCTGAACTCCCGCCGCGGCCAGATCGAGGGGATGGAGCAACGGGCCGGGATGCAGGTGGTCCGGGCCATGGTGCCCCTGGCCGAGGCCTTCGGCTATGCCACCGACCTGCGCTCCCTGAGCCAGGGACGGGCCACCTACTCCATGGAGTTCGCGCGGTACCAGGAAGTCCCGGCCGCGCTGGCCAAGCAGGTCGCCAAGGTGCGGAGCTAAGAGGATCCCCACGCCGGTGGGGGTCAACGAGGCGTCTCGTCGCTGCCTCGTCGGTACCAAGGGCGTGCGCCCCGCAGCCGCGGGGTGCGCCGCGGGACCCGGGGGAGCGGTTCAGTGCGAAGTGTCCCCACGCAGGTGGGGTGAACCGATGGGGAGGAGTAGCAGCTCATGGCGAAGCGGAAGTTTGAGCGCACCAAGCCGCACATCAACGTGGGGACCATTGGGCACATCGACCACGGCAAGACCACGCTGACCGCGGCCATCACCAAGACGCTGGCCATGCGGGGGGAGGCCGAGTTTCGGCCCTTCGACAGCATCGACAATGCGCCGGAGGAGCGGGCCCGGGGCATCACCATCGCCATTGCGCACGTGGAGTACGAGACGGACAAGCGGCACTATGCCCACGTGGACTGTCCGGGCCATGCGGACTACATCAAGAACATGATCACGGGGGCGGCCCAGATGGACGGGGCCATCCTGGTGGTGGCGGCGGACGACGGGCCGATGCCGCAGACGCGGGAGCACATCCTGCTGGCGCGGCAGGTGGAAGTGCCGGCGGTGGTGGTGTTTCTGAACAAGGTGGACCTGAACCCGGACGAGGAGCTGCTGGAGCTGGTGGAGCTGGAAGTGCGGGAGCTGCTGTCGCGCTATCAGTTTCCTGGGGACGAGGTGCCCATCGTGCGGGGGAGTGCGCGTGCGGCGCTGGAGAGCACCAGCAACGACCCCACGGCGGCGGAGTACAAGTGCATCTGGGACCTGATGGCGGCGGTGGACGAGTACATACCGACGCCGGTGCGTGCCACGGACAAGCCGTTTCTGATGCCCATTGAGGATGTGTTTGGCATCAAGGGGCGTGGGACGGTGGTGACGGGGCGGATAGAGCGTGGGATGGTGAAGACGGGGGAGCAGATCGAGATCGTGGGGTTTGGGCCGACGCGGACCACGGTAGTGACCGGGGTAGAGATGTTCCGCAAGACGTTGGACCAGGGGGAAGCGGGGGACAACGTGGGGTGTTTGCTGCGGGGCATTGAGCGGGAGGACATCTACCGGGGGATGGTGCTGGCGGCGCCGAAGAGCATCACGCCGCACACGGAGTTTGAGGCGGAGGTGTATGTGCTGACCAAGGAAGAGGGGGGTCGGCACACGCCGTTCTTCAATGGGTACCGGCCGCAGTTCTACATTCGGACCACGGACGTGACGGGGAGTGCGCACCTGCCGGAGGGGATGGAGATGGTGATGCCGGGGGACAATGTGCGGCTGCGGGTGGAGCTGATCGAGGCGGTGGCGGTGGAAGAGGGGTTGCGGTTCGCCATTCGGGAAGGTGGGCGGACGGTAGGAGCGGGCGTCGTCACCAAGATTCTGAAGTAACCACGCGGCACGGGCCTCGGCCCGACCGCACGAGGTACAGCTATGGCGAAGAAAGCGGGAACCCGCATCGTTATCACACTGGCCTGTACCGATTGTCGTCGCCGGAACTATAGCTCGGAGAAGAACCGGCGCAACGACCCGGACCGGCTGGAACTCAAACGCTACTGCCCGTGGTGCCGCCATCACACGGCCCACCGGGAGACAAGGTAAGGGCCTTCCATCATGAGAGGTATCCCGCGTGTCCTACGCCGCGAGCCCCAGGCCAGCGAGCCGGCTGCGGCCAAGGCTCCTGTGGCGAAGGCCGCCCGGCGCACACCGCCCACCGCGCAGCGTCCGACGGTACGCTTTCAGTTTTTCCGAGAGGTCGCCGGGGAGCTGCGCAAAGTCACCTGGCCGAGCCGGGAAGACGTGGTCCGACTGACCGTCCTCGTGTCCGCCATGGCGGTTGCCGTGGGCGGGATCCTGGGGGCCTTGGATTACATCTTTACCGAAGCGGTACGCATCTTGTTAAGTCTTGGTCGTTAGCAGGAGTTCGCCAAAGGCGGTACGCTTATGGCTCGCAATGAGACGAAGGCCATGAAGGCCACAGCGATCCCGCGTGACCAGCACGAAGGGGAAGAGCCGGAAGCTCACCCGGAGGATGGGCGCGCGTGGTATGTCATTCATACCTACTCAGGATACGAAAACCGGGTGAAGACGAACCTGGAGCAGCGCATCAAGTCCATGGCCATGCAGGACAAGATCTTCCAGGTGGTCATCCCCACAGAAGAAGAGATTGAGGTCAAAGACGGCCAGCGGCGTACCGTGGCGAAGAAGGTCTTCCCCGGCTACGTGCTGGTCCAGATGAAGCTGGATGAAACGAGCTGGTATGTGGTGCGGAACACCCCCGGCGTTACGGGCTTCGTGGGCGCTGGCACCAGCCCCACGCCCCTGGACGACCGCGAGGTGAAGGGTATTCTGCGCCAGATGAAGACCGAGACGCCACGCGTGAAGGTGGGCTTCCAGAAGGGCCAGACCGTGCGGATTATCGATGGCCCCTTCACCGACTTCCACGGAACGGTCGAGGACATCAACACCGAGAAGGGGAAGGTCCGGGTGCTGGTGTCCTTCTTTGGCCGCGAGACCCCGGTGGAGCTCGATTTCCTTCAGGTCGAACGCCTCTAGCGCAGCGACCGGCCGGGGGCCGGTCGCTGTGTGGGTCCGGGGTGGATGGCCCCGCGCAGACCAGCAGGAGGTACCCGGGATGGCCACGGGAACGGTGGCGCCGCTACCTGCGTCGACTCGCATTGGGCCGGAAGATCAGTTCGTCACGGTGAACGGTCTCCGCCTGCACTACCTCGATTGGGGGTGGACCAGCGCGGAGGCCTTGGTCTGTCTCCCTGGGTTGGGGGGGCACGGCCACATTTGGGACTCCTTCGCCGGGGCGATCCGCACGGTCTACCGGGTCTACGCGCTGGACCAGCGCGGCCAGGGCGACAGCGAGTGGCCGGCGGCGCCTGACTACCTGACCGCACACTGGGTGTCCGACCTCAAAGGGTTGTTGGATGCCCTGGGTGTGGACCGTGCGGTGCTCGTTGGGCACTCCATGGGCGCGCACAACGCGATGGCCTTTGCCGCCCGGTATCCTGACCGGGTCAAGCAGCTCGTGCTGGTGGACATGGGCCCTGCCCGCAATCCACCCGCCAACCGGGTGCCTCCGCCCGCCGACTTCGCGGACCTGGACGAGGCGGTGGCGTATGCCCAGCAAACCAGCCCGCAGACACCGCTGGAGCAGCAGGTGCTGCGGCTCACCTGGGCCACCAAGGTGCTCCCCAATGGCCGGCTGGGGTTCAAGGCGGACCCGCGGGTGTCGGATGCCTGGCAGGCCGATAACCTGTGGGATGAGCTCCCGCGCATCACGGCGCCGACCCTGATCCTTCGGGCCGCCCTGAGCCAGACCCTCCCGGAAGAGGTGGGCCAGAAGATGGCGCAGACCATCCCCCAGGCCCGCTTTGAGGTCGTCGAGGGCGCCGGACACTCCATCCACGCAGACCGGCCGGCGGCCTTTGCGGCCCTGGTGCTGCAATTTCTGCGGGGAGCGGGTACCGGTGAGGTCAGCGCGTCCGGGCGCTGATGGCGCGGGGGAGGACGCTTCCCACGTGCCTGGACCGACGGTGCAGTCCCGGCGCTGAGCCGTCGGTGGAACGCGGATTCGGATAGAGGTCGAGAGAGTATGGCACGGAAAGTTCGGGCAATCGTCAAGTTGCAGATCCCGGCGGGCAAGGCAACGCCGGCCCCGCCCATCGGGCCTGCGCTGGGTCAGCACGGCATCAACATCATGGCCTTCGTGAAGGAGTACAACGAGCGCACTGCGGCGCAGGTCGGCTCCATCATCCCGGTGGAGATCACGGTCTTCGACGACCGCTCCTTTACCTTTGTCACCAAGACCCCCCCGGCATCAGACCTCTTGAAGAAGGCCGCAGGGATTGAGAAGGGCAGCGAGAACCCCCGAGCCAAGAAGGTAGCCACCCTCTCGCGCGAGAAGCTGCGGGAGATCGCGGAGCTGAAGCTGCGGGACCTCAACGCCCCTGATGTGGATGCCGCCATGCGTATCATCGAGGGGACGGCCCGGAGCATGGGCATCCAGGTGGAACGAACCTAACGAAAGCAGAAGTACGGACGATGGAACGAGGCAAGAAGTATCTGGAAGCTGCCAAGCTGGTGGAGGACCGGCCCTATCAGCCGGAAGAGGCTATCCATCTGGCGAAGAAAACGTCCTACGTGCAATTCGACGCGACCGTCGAGTTGCACCTCCGGATGGGCCTGGATCCGCGCCACGCTGACCAGCAGGTGCGCGGCGTGGCCCTGCTGCCCAACGGCCTGGGCAAGCCGGTGCGGGTGCTGGTGTTTGCCCAGGGCGAGGCGGCGCAGATCGCGCAGCAGGCGGGCGCTGACTACGTGGGGGCCGATGACCTTATCCGTCAGATCGAGGGCGGCTGGCTGGAGTTCGACACCACCGTTGCCACCCAGGACATCATGGGCCGGGTGAGCCGCCTGGGCCGTATCCTGGGCCGCCGGGGCCTCATGCCCAACCCCCGGGCTGGCACCGTGGTCGCGCAGGAGGACCTGCCGCGATCCATCCGGGACGCCAAGAAGGGGCGGGTAGAGTTCCGCCTGGACCGCACGGCCATCATTCACGTGCCCATCGGCAAGGTCAGCTTTGAGGAGAAGGCCCTGCTGGAGAACCTCTCCACGGTCGTGGATGCGGTGATGCGGGCCAAGCCCAGCGGTGCCAAAGGCCAGTACCTCCGCTCCGCGTACCTGACCACCAGCATGGGGCCGGGCATCCAGTTGGACCTGGCGCCGCTGATGGCCCTGGCAAGCGCCGCCGCCTAGAGCGTGGCGGCAAACCCGTTCCTTGAGCTGTCGAAAGGAACGGGTTTGCCAGAGCCGGTCGACATCTGCCCTGAGGGGGGGCGGTCAGCCGTGAACTGAGGGAGGCCGGCCTGAAGGCCGGGCCTTCGGGAATAGCCCAGGCCCGCCGTTCACGGTGGCAGGGCTTTCCATCACGCTTCTTGAATACCATCGGAGGGGGAGAAGCCCCGGCGAGACCATATCCTAATCCCATAGGCCAGAGACCGCAGGTGCCCCAAGGGCTTAATCGTCGCCTGCCGAGGCCAGAGCGTCCGTTGCCGTGCCGCATTCCCTGGGGAGCGGTGCGGGGGAAGCGGTCATTCTGAGCCCTGCGCGGTACCGACGCAGGGTTTTGTCTTTTGGGAGCCTGCGCGAGCGAGAGGATAAGGAATGCCCACCGAGAAGAAAGCTGCCATGGTTGCGGATCTGGAAGACCGCCTGGCCCGCAGCCGTATTGCCATCACCACGAACTACCGTGGCCTGACGGTCACCGACATGGCGAACCTGCGGCGTCGGCTGGGGGAGGTCGGCGCCGAGGTCAAAGTTGCCAAGCTCACCCTGGCCCGCCTGGCGGCCGAGCGGGTGAGCAAGCAGCGGTTGGCCGAGGTGCTGGCGGGTCCGACGGCGATCGTCTTCGGCTACACCGATGAAGTGGAGCCTGCCCGGGTCCTGACCGAGTTCATCCGGATGAGCCGCCTCCCCTTGAGCATCACCGGCGGGCTGGTGGAGAACCGCCCCCTCACCGTGGAGGACGTCACGACCCTTGCCACCCTCCCCCCGCGTCAGGTGCTGTTGGGCCTGGTGGTCGGCGGTATCCAGAGCCCCATCGCCGGGCTGGTCGGCGCGCTCAACGGGATCGTCGGGTCCCTCGCGTGGGCGCTCCAGGCCCGCATCCGCCAACTGGAGGAGCAGTCCGGCGGCGCGGCTGCCGCGAGCGCCTAGCGCCTCGTCAGGCGTGAAGCGGGGAAGACTGCCGCCGTAAAACGGCAGGCCCGCCCTTCAGGGCGGCGGGGTGGAGCCCATCACCGGAGGATTGACAGAGCACGAGCAGCGTGGCCGGTCACGGCAGGCCGGCCTCCTGCACGGTGTGACGATACCAGCCACGACAGTTACGGACGGCGAGTACAGGAAGCAGAAGAAGGAGGAGGAAGGGCATGCCCGCGACCAAAGAGGAGATTCTGGAAGCGATCAAGCAGATGTCGGTGTTGGAGTTGGCCGAACTGGTCAAGTCCCTGGAGAAGGAGTTCGGGGTCACCGCCGCGGCGCCGGTGGCGGCTGCCCCGGCGGTGGCTCCGACCGCTGCTCCTGCCGCCGCTCCGGTGGAGGAGCAGACCGAGTTCAACGTGATCCTGGCTGCGGCCGGTGCGAACAAGATTAACGTCATTAAGGCAGTCCGGGAGGTCACCAACCTGGGCCTGAAGGAGGCCAAGGACTTCGTCGAGTCCGCGCCCAAGCCGGTCAAGGAAGGTGTTTCCAAGGACGAGGCCCAGGCCATCAAGAAGAAGCTTGAGGAAGCCGGCGCAGCTGTCGAGATCAAGTAACCGTCCCACGGGGGACTGCACCAGGGGGGCCGGTGTGGGCATTGCCCACGCCGGCCCCCCTGGTGTGTTTTCTGCCCCTCCAGCGGGTGGGGAGGGAGGGGGCAGGGCGCTGCACGGAGCGCCCTGCCGGGTTTGCTGGTTAGCGGTTCTTCCAGACCGGGGCGCGCTTCTCGGCGAACGCCCGCGGGCCTTCCTTGGCGTCCTCGGAGCCCAGCACGTAGCGGGAAACCCAGGAGCCGAAGCGGTAGGACTCGTCCATGTTGAGCTGGCGCCAGTAGGAGGCGACAGCCTTGGTGCCCTGCACCGCAATGGGGGCGTTGGAGGCGATCATCTCGGCGATCTCGATGGCCCGCGGCATGAGCCGGTCGGGCTCGACGACATCGTGGACGAAGCCGATGCGATGGGCCTCCTGGGCGCTCACCCGGTCGGCCGTCAGCAGGATGTACATGGCTTCGCCAAAGGGGACCAGGCGGCCCAGGCTGTGGATGCCGTAGCCCGCCAGGATGCCCCGCTTGATCTCGAACAGGCCGAAGTAGGCTTCGGTGGAGGCGATGCGGATATCGCAGTCCATGGCCCGCTCCATGCCGCCGCCGATGGCCAGGCCGTTGACCGCGGCGATGATGGGCTTGGCGTTGCGGGAGAACTGGAAGGTGCGCTCCAGGCCGCCGCCCCGGTTAACCCGCTTCAGTTCGTCCCGGCGCTGCTCCAGAGTGATCTCGCCCCGCGTAAACCGGGCCTCAATATCGGCGACGCGGGCGTTGCGCTCGGACATCTCCTTGAGGTCGGCGCCGGCGCAGAAGGCCCGGCCGTTGCCGGTCACAATGCCCGCCCGCATGTTGGGGTCGGCGTTGAAGTCCGTCAGCGCGTCTTCCAGGTCGTCCTGCATGGCGCCGCCCAGCGCGTTCAGCCGCTCGGGGCGGTTCATGGTGAAAATGGCGTAGTGGTCGCGCTTCTCGTAGATCAGGTCAGGCATGGACGACTCTCCTTCTCTCGATTGCTGTATGCTGCACCCAGCCCTGCGGCTGGATACGGGGTCGGTGCTGCCCGTTGGGAGGAACCGCGCACTCCGCGTCGCGCTCAGGGATGCCTAGCATGCCGTTGCTCTGGGAACCCCTCCTTTCGCTACGTCCCCCCGCATAGGGAGGACTGTCTTTGCGTGCTACTGTACACGAAGGGCAAAGCATGAGGCAACCCCTAATTTGGCGGCGAGTTGCTCGGTGCGCGCCCTGGTGCGGGGCTGCCGTTCCCTGGCTCCTGCCCCCGGCGGCCTCCCCGGAGCATCGGCGCGTGCTACCGGGCCGGTGGGTTCTGCGCAACCTGAAGGATGTAGTCGAATTCGGTCGCGAAGCCCTGTGCCAGGGCAGGGTCCTCCAGGACCAGGAGGTTTTCGTCGTTGGTGGCGGTGGCGTTCTGCGAAAAATTGAAGCTTCCCGCCACCACGATGCGGTCATCGATGAGGATGACCTTGTGGTGCAGGGCCCACGGGCTGCCGTCGGTGTAGACCTCCAGGCCCGCCGCTTTCATGCGCCCGTACTCGGAATACTGCGTTTGGGAGCCGGTGGTCTCGAAGACCCCGGCGACCCGTATCCCCATGCTGGCCTTCTCCAGGATGGCCTGGCCGATCTGGTCGTGGGTAAAGGAGAAGGCCAGAAAGCGCACCGCCCGGCGCGCCTCGCGCTCGATAGTCCGGACAATCAGGCGGTCGCACTTCCCCTGGGGAGAGAAGCAGGTCTGCACCTGGCTGCCGCCGAGCGCGATGGCGGGATGGGGCAGGACCCCGCGCTTGCCTCCTCCGAACTTTCCGGCGAATAACTGCTCGAACTCGGCGGTGTAGTTGGCCGCCAGCTCACTGGAGTGGAAGATCCCCATCCAGTTATTCAGCCGGTAGGTGTCGCCGTCGGTGTAGTTCCAGGAGCCGGTGGAGACCCAGGCGTTGTCCACCACGGTGAACTTATGGTGCATGATGCCGCTCCGCCCGTCCTCGACGATGGGTATCCCTGCGCCCCGCACGATGGCAAGCGCCGCCTGAATCTCCTCATTCTTGTTGGCTACCGTATCGGAGTCCGTGACCATACGCACCCGCACGCCCCGCTGCCTGGCCCGCGCCATCGCCTGCGCCACATTCTGCAAGTCGAAGTCATAGCCGGCGACATCCAGGGTCGTTTCGGCCCGGTCCAGGAGGCTTACCAGGCGCTCGTCCAGGCCGCCGCGGTGCTGGGCGGGGTCGTCTGGGTACACCGGCTGCGTGAAGAAGACGGTGTACCAACTGGACTGCACCAGCGATCCCGAGCCCAGGGCGCCGGGGACCGGGGTGGGAACCTCCGTCCGTGCGCCCGACTCCGGGACAGCCCGGTAGGAAGTGGCGACCACGGCGGCCACCAGGAAGCCCAGCACCAGCAGGACCAGCGCGGCGAAGACGATGCCACGGCCCATCGTTAGCCCTGGCCCACCGTTACCAGCACGACGCCCCCCACCACCAGCACCGACCCCAGCACCACGCGGCGGGTGATGCGCTCCTGCCGCAGGAACATGGTGGCGTAGAGCAGGGTGAGCAGGGGATTGATGCTGGCGATAGGCGAGGCCACCATCACCGGCACGTACGAGAGTGCGAAGTACATGGAGGTGACCCCGATGGAGGAGAACACCCCCGACAGGGTGACGAGCACCAGCGCCCGGCGCTGGCTGTGCATAGCCGTCCCCATGTCCCGCAGGTTGAGGAAGGCCAGGGCGACCATGCCCGCGAACATAGAGATGGTCGCCCCGATCAAGGGCGTGGTCATCTCGGAGACGCCCTTGCGGGTGGTCACCTGGGCCGCGCCGTAGGCCAGCGCTCCCGCCAGGGCCAGGAGGTAGCCCAGGACCTGCTCTCGCTTCATGCCGCCCGCTCGCTTACAATGAGGGAGATGCCGGCCAGGATCGCCAGCGCGCCCGCCAGGATGGTTGGGGTGGGACGCTCGCCCATGAAGACCATTGCCAGGATGATGGCGAACAGGGGGGAGGCAGCCAGGATGGGGGCGGCGCGGGCAGCGCCCAGGTAGCCCACGCTGAGGAAGTTGAACAGCCGCCCCAGGGGGAAGTTCAGGATACCCACCAGGGCGAACCAGAGCACCACCCCCGGCGGGACGGCCAGCAAGGCCCGCATATCCACCAGGACCGCCAGCACCGCCACCACCGCGAAGCTGGAGAGCAGGGACAGCATGGTTCCCTGGACGGGCTTCATCCCGGCTTCCAGGCCCAGGCGGGTGAAGATGTAGCTGATGGCCCAGCTATTGGCGGCCAGCAGGGCCAGGAGGCTCCCTTCCATGGGTCTACCGCCGTGACCGGGGGTCGAGGGCGTCCCGCAGCCCGTCGCCCAGGAAGGTAAAGGACAGCATGGTGGCGGCGATAGCCAGGGCCGGGAACAGCACCAGGTGCGGGAAGCCGAAGATGGCCTGGTAGCCGTCCTGTACCATCGATCCCCAGCTCGGCGTGGGCGGCGTGACCCCGATGCCGATGTAGCTCAGGGCCGCTTCGGCAAAGATGGCCTGGGGCACGCCGAAGGTGACGGCCACAATGAGCGGATTGACGGAGTTGGGCAGCAGATGGCGGGTGACGATCCAGAATTCGGTGGCCCCCAGGGAGCGGGAGGCGGTCACAAACTCACGCTCCCTGAGCGCGAGGAACTGGCCCCGGACCAGGCGCGCCATGGTGGTCCAGTGGACCAGGCCGATAGCTAGGAAGATCATGAACAGGCTTCCCCCAAACACCGCCCGCAGCAGGATGATCAGCAGCAGGTCGGGGAAGGCGTACACCACATCCACGAAGCGCATCAAGAGGTTATCGAAGCGGCCGCCCAGCATCCCGGCCAGCGCGCCGATAGGCAAGCCAACCGCCAGGTAGATCACCTGGGCGAACACGCCGACCGTCATGGATACCTGCGCCCCGTAGATAAGGCGGCTCAAGACATCGCGGCCCAGCGCGTCGGTCCCCAGGAGGTAGGGCCAGCCCGGTCCCTCCAGGATGGCCTCCAGGTCCGGCTTGGTCGGGTCGCGGGGGGCCAGGATCCCGGCCAGCAGCGCCACCGCGAAGAGCCCCAGGATGACCGCCCCGCCGCCCAGGGCGAGCTTATTGCGGCGCAGGCGCACCCACGCATCGGTCCAGAGGCCACGCGGCGGCCTGGCCGGGATCAGCGCCGACTCAGCAGTGGTCTGGATGTGGGCCTGGGACATGGTGCGCTCCTCGCTGAGTGCTGAGTACTGAGTGCGGAGTGTCCCATCTCCCCTCCGCACTCAGTACTCAGCACTCTTATTGGTAGCGGATGCGCGGGTCAACGAAGGCATAGAGCACGTCCACCACCAGGTTGGCGATGGCGACGATGAACGCGTAAAAGAGCGTTGTTCCCATGATCAGCCCGTAGTCCCGCTGAAAGACCCCCTGGACGAACAACCGTCCGATGCCCGGTATCGAGAAAAGGTTCTCGATGACGAAGGAGCCGGTAGCAAAGAAGGCGGCGATAGGGCCGGCCACGGTCAGCACCGGGATCAGCGCATTCTTGACGGCGTGGCGGATGAGCATGGTCTGGTAGGCAAGGCCCTTGGCCCGTGCGGTGCGGATGTAGTCCTGGCTGAGCACTTCCAGCATCGAGGACCGGGTGAGCCGGGCCAGGAATGCCGCCGGGTAGGCCCCCAGCGCCAGGGCCGGGAGGACGGCCTTGGCCGGGGTGCCCCAGCCGCTGGTGGGTAACAGGTGGAGCCACACGGAGAAGACGATGACCAGGACAATCCCGATGACGAAGCTAGGGGCAGCCGCCCCCAGGGTGGCAAAGGCGATGCTCAGGTAATCCACCCAGGAGTTGGGACGCAGCGCCGCGATGGTACCCAGGCTGATGCCGAGGAGGACCGAAATCAGCAGGGCCAGGGCGCCCAGGGTGGCCGTGGTGGGAAAGCCCTGCATGATGATCTCGGTGACGCCCCGGTCCTGGTAGGTGTAGGAGACCCCCAGATCGCCCTGCAAGGCGTTGGCTACGAAGTTCAGGTACTGCTCATGGAAAGGCTTGTCCAGGCCGTAGCGCCGGTTCAGGGCTTCCACCACGGCGGGCGCCAGCTTCTTGTCCCGGTCCCAGGGGCCACCGGGTACCAGGTGCATCAGGCTGAAGGTAATGAACGAGACGAACCCGAGCACCGGGATAAGCCAGAGCAGGCGACGGACAATGAACCGGGCCACGGTATCCCTCCGGGTACGACGGCGTCAGGTACGCGGGCTGCGCGTGGAGCAGCACGCTCGTTGCGCAGTCCCAGCCCCCACCCCGGCGGCTCGCGCGCTGCCGGGGTGCAGGCTGATGGCTCCCGCTACCGCTTGTCCAGCCAGACTTTCTTGAGGAACTTATCACCAGGGATGCGGGCGTCTTTGGGTGTCGTCACCAGGCCCTTGACGGAGGGCTTTGCCAGCCAGAAGCGCTCCCGGTAGATCAGTGGGATGATGGGCGCATCCTCGATCATGATCTTCTGCGCTTCACCCCAGAGCTGGAGCCGTTTGGCATTGTCAGGCTCGGCCATGGCCTGCTTGACGGCGGCATCGAAGCGCGGGTTGCTGTACTGGCCGGCGTTCTGGCTGCCTTCGGTCCCGAAAATATCGGGCAGCCAGTTGTCGGGGTCGGGGTAGTCGGCGCCCCACCCATAGAAGGCGATCTGGAACTGCTTGGCATTGACGGCCTTGCTGAAGGACGCCGGCTCCATCGGCTCCAGCTTCACCTCGATGCCCAGGTTTTCCTTGATCTGGCTCTGAAAGAACTCGGCCCGGATGGGGTTCGCGCCAGCGTTGGCGTACTGGAACGCGACCGGGGGCAGCTTGCTCACATCGGCAAAGCCAGCCTCGGCCAGGAGTTGCTTGGCCTTGGCGGGGTCGAACGCGTGCAGGTCCTTGCCTAGCTTCTCGTCGTAGCCGGGCATGCCGGGGGGGACCCAGCTATAGGCCGGCTTGCCGACGCCCGACGACACCTTGTCCACGAAGGCCTCCCGGTTGATGGCCTTGGAGAAGGCCAGCCGCACCTTGGGATTGTCGAAGGGCGCACGCTTGGTATTGAACAGGTAGGCGAAGGTCACCAGTTCCGAGAAGCGGATAAGCTCTTTCCGCTGCTCCGGGTTGGCCAGCACTTGCTTCACCACGGGCAGGGGCACCTCGGTCATATCCCGCTCGTCGTTGCGGTAGGCGGCGTAGTCGGCGTTGGCATCGGTGACCATGAACAGCGTGATCTTCGCCAGCTTGGGCTGCTCGCCGTAGTACTGAGGGTTGGGTACCAGGGTAATGTGGTCCTGGTGGACCCACTCGGACAACTGGAAGGGGCCGTTGCCGATGAGGTTGCCGGCCTCGGTCCACTTCTCATCGCCCTTGGCCTCGATGACGTCCTTGCGCAGGGGATACACGGGCCAGAGGGCCATGAGTTGGAGGAAAGTAGGCCGCGGCTGGGCCAGTTCGATGACCAGGGTGTGGTCATCCGTGGCCTTCACCGCGATAGCATCCCGGAGGCGGGCCAGGGTCGCATCGTCCCCTTGCTTGGGCGCGGCCTCGGTGCCCAGGGCGGTGTTGTAGGCCTGGGCGCCCTTGATGTCGTAGTAGGTCGACGCATAGTCTGCGGCCAGCTTCGGGTCCAGCATGCGCTTGATGCTGTACTCGAAGTCCCTGGCGGTGACGGGCTTCCCGTCGCTCCACTTCACATCGGTCCGGAGCTTGAAGGTGTAGGTCAGCAGGTCCTTGGAGATGCCCCCGTTTTGCAGGGAGGGGATCTCCTTGGCAACCGCCGGAGCCAGCGTCATATCGGGCTGGAAGGTCAACAGCCCATCGAAGAGCTGTTGGAGGACGGTAACGGACGCGGCGAAGCTGGCGCGGTTGGGGTCCAGGGTCGGTGGCTCGCCGCTCAGGTTCACCCGGAGTTCTCCCTGCGGGCTGCTGGGCGGCGTCCCGGAGGTACGGTCGATGCTACCGGTGTCGGAGCCGCCGCCGGGCTCAGCGCCGCACGCGGTAGCAACCGCCAGCAGCGCGGCGAAGAGCGCCAGCCATACGGTCTGAGTAACGGCCTGGATGCTGCGCATGGACACTCCCCTCTCCGTGACCTGCGGCCACTGCCCGTTGCCCGTGGCAGCGGGGTGACCATCGGCGATGCGTGCGTCCTTCCGTCCCTGGCACAATGCGGCCCCATTGTAGCATACTTCCCCCGCTTGCCATAGCACAGGAGTATCAGTTACCGTATCATACGGTGCCATACCGGGCGCTCCTGGGCCTTCGCGGAGCGCCTGAAGGCAGTGGTGTGCCTTTCATTCCGCAAGAGAGTGGGGTATCATGGGGGGTGCTGGTCTCTTGGGTGTGGATGGGCCTGGCAGGAATCCGTGCAAAGCCGAGTGGGGGAGACTATGGCGGCGAGTCAGCGTGACCGTCGACTCCTGGAACTGCACTACGACAACATGCTGGCCTGCATCCGCTGCGGGCTGTGCTCGTCAGTGTGCCCCACCTACCAGCAGACCTTGATTGAGGAGCAGTCGCCCCGCGGCCGCATCGCCATTGCCCGCGCGCTGGCGGAGGGCCATCTCGCCGTGACCCCCGACCTGCTGCACGCGATGGACTCCTGCCTCCTCTGCGAAGCGTGTACCGCCATCTGCCCCTCAGGTGTCCACATGGAGGGCATCGGGGAGGCAGTGCGCACGCTGGTCACTCAGGAACAGGCCCGCCCTGCTTCCTGGCGGGAGCGGCTGGTCCGCTGGGTTGGCTTTCGGCTGCTGCTCAATGACCTGGCCCGCCTGCGGACCTTCGCCTGGCTGAACCGGGTCTACCAGCGGTCCGGGCTGCGGACCCTGGTCCGGCGGACGGGCGTGCTCCGGCTGCTGGGCCTGGAGCGGGCCGAAGCGTTCCTCCCGGACCTGCCCCAGGAGTTCTTCGTCCCTCGCGGGCAGACCTGGCAGCCCGCCGCGGGCCCGGCGCGCCGTCGGGTCGCGGTGGTGGCCGGGTGCGTCATGAGCACGGCCTTCGCCGACACCGACCGGGCCACCGTCGAGGTGCTGACCGCCAACGGCTGCGAGGTGGTGGCCCCGGCGGGCCAGGCCTGCTGCGGCGCTATCCACGCCCACAGCGGCGAGTTGC
Organism: Chloroflexota bacterium; assembly: GCA_016210175.1. Classification (GTDB taxonomy): domain Bacteria; phylum Chloroflexota; class Dehalococcoidia; order SHYD01; family JACQUQ01; genus JACQUQ01. The sequence goes on along the minus strand of JACQUQ010000022.1, from coordinate 1,193 downwards.
CCCTGGCCCAGGAGTTGGCCCGCCAGAATATCCGGGCTTTCCAGGACCTGGACCTCGATGCCATTGTCGTGAACGCGGCGGGCTGCGGCTCCATGCTCAAAGGGTACGGTCGCCTGCTGGCGGATGACCCGGAGTACGCCCAGGCCGCGGCCGAGTTCTCGGCCAAGGTGAAGGACATTACCGAGTTCCTGGACGGGCTGCCCCTGGTGCCGCCGGGGAAGCTGGAGGTCACCGTGACCTTCCAGGAGCCGTGCCACCTGGCCCACGCCCAGGGCATCAAGCAGGCCCCCCGGCGCCTGCTGCGGGCGGTCCCCGGCCTGACCCTGGTGGAGATGGCGGAGTCGGACCGCTGCTGTGGCAGCGCTGGCATCTACAACCTCACCCAGCCGGCGATGTCCGACGAACTGCTCCAACGCAAGGTGCGCCACATCCTGGCGACAGGCGCCGACTTCGTGGTGACGGCCAATCCCGGCTGCCAGATGCAGGTACAGGCGGGCTTGCGGGCCGCCGGGTCCTCGGCCAGGGTGATCCATATCGTAGACCTACTGGCGCAGGCATACCAGAACGGCCGCTGACCACCCCCAGCCCGTTGGCGTTCACCGTCGAGCTGACCGCGCACGCCTCCTGCACCACACGAACACCCGTCTCTCTCCCCGCTGTGTGCTCTCTGGTGAGATAAAGGAGTTGAACCATGCTGAGTGACGCTCTGCTGCGGGAACTTCAGGCCATCGTCGGACCAGAGCACGTCCACGCGGGGCCGGCGCAACTCATTACCTACTCCTACGATGGCACCTTTCAGCAGCACCTCCCCGACGTGGCCGTGACGCCACGCACCACCGAGGAGGTCGCCGCCATCGTCGCCCTGGCGCAGCGGGAGGGGATCCCCGTCATCCCCCGCGGCGCGGGGACCGGCCTCGCCGGAGGAACTATCCCCCTCACCGGCGGCATCGTGCTGAGCCTCAGCCGCATGACCAGCATCAAGGAAATCGACCCGGCCAACACCTGCGCGATCGTCGAAGCCGGCGTGGTAACGGCCGACCTCCAGAAGGCGGTGGAGCGGCAGGGGCTCTTCTACCCGCCCGATCCGGCCAGCCTGAACCAGTCCACCCTGGGCGGGAACGTGGCCTGCAACTCCGGTGGACCACGCTGCCTCAAGTACGGCGTCACCAAGGACTACGTGCTGGGGATGACGG
>JACQUQ010000180.1 GCA_016210175.1 Chloroflexota bacterium | reverse complement strand
TAGGGGCGCATGGCCATGCGCCCCTACCGGTTGCCCATGCCAAACACGTCTCCTGATCCTGCACGAACCCCCGGTCCCCCTTCCCGCTCCGGGAAGGGGGATCCCGCTCCCCCCGTGTCGGGGAGGGGCCGGGGGGGTTATCAGCCGCTCGCTTACCACTGCTGGGCACTGCTGCGCCGCCGCTGCCCTGCACACGTCACTTTCTATTATACCGTAATTGTGGTCTCCACCGGGCCGTATTCTCCCCCGCGGCGCGGGAGCCGCCACGATCCGCACCGGGAGCACCTGCCGCGCCCCGGTTCCGAGCGGACAACAGGAAGGGGAGCACCCGGTGTCGAGTGCTCCCCTTGTGCTGTCGGCAGGCTGAGCAGCCTAGAGGGCCAACGCCGCGGCGACCCGCTTCTTGTGCTCCACGGGATCGCCCAGGTAGTGATAGAGGGTGCGGGCCTTCTTGGTGTACAGGTACAGCGGGTACTCCCGCGAGATGCCGATGCCGGCGTGGACCTCGTGGGACGCATTGCAGGCGTCGTGGTACCCCTGGCTGGCTACCGCCTTGGCAATGGCCACCGCTTCGGCGGCATCGGGCTTGCCGATGTCCAGCTTCCACAGGGCCTCATAGGTCGTCCAGCGGGCGCCGTCCAAGTTGTTCACGATATCGATGACATGGTCCTGGACCCGCTGGAAATTGCCGATGGGCTGGCCGAACTGGGTACGCGTGCGCCCGTACTGCACCGTCATCTCATAGACCGCCTGGCAGCCACCTACCATGTAGGCGCACAGGATGGCCGTGGCCCGCTCCTGGGCCCGCTGGAGGGGCGCCCAGGCCGCTCCCGCCGTGCCCAACACGTTGCTCTGGGGCACGGCGACGTTGGCGAAAGTGACTTCGTTCTGCTTCTCTCCGGCAAAGCCGTCCAGGTTGCGCACCTGGACGCCCGGCGCTTGCCGGTCCACCACCAGGATGGAGATGCCCTCCTCCGGGCGGGCGCCGTCGCCCGTCCGAACGACCACCAGGAGCCGGTCGGCGCAGTGACAGTCGTGGCAGAACAGCTTGGTGCCATTGAGCACGTAGGTATCGCCGCTGACCGCGGCCCGCATGCCGATATGCTCGGCTTTCCAGCCATAGTCCGGCTCGGTCTGGGCCAGGGCAACGATGAGATCGCCCCGAGCGATGGCGGGCAGGAGCTGCCGCTTCTGCTCCTCGGTCCCCGCCTCCAGGATGATGAGCGCGCCCAGGACCGCCGAAGAGAAGTGCGGGCTGGGCAGCAGGGCCTTCCCCATCTCCTCGTAGAGGACGCCGACGTCCGTCAGGCTGTGCCCGAGGCCGCCGTACTCCTGGGGGATGAGGATACCCGTCCAACCCAGATCGGCCATCTTCCGCCAGAGCTCCGGGGAGTATCCCAGGTCTTGCTCGTCCAGCGCGCGTACCGTGGTCGGGGGGCATTCCCGCTCCAGGAAGTCTTTGGCCGCGGTCTTGAGCATCTCCTGGGCTTCATTCAGCGACAGGTCCATCCAGTCCTCCTCATCGGGCCAAGGCCCGCTGGTGTGGCAAGGCTCGTTCTGGGGGAGGCCGCGCTGACAGCAGGGGGGAGGAGCGCGGTCGGCTCTTCCCACCTGCTGGTCATGGTTGCGCCCGGTCAGGCGGCGGCAACTCCCACCGCGGGGCGGCGTCGTGCCTGTGGGCGCATGGCGTTGCCTGAGTCCGTCGCAGCCTGCCCTGAGCAGGGTCGAAGGGGCAACGCCGTTCCTTGCGACGAGCTCAAGGAACGGAATGTATCACTACGTCTTATCCTCGGCCGCGGGAGAGGCCCATCGACCGGGCCATGATCACCTTCTGGATCTCGATGGTGCCGCCCGGATGGGTCGCCGTGCTCTGGCGCTGCCAGTTCTCGATCTCGCCCCGGGCGGGACCCCACGTGGCGTCCTTGGTCAGGGCGTAGGGGCCCAGCACTTCGAGCATCATGGACGCCAGCCGGGGCATGAACACCTTGTTGTTCATGGAGAGCTGGGAGCCCTCGTAGGTCTGGCGCACACCGGCGTTGCGCTGCCAGTAGTTCCGCAGCCCCAGCAGGCGGATGACGTTCGCCTGAATGTAGGCGTCGACCAGGATCTCCTGCTTGCGCGAGTCGGCGCTGATGACCTGGCCGTTGAGCTTGGCGCTCTTGGCATACTTGAGGAACTGGTCCACCAGCCGGTTGCGCGGGGTGACCCGGCCGCCGCCGCCGTGCTCCAGTTCCAGGGTGGTCTGCGCCACCCACCAGCCCTTGCCCTTGCCGCCGATGAGGTTCTCCTTGGGCACCCGCACGTCGTCGAAGAAGATGGCCCGCTTCCCGCCGCCGGCGATCAGGTCGAGGCGGTGTACCGTGACGCCCTCGGTGCCGGCCGGGATGATGAAGGCCCCGATGTTGTTGTGGCGCGGCGCCTCCGGGTCCGTCACGGCCAGGGTGTAGAGGTAGTCAGCGTAGTACTTCTGACCGACGAAGATCTTGTTGCCGTTGATAACAAAGTCGTCGCCGTCTTCCACCGCGCGGGTCTTGAGGGAGGCCAGGTCGGAGCCGGCGCCCGGCTCGGTGAACACCTGCCAGACCACGACCTCGCCCTTCAGGATGGGCGGGAGGAAGCGCTGCTTCTGCTCCTCGTTGCCCCACGCGTTGATGGCCGGGGCGCCCAGGGTCAGGCCCAGGTCGCCCACCGCGGGCAGGTCGTACTCCGCCAGCTCTTCTTCAATGACGATCTGGTGGGCGACGGTCAGGCCGCCACCGCCGTACTCCTTGGGCCAGGTCGGAGCCAGCCAGCCCCGCTCGCCCAGCATCCGGCGTACCTGGCGACCGTACTCGTAGTGCGCTTCGGCGTAGTCTTCCTGGTCCGGGGGGAGTGTCTTCAGAAACTCATGGTCGAGGCTGTCCTTGAGCCACTGCCGGACTTCCTGCCGGAACTCCTGCTGCTCTACGCTGTAGTTCAGTTCAAAGTCCATGCGCCCTCCTCCTTCACAAGCTCTGCTTGCAGCCATCCACCGGCTGCCGTCGAACCCTTGCCTTCAGGGACCCATCCACTGCCGGGAATGCGCTGCTTCGCCAGATCCTCGTCGAGGATAGCCGGTGCGAGCGCCGGTCCCTCGCCGCATGCCCCAGTTCCTCCCCGGTCTCCCGCTCCCGATACCGGAGAGGAGCACGCAGGTGAGGTGGTTCAGGGGGAGTGCCTACGCCCTCACGCCACCAGTCATACCGGCGCAACTGTAGCAAGAGCACATGTTGACCAGAGTATACGCCGGATTCCCGACGGGGACAAGGGTTTCCTGGAAAATTATGGGAAAGTAGAGAAAAATGGACAGCGAGGCATAACGACTTTTGATATCATAGCACACGCGGTTTTCACTGATGTTGACGCCAGTCCCCCGGCGCCGGGAGCGACCTCCGCACCCCGCGGTACATGGGGCAGCGGCGAGGCGATCCCCGACCATCCCGCCGCCCCCTCCCGCGCGACTGGGCGCGCTCCCGGCCGGGTGACACTACGATCCTTTCGGGTCTTTCTGGCTCCCCTTCAGGTTGGCCGCCGTGTCCTCGGCCCGGCGCTGGCGGGCCTGCTCACGCTGCTCCTGCCGGGCCTGGACCAGCGCCCGGTGCTCCTGCGGGTCCATCCCCCATACCAGCTTGCTGCCCTGGTACAGCCCGACCCGCTCCCATTCGGTAGGCCAGTGGTATTCCCGATAGCTGTAGTCGTTGCCCTGATAGTACGCGGACCCGTCCCGCTTGCGCACCTGGAGCAGCACCCCGACCGAGGTGCGCGGCGGCACCGTCACCCCCCGCCGGAAGACCACGCGCACCAGGAATTGCGGGTCGATCGCGCTGGCATTGTCGGGATCGCGTACCAGTTCGACCTGCGCCAGCCGCTTATCCAGGTCGCGCGGCTGGCCATCCACCATGGTAAAGAGCCGCTCGACCCGGACCACCTGATCCGGCGCGCCGGAGCGGTCGGAGCCGCCGTCGGCGGTAAACCAGTAGCGCAGCTCCACGCCGCCGACGTCCACCGGCTGGGTGGTCTTGTTGGCGATGTGGAGCTCCGGGGTGAGGACCGGGGTCCACTGCTCGCGGTTCTTGTCCTGGTGCAGGACTTTGAGGGGGGCCACCTGCGGGGCCGGCGCCGGGAGCGCCGCCTTCTCGATGTGGGTGGGGTTGTAGCTGGGCAGCGGCTCACCCTGGTAGTCGGCCAGGACCTTGAGCTTGGCCTGGTCCACCGTGCGCCAGTCGTCGCCCAGGAGCCCGCCGGTATCCCCGGAGTTGCCGTTCAGGCTCCAGTAGGCATAGCCGATGCCGCGCTCCTTGAGGAAGCGGACCAGCCGCCGTTGCCATTGCCCTTCGGCGTCGTCGCCGACCGACCGGCCGCCGAACTCCCCCAGGAAGAGGGGCGCAATGCCCTCCTGCTGGAGGTAGCCCCAGTGGTGGTCCCACACCTCAGGCAGGTTCTCCGGGAAGTCGGGGTGCTGGAACCAGCCCTGGGGGTAGACGCCGGGGCCGTAGTCGTGGGGGCTGTAGACCAGCCGTCCAGGGACCGTGAGCCGCACCGGAAACAGCCGGGCGTACTGGAGGCTGCCTCCCATCCAGTACCAGTCCATGATGTTGCCGTAGTCGTCCTCGTTCTTCTCGATCCCCTCCACGAAGATGAGAAGGTAGGGGTTGACCTCCAGGATAGCGTTCCCGGCCCGCTCGGCGGCCAGCCGCCAGTCGGTCGCGCGGTCGCCACTCCCCCACGTCGCATCCCCGGCCGGCTCGTTGTGGAGGTCTATCCCGATGACGGTGTCATTCCCGCGGTAGCGCTGGGCCAGCGCCCGCCAGTGGGCGATCCAGAGGTCTTCGCTCAACTCACGGGTGTACCAGAGCTTGCTCTGCCCGTCCGTGGTGGCGCGGTGCTGGTCCAGCATGACCTTGATCCCGCGCTGGCCCGCGCCGACGATCACGCGGTCCAGGATCTCCAGGCCGCTCAGGCCCCGGAGGTCGGGGTTCAGGGCGAAGTCAATCCCCTGGGGCGTGAGATCGGGGTTGAAGAGTTCGTTGGAGAAGGGCAGCCGGATGACGTTGAAGCCCATCTCCCGCACCTGGTCCAGCATGTCCTCCAGGTTGCGGGCCCACAGGCCGTGGGGGGACAGGGTATCGGTCTCCATCCCGAACCAGTTGACGCCGGTCAGGTGGACCTGATTGCCGTGGACATCGCGGATCGTGGTGCCGTCGGTGTGGAAGTAGTTCAGCCGGGCCAGCGCCGGATCTGCTGGGGGGTGCGCGGCGGGCTCAGGAGGCTGGGAGGTGGCCGCCGCCGGCTCTGGGAACGGGTCCGATGGGGCTGGGACCTGCGGCATGGGGCCGCAGGCCGCGCCGATCAGGGCCAGGACCAGGGTCAGGGATGAGCGCCAGAGAGCACGTCGGGAGAACGCTGCCGCCATGATGGACCTCGCTCCAGCAGAGATACGGGTGTGCCGAAGTCCTGATGGCCCGCAGTGATCTGGCGCCCGGTGTTAGGAAGGACCAGCGCAGCCCCACCCCGCCACCTGGCCGCCAGCCCCCGAAGGGCGAAGAACTGCGGCCACCACCCAGACAACGCCCCCGTAGGCAGGGAGCGCGCTGCGGGCCATTCTAGTACGGCCAAGTATATTTGTAAAGAGCTAATTATTGGTAAGATGGAAGCGAGTTATGGAAACTCGCGAGCCGGGGGCGCTGCGGGCGTGTGGCGGGGCCAGCGCCCGCAACCTGCCGGCTTGACCGCCGTGAACGGGGAGCATAGAATCCGGATCATCACCAGATCCCGCCATGAGGCAGGAAGAGTGGCAGCGAGCCGGAGGCAGAAGGAGGGCATGCCATGCCGCTGAGCGGACCGGACGTCGTACTCTACGAGAAGCGGGGCCACGTGGCCATCATTACCATGAACCGCCCGGAGCGCATGAACGCCCTGGGGGGCGGGCTGCCCCAGCGGCTCCAGGAGCATTGGCAGACCGTCAATGCCGACGATGAGGTCTGGGTAGCGATCTTGACCGGAACCGGCAGGGCCTTCAGCGCCGGGGCCGACCTGAAAGAGCGCCACGAGCGCGGCGTGCCCGACGACGCCTCCAACCCGGTCTTGCGGGGAGCGACGCCCTGGGCGCCGGTCCCCACCTGGAAGCCGACCATCGCGGCCATCAACGGCTACTGCGTGGCCGGTGGCTTCGGCGTCGCCATGACCTGTGACGTGCGGCTGGCCGCCGCCAGCGCCCAGTTCGCCATCACCGAGGTCAAAGTGAACGGCCTCTTCCCCGGCCGGCTGGAGTACTTCCCCACCATCGGGATCGCCTGCGAGCTGTTGATGTGGGGCCAGTACCTGACGGCGCAGCGCATGGCCGAGATCGGGTTCGTGAACAAGGTGGTGCCCGACGATCAGCTCCTGGACGAGGCCCTGCGCTGGGCCGAACTGGTCTGCGACAACGCACCGGCCTCGGTGCGGGCGACCAAGCATTGGGTCTACCTGAGCCAGGGGATGAGCGATTACCAGCAGATCCAGTTCCGGAATGCGCTCTTCCGACCCCTGACCCAGATGGAAGATTTCCGGGAGGGCCCGCGGGCCTTCGTGGAACGACGCAAGCCCCAGTGGAACTTGCGGTAACACCGGGGGCTCCCTCGATCTGAGATCCGAGCGCACGTCTCACCGCGCGGCAGCGCGCAACAGCGGACCGTGTTCCACGTGCTATCAGGAGGCAGCATGAGCGAAGCACCCCTGGATGGGCTCAAGGTCCTCGACCTGGGCCAGCATATCGCCGCGCCCTACTGCGCCAAACTCCTCGCCACCCTGGGGGCGGAGGTCATCAAGATCGAACCACCCGCCGGCGGCGACCCTGCCCGCCGCGCGGGACCCTTCCCCGATGACCTCCCGCACCCGGAGAAAAGTGGCCTGTACCTCTATCTGAACACCGGCAAGCGGGGGATTACCCTCGACCTTACCAGCACCACCGGCAAGCAGATCTTCAAAGAGCTGGTCGGCTGGGCCGATGTGGTCGTGGAGAACTTCTCCCCGCAGGTGTTGCCCAGCCTGGGGCTCGGCTACGAGGTCCTGGAGCAGGTCAACCCGCGGGTGGTCCTGACGTCCATCTCCAACTTCGGCCAGACCGGGCCCTATCGCGACAGCGCGGCGGAGGAAATCACGCTCTGGGCGTTGGGCGGCCTGATGTACCAGGCCGGGTTGCCGGAGTACCCCCCACTGAAGTTCGGCCCGCCGGTGGTGCAATACTCCGGGGGCCTGAGCGCCTTCACCGCCACCATGATGGCCGTGACCTACGCTGACCTCACGGGCATCGGCCAGCAGGTGGACGTGGCGCTCCTGGAAGTGGTGGCGTCCAACCATTTCCAATCCATTGTGGAGTATACCTATACGGGCTCGGTACACCAGCGGAACCGGGCCATGATGATCTTGCCGGCCCTGGACGGCTGGGTGAGCGCGCCGGCGCTGGCCCGCCACTGGGTACGGTTCCCGGACGTGATCGGCATGCCGGAGCTGCGGGAAGACCCGCGCTTTGCGACAGAGCTGGCCCGGCGCCAGAACGCCGATGACCTGGAGGCGATCACCATCGGCTGGATGGCCGACCGCACCAAAGAGGAGATCTACCGAGTGGGGCAGTCCCATCATATGCCCTGGAGTTACGTGGCCAGCGTGGCCGACCTGGTGAACTCGCCGCAGTACCAGGCGCGCGGGTTCTTTGCCGAACTTGACCACCCGGCGGCGGGGAAACAGCTCTACCCCACCCTCCCCATGCGCATCGGCGACGCGCCGCCGGTCCTGGGCCGTGCGCCTCTCCTGGGGGAGCACAACCCCCAGGTCTACGGCGACCTGCTGGGGTACAGCCCCGCGGACCTCGTGCGCCTGCGGGAACGCGGCGTTATCTAGCTTGGTCTTCAGTAGGACGAGAAAGGGAGTGCGGTCGATGCCCACACCGAAGATGGCACTAGAAGGGATTCGCGTCCTCGACCTGGGCATGTTCTGGGCAGGACCCTACGCCGGGAAGCTGCTGGCCGACCTGGGCGCGGAGGTCATTAAGATAGAAGCTATCCGGCGGCCCGACCCCCTGCGGGTCCAGGCCCGCGGGCTTTTCCCCAACGGCGATCCTGGGGAGCGGCCGTGGAACCGGTCCGGCATGATCAACGAGCGCAACCGGAACAAGTATGGCATTACCCTGGACCTGACCACGCCGAAAGGGGTCGCCATCTTCAAAGAACTGGTCAAGATCGGCGACATCATTTCGGAGAACTTCAGCGCGCGGGTGATGGAGGGCTTCGGGCTGGGCTATCCAGTGCTGCGGGAGATCAACCCCCGCATCATCCTGGTCTCCATCTCCAGCCAGGGACTCAACGGCCCCGATAGGGACTTCGTCTCCTACGGCAACGCGCTGGAGCAGTCAGGGGGCTTCACCTTCCTGACGGGCTATCCGGATGTACCGCCCTACTTCTCCAGCGGCAACTATCCCGACGCCATTGCCGGGATCGCGGCCGCGGGCGCGGCCCTGGTCGCGCTGCGGCAGCGCCGCCGGACCGGCCAGGGCGTCCACGTTGAGCTTTCCCAGCGTGAGGCCGTCAGCCACATGCTGGGCGAGTACGTCATGGATTACAGCATGAACGGGCGGGTGGGCGAACCCATCGGGAACCGCCACCGCAGCAAGGCGCCCCAGGGCTGCTACCCCTGCAAAGACGAGGATACCTGGGTCACGCTCTCGGTGGGGACGGACCAGGAATGGGCCACCCTGTGCCAGGTCATGGGCATGCCAGACCTGGCCGGCGATCCCCGCTTCGACCACGTCCTGAGCCGGTACCAGCACCACGATGAACTGGATGCCATCATCACGTCCTGGACCCAGGAGCGCACGCCCCGCGAGGCGATGGAGGCGCTGCGCACGGCGGGCATCGCCGCGGGCGCCGTCAACACCGTGCCCGATATGCTGGCCGATCCCCACTTCCAGGCGCGCGGCTTCTTTGAAGTGGAGAGCCACCCCGAGTCCGGCACCCATCCCTACTACTCCCGGCCCATGAAGCTCACCAAGACCCCGCACATCCACCGCATGCCCGCGCCCGGCTTCGGGGAGCACAACCAGTACATCTACGGCACGCTCCTCGGCAGGTCCCAAGCGGAGATCGCGGAACTGGAGCGTGAGGGCATCATCGGGACCGTACCGGCCGCGCTCGCGGCGGCCGAGGGCTAGGGCACGCCGCCGTACCCCGGCCCGCAGCACCCACGTTCTCCAGGAAGCCCGCTGGTGGGCAGACCACCAGCGGGCTTCCTGCGTGTGCGCCCGGCATGGGCATAGACCTGGGGGTGGAAGTCCCCTGCGGTGGAGGTAGCACCGAACCGCGAGCCAAGGACAAGGGCGTCGTCGTGCGGCGGGGTCTGGAGCAAGCCGGCGGCAAACCTGCGCGCCGATGAACCAGAATCGCATGAGAGGCGGGGCCGTCTTGGAGGAGCTGGCACGCTACAGCGAAGCCCACTGCTACCCGGAGGGCGGCTACGTCGATGCGGCGGGAGTGCAGGGAAGGTCGAGGTTCTTACCCGGGGGCTGGGGGGGTAGGTCCCGCGCTCGTCAGCCAGCTCCAACAAATTTTGGTCACACCCCGGCGCGGGCGTGGGCGTCGCGCCCGCGCGCTTCCACAAAAACAAAAGCACCACCGAGCGCTCCAGGCGAGCGCCGTCGGGTGCTCTTGCAACTCGACACGCCAGAGCGACCAGGCCCCGGCGCAGCGTTTAGGCGGTGGCCTTCGCCCACTTGTCGGAGAACTGGTCCCGCTCCAGCCGGAAGTAGTCGTAGTTCTTCTCGATAAAGGCCTGCCACTCCTCCGGAACTTCATCCTCGACGAAGATGGCGTTCACCGGACACTCGGGGACGCAGGCGCCGCAGTCGATGCACTCGTCCGGGTTGACATACAGTTGCTCGTCCTCATCCTGGCCGACAATGCAATCCACGGGGCAGACGGCGACGCACGACGCATCTTTCACCCCGATGCAAGGCTCAGTGATGATATAGGCCATCGGATTGTTGCCTCCTCTCGCCATTTTGCCGATGGGTACGCAGCTTGATAAGCGCGGAAGCTGCCTGGGCGACCGTCGGGAACACCGCCAGCCCCGCGGCCAGGCACTGCTCGATGAGGCGCTGGGTGCTCTCGGCATAGGCCGGCACGTTGCTGCGCACGACCAGCGCCATCGGCAGGTGCGTCGCCCGCGCGCCCGCCACCAGCACGCGGGCCAGGGACTCGGTCCGGTCGGCATCGGTATCGGAGAACAGCCCGATACCGCCCACATGCACCAGGAAACAGTCCACTTCCCCCGACGCCGTGATGATCCGCACCGCCTGGGTGAAGTGCGCCTCATCACGGGTCAGCGATCCGGTATCCAGCGGGTTGCGCACGCTGGTCCCGGCCACGGGGACGAACTCCCGCAGGCGCTCCTGCACCGCAGCGGAGAACCAGGGCATCTCCAGCCCGGCGGCCACACAGTCGTCGGCGGCCAGCACGCTGAAGCCACCGCCCCCGCCCATAATGGCAACCCGCGGCCCCCGCGGCGGCTCCAGGTACCGGAAGGCGGCCAGGGTATCGACCAACTCATCCAGCCCGAAGACCCGGAAGGCCCCGGTCTGGCGGCAGAGGGCATCCCACACCTGGCTGTTCCCCGCCAGGGAGCCGGTATGGGAAACCGCGGCCCGCCCGCCCGCCTCCGTGCGCCCTCCCTTGAGGATGACCACTGGCTTGCGGTGTGCGACGCGCTCCAGCACCTGCCGGAAGCGGCGGCCATCCTTGACGCCCTCCAGGTAGGCGCCGACCACCGTGGTCTCCGGATCGTCACCAAGATACTCGAACCAGTCTGCTTCGTTGAGGTCCAGCCCGTTGCCGAAGCTGATGACCTTGCTGAAGCGCAGCCCGCGCAGCGCCCCCAGGCCAACGATGGCATCGGCGTTGGCGCCGCTCTGGGAGACGATCCCCACCGGTCCCGGCTCCGTGGGAAAGCCGCGCTGCCAGGCCAAGTGCCCGGCGGGGCAGTACAGGCCCATGCAGTTGGGGCCGAGCAGCCGCACACCACCCTCCCGGGCGATGCGGAGGATCTCCCCTTCCAGATCGGCCCGCTCCTGGTAGCCCGATTCGCCGAACCCGGCCGTGAACAGGTGGACCAGCCGCACCCCTTTGGCCGCGCACTGCCGCAGCAACTCGGGCACGCCCGCCGCCGGGATGCTGGAGATCACGTAGTCGAGCGGACCGGGGATGTCCAGCACCTGCGGGTAGGCGCGCAGCCCCAGAATGGTGTCGGCCTTCGGATTGACGGGGTAGATCGGTCCGGGGAACTGCTGGGAGAACAGACCGTGGAGAAACCCGTTCCCGCGCCCATCAGGCCTTGAGGACGCGCCCACCACCGCGACGGACCGGGGATGAAAGTACAGGTCGAGAGGGTGGTGCTGACGGATGCTATGTGGCTGCACGACCGCGTTGCGCGACTCTTCCGGCAATCTGCGCTCCCTCGATCCCTTGCGCTACGGGTCACAAACCCGCACGCCACGCTCGGCACCCGCCGAGTAAACCCTTCCCTCCCATGCGTACCAGCCGTACGGCATGGCAGAGCATATTGTAGCGGATACTTGCAAAAAAGACAATGCGCCCTGGTCGCCCTTTGCCCAGAGCCGCTGCGTGCTCACCCTCACCCCGACCCTCTCCCAGTGGGAGAGGGAGGCAGTAGCGCCGCTCACCTCTCCCCTTGGGAGAGGTCGCCCGCCCCAGGCGGTCGGGTGAGGGCCGGGGCGCGCGGCGCTGACTGAGCATGCATAGGCCCTGCGCCTTTGCCACGACAGGACCGCGATGGCCCCCGTGATCCCGGCGTATTCACACAATATTTATGTCCCGTTCATCAGGGTGTTGACCTGCTGCTGCTAGCCTAACGAGATGGCCCCTGCATGCCGCGGCCGCAAACGCCACCAGAGGAGGAGAGGAGTGTGCTGAGCGAGCTGGTGATTGGGGCGGCGGTGGTGTTTTCCCTGGCCCTGACCGCCCAGGCGGCCTACACCGCCTACATCATGGTCTACGCCTGGGACCGTCCCGATGCCGACACGCGCGCGCGCGCGCCCGAGACCTTCCTGCCGCCCCAACTGAGCTTCACCGTCATGCTGCCCGCCCGGCACGAGGAGGAGGTCATCCAGGAGACCATCGAACGGGTGGTCCGCACCAACTATCCCCACCACCTGGTCGAGGCCATGGTCATTTGCGAAGTCGGCGACAAGGGCACTATCGACAAGGCGGCAGAAAAGATCGCCCAGTTGCAGGCGCAAGGGATCACCAATGTCCGTCTAGTGGTCTTCGACGACGGACCCATTAACAAGCCCCACGGCCTGAACGTGGGCTACCGTCAGGCCCGCCATGAGGTCATCACCATCTTCGACGCCGAGGACGAGATCCACCCGGACATCTTCAACATCGTCAATACGGTGATGCTCCAGGAG
>JACQUQ010000191.1 GCA_016210175.1 Chloroflexota bacterium | reverse complement strand
CAGTTGGACGCCTCGAAGTCCTTGAAGATGATGCGTGCTTCCTTGTACCGGTCGGGCGTGTCGCTCCAGACGTAGAACTTCCGCCATCGGCTGTCGGGCTGCGCCCGGCGCGCCCGCTGGAACCAGGCGTGCTGGTCGGAGGTGTGGTTGACCACCAACTCGGTGATCACGCGCAGGCCCCGCCGGTGGGCTTCCCGCAGGAAGGCCCGAAAGTCCCGCAGCGTTCCGTAGGATTGATGGACGTCGGTATAGTCAGCGATGTCGTACCCGTCATCTTTCAAAGGTGACGGGTAAAACGGCAGGAGCCAGATCGCCGTGACGCCCAAGTCCTGGAGGTAGTCGAGCTTCTGGGTCAGTCCCCGAAAGTCCCCGATACCATCCCCGTCGCTATCATAGAACGCTCGGACATGGAGTTCATAGATAATGGCGTCTTTATACCAGAGGGGATCGTGCTCCAGCAGGAGGGTCTCGTCGCCGCGGGGCATGGGCCGGTTACCTCAATTCTGTTCGTGTGCCAGGTCACCAAGTGCAGGCCATTTATAGATAGTACTCAAAATCCCGCTCAGTGTGAATCCGGCGCCGCACGCGGAAGATGTGGGCCGGTGCGGTCTGTGGGGAAAGCTCAACGTAATTGCGAGCGCCGTGCCAGAGATGGCGGGTATCGCTCAGCAGATCGTGCGCCTCGTAGGGCTGGTGGGGGTCCAGCCCCAGAGCCTCCAGCGGCAACTCTACCCAGCCCGCTTGGGTGTGGTACGGGTCCAGGCTCACCGCCACGACGATAAGGTTGGCAAGGTCGGCGGTGTGCTTGGAGTAGCAGAGGATCTGCTCGTTCTCCACCGGATGAAAGCGGAGGCTGCCGTCGCCCTGGAGCGCCGGGTTCTGTCGGCGGATAGCGTTGACCCGAGCGATGGTCGCTTGCAGGCTGTCGGGCCGATCGCTCGCCCAGTGCTTGATCTCATATTTTTCCGAGTTCAGGTACTCCTCGCTCCCCGGCTCCCGCGGCTGGTTCTCGCACAGCTCGAAGGCCGGGCCGTAGATACCGTAGCTGGCGCCGAGGGTCGCGGCCAGGACCAGCCGGGCGAGAAAGGCGGGGCGTCCCCCAACCTGAAGGTACTCCGTGAGGATGTCGGGGGTATTGGGCCACAGATTCGGGCGAAAGTACTCCCGCACCGCGGTCTGGGTCAGCTCCGTGAAATACTCGGTCAGCTCCCACGTGGTGTTGCGCCAGGCAAAGTAGGTATAGGACTGGGTGAAGCCCAGCTTTGCCAGGTGATACATCACCTTGGGGCGGGTGAACGCCTCGGCAAGGAAGATCACGTCGGGATACTCCCGCTTCACCTCCGTGATGAGCCACTCCCAGAAGCGGAAGGGCTTGGTGTGGGGGTTGTCCACGCGAAAGATGCGGACCCCCTGCTCGATCCAGAAGAGGAAGATGCTCTTCAACTCTTCCCACAAGCTCCGCCACTGGTCCGTGTCGAAGTCGAAGGGGTAAATGTCCTGGTACTTCTTGGGCGGGTTTTCGGCATACTGGACGGTACCATCGGGACGCCAGCGGAACCATTCCGGGTGCTCCCGGACATAGGGGTGGTCGGGAGAGCACTGGAAGGCGATATCCAGCGCGATCTCGATGCCGTAGTCGTGCGCCCGCGCCACCAGGCGCCGGAAGTCCTCCAGGGTGCCCAACTGGGGGTGGACGGCCTTGTGGCCCCCCTCGTGGGACCCGATGGCCCAGGGGCTACCGGGATCGTCCGGCCCGGCCAGGAGCGCGTTGTTCTTCCCTTTGCGGTGGCTGTAGCCGATGGGGTGGATGGGCGGGAAGTAGAGCACATCAACCCCCAGGGCGGCGATGGCGGGCAGGCGCGCGGCGCAATCGGCAAAGGTGCCGTGGCGGCCGGCCTCCGCGGCCGTCGAGCGGGGGAACAGCTCATACCAGGTGCTGAAGCGGGCCCGCTCCCGGTCAACCACCACCCCCAGTTCCTTCTCATAGGTGGTGGAGAGACGGGTATCAGGGTAGGCGCCCATGAGGTGGGCCACGTCATCGCTGAGGGCAAGGCGGAGCTTCTGGTCCGGGTCCCCGTCGCCGCGCAAGGCGTTTGCCCAGGCGTGGAGCCGTTCGGCATCGGGGTGGGCCGCGCGCGTGCTCGCTTCCTCGATAAGGGCGGCCCCGACCAGGAGTTCCACAGTCACATCCTGGCCGGCCTCGGCCTTGGTTGCGGTATCCCGCCGCCAGGTCAGGAAGCGGTCTATCCAGGCCTTGACGGTGTAGGCGTAGCAGCCAAGCTCGGCAACCGTGAACACCCCACGCCACCGGTCGTTCCCCAGGTGCTCCATGGGGCGCGCAGTCCAGGCCGCATCGCCCTGCCGACGGTACAGGAGCACACAGGACAGGATGTCATGGCCGTCGGCAAAACCATCGGCCTCCACCTTGACCTGCTCACCGACCACCCGCTTGATGGGGAAGCGGCCACCATCGATTTCTGGTTGGACGCCTTCGATGGCGACGCGCCCCCGCTGAGCTTCATGCTGCATACCTGGCCCAAGTCTCCTCGTATGGTGATGCCGTTCCGGCGCAACGCGACGCACCCACGTCTCGTCGCGGCAGCGCCCGTGCTGGCGCCGTCACCCTGGGTCCCCGTACCGTTTGGCCCCGCACGACCCCGGTGGATGGTCGCTTGGGCTACCGAGACCCTCTTCCGTAGTAGCGCACTCCCCGGTCCTTGTCAAGGTGGGCGTGGTTGCGCCCTGCGTTCTGCGTGGTCTTAGCTGGCCTCCTCGCCTTCCAGCAGGTCGTAGATGATGGGGTCCGTGGTGATGAGGTTGCCGACGACGGCAGAGAACACGCGGCTGTTGAGGACGACGTCCCGGTCCATCGGCCCCATCTTCTGCTGAAGCACCGATTCTGCAATCTCCATCAATTCGGCAACCCGATCGACGATCTCTTGTCTGCGCTCTCGCTCTATCACGTTCCCTCCTTCTTGTATCCTTGTGCCCTTCAGCGTCCGGACGTGAGCGGTCGCCGGCCGTCGCCCCTTCCCCCTGCGCCTGGACTCCGTAGTGGTCCGCCGCGGGCCGGGCCTGGCGGAAAGTGCTACTGTTCTCTCAGGTCTGGTTTGCTGAGGTGAGCTGCCGCCCTGAACGGCGGGCCGGGAACACCCGGAAGGCCCGGCCTTCCGGCCGGCAGCCAGCAGTTCACGGCTGACCGACCACACCCTCCGGGCGCTCGTGTTCTTCCTCTCTGCCCTTTCCCACGACGGCCGGAGCGAGCGCCTCCGGTGCGGCGCGCTCGCCTCGGGTGTGCGTGGCAAGGTAGGCTGCCAGGGCCACTTCCGTGGCGGTGGGCGGCAGATGGCCGCCGGCCCGCCGGTAGAAGTACACGAACACATCGCGCAGGATGGCCGCCAGCGGCACCGCGGCCAGCATACCCCAGATGCCGACGGCTTCCCCAGCCCCGACCAGCAGCATCATGATAATGGGCGGCGGAAGCTGGACCGCGGCCCCCTGCATGCGCGGCACCAACAGGTTGTTTTCCAGGAATTGAATGCCCCAGTAGAGGATCAGCACCGGGATGAGGTGCGAGGGATCGGTCGCCAGGGCGACCAGGATCGCCGGGATGGCTCCCAGAATGGGGCCGATGATGGGGATCAGTTCGCCGAAGCCGCCGATGACCGCCAGCACCGGCGCAAAGGGGACCCCGATGGCGGTGAGCCCCACGAAGGTCGCCAGGCCGACCATGCCCCCCAGCAGGAGTTGGGTGCGGATGTAGCGGCCCAGGATGTAATCCACGATGAAGACGGTATCCCGCACCGCGGGCCGCACGCTGGGCGGGAAAATGCCATAGAAGGCGGGCATGGCGCGGGGCTGGTCCTTGAGGACGAAGAAGAGCCAGATCGGGATGATGAACAGCCCCAGCACGGTGCCAATGGTGGCCGAGACCATACGCACCAGGTTGAGCAGGAGGCCCTGCCCCACACCCTGGAGGCTCGCGATCCCAGCCTGGATCTGCTGGTCTACCCACGCCTGGACGTCCTCAGGCACCATGGTCCGGTACTGGATGGTCCACTCCTCCAGGTTGGCCTGGATGCGCTGGGCATAGATGGGCAGACGGTCGAGGAACTGGGACACCTGCTGGGCCAGGGCCGGCACCAGGTAGGCCACCGCCAGGGCCAGCGCGCTGAGCCCGGCCAGATAGATGAGCAGCACCGCCAGGGACCGCCGGAGCGAGCGGTCGCGCGGCCAGGGCAGGGCGCCCTCCAGCAGGTTCACCAGGGGGAGCAGCACATAGGCCAGCACCAGCCCCAGCACGAACGGGAGCAGCGCAGTCTGGGCTGCGTAGAGAAACCAGAGCGCGGCGACGAGGGCCACCCCCACGAGCAGCCAGCGCTGGACCTGCACTGAAGCGAACGTTTGCATCGATCGACGTTCCGGCAGCACCCATGTGGGGGTGTAGACGGTCCCACCAGGGACACCAGGGGTGCGGCCACCTCCGTTCTTTATGATACCCCCGCACCGGAAGAAAAGGGAAGTGCGCGCCGGCAGGCTGGCCGCCGCAGGTGGCGGGGCCGCTGGGGAGCCAACGCGGTGCCCTGCGGCAGGCCAGGTAGGGGCACGGAGCAGGACCGGCGCCGGTGGCCGCGGCCCAGGACGCATGCTCTGCCGCCCTTGCGCCTGTACGGGACGCGAGAGTAAAATAAGATGCAAATGGTAAAGCGTGCTGAGACAGGGATGCTTGCAGGAGGTCGGGATGGACAAAGGAACCTGGACCGTCAAGGCCGGGCTCGCGCAGATGCTCAAGGGCGGGGTCATCATGGACGTGGTCACCGCGGACCAGGCCAAGATCGCTGAGGACGCGGGCGCGTGTGCGGTCATGGCGCTGGAGCGGGTCCCGGCGGACATCCGGGCCGCCGGGGGCGTTGCCCGCATGGCCGATCCCAATAAGATCCTTGAGATCATGGAGGCCGTGAGCATCCCCGTCATGGCCAAGTGCCGCATCGGGCACTTCGTGGAGGCACAAATCCTGGAAGCCCTGGGCATCGACTACGTTGACGAGTCCGAGGTCCTGACTCCTGCCGACGAGAGCCACCATATCTGGAAGCACAACTTCAAGATGCCCTTCGTGTGCGGCTGCCGCGACCTGGGCGAAGCCCTGCGCCGCATCGGTGAAGGCGCGGCCATGATCCGCACCAAAGGCGAGGCGGGCACCGGCAACGTGGTGGAGGCCGTGCGCCACATGCGGGCGGTCCAGGGCGGCATCCGCCGGGTGCAGGGGATGTGCGAAGAGGAATTGATGGCCGAGGCCAAGGCCCTGGGTGCGCCCTTCGAGCTGTTGCAGGGCATCCACCAGACCGGACGCCTGCCGGTCGTCAACTTCGCCGCCGGTGGGGTGGCCACGCCGGCCGACGCCGCCTTGATGATGCAACTCGGTGCGGACGGGGTATTTGTGGGCTCGGGGATCTTCAAGTCCGAGGACCCCGCCCTGCGGGCCAAGGCCATTGTGCGGGCCGTGACCCACTACCAGGACCCGGCCATCCTGGCCGAGGTCTCCCGCGGGCTGGGTGAGGCGATGTCGGGCATCGATGTCCGCACGCTGGCAGAGACCGAACAGCTCGCGCGCCGCGGGTGGTAATCAGGGCTGAGGATGGCGTAACGGGGGATGCGAGCCCCCGCAGCCCGCGACGGAAGGGAGCTATGAAGCTCGGGGTCTTGGCCCTACAGGGTGATTTCGCTGAGCATGGCAGCGCGCTGCGGCGCCTGGATGTCGAGGTCGTGGAAGTGCGTCTTCCCCGGCACCTGGAGGGGCTGAGCGGCCTCATCATCCCCGGCGGCGAGAGCACGACTATCAGCCGGCTGCTGCGGGAGTATGGCCTCCTGGCGCCCATCCGGGAGCGGGTGCAGCGCGGCATGCCCCTCATGGGCACCTGCGCCGGGGCCATCGTGATGGCCAAGACCGCCATCGGCCTGCACCAGGAGAACCTGGGCCTCATGGACATTACCGTGCGGCGCAACGCCTTCGGACGCCAGGTGGACAGCTTCGAGGCCGATCTGGAGATCCCGGCCCTGGGTGCGCCGCCCCTGCACGCCGTGTTTATTCGGGCGCCCACCATCGAGACGGTCCAGCCCGGCGTCGAGGTGCTGGCCCGGCTCGCCGACGGGACGGTGGTGGCGGCCCGCCAGGGGCATCTCCTGGCCCTGGTCTTTCATCCGGAGCTGACGGCGGACCCCCGGTTCCATGCCTACTTCCTGCGCATGGCCGAGCAGGCCACGACGCCGGGCCAGGAGCCGGTGGTGGCTGCGGGCTCCGGCGATCCCAGTCGCCCGTAAGTGGCGGCGCTCCCGTCTGAGGATAGCGTGATTCGGACCATTCGCCCCACGGACCTGGTTGCCCTGGTGACCTTCGAGGGGCGCGCCTTGCCCAACGCGGCGCGGGCCCGTCATGCCTTGAGCCAGGAGCACCAGCGTCCGCTGCCCGTGAGCGCCATCCTGGAACAGTGGTTGCCCTTCGAGGGCCGACGCTATACCTGGGTTGCCGTTCACAGCTTCAGCATCCACGGCCTCATCTCCGCCCAGCACCGCGCTGGCCGCAGCGCCTGGGAGGTGGACTGGCTCATCGTGGACAGTCTGGACCACGCCGAGGACGTGGCCCGGCACCTGCTGGACCGGCTCAGCGCGGAGGGTGGCGAGGCTGGCGCCCAGAAGGTCTTTCTCCGCCTGCCCACCGATAGTTTCCTGGTCAACGTGGCCCGGCAAGCCGGCTTCTGGCCCTACCTCAGCGAGACGCTCTACCGCTGGGCGCCCCAGAAGCGCCCGGCCGTCCCCGTCGGCGCCGTCTCCCCACCGATCGCCAGCCTGCGCCGCAAGACCAAGGCCGACGACTACGGTATCTTCCGCCTGTACAACCTGGCGGTGCCGGAGTCGGTGCGGCGTGCCCAGGGCGTCACCTTCGCCGACTGGCGGGAGGCCCGGGAGCTGAGCCCAGGGCGGAAGCAGGAGTTGGTCAGCGTCCAGGAGGGCAAAGTGCGGACCTGGCTGGGGCTGGCACAGAGCAGCCAGGCCGGGATGTTCGACCTGATGCTGGACCCGGCCGAGGCCGGCGCTACCGAGGCGCTGGTCCAGTATGCGCTGCGCCAGTTGGGACCCCGGGCCCCGGTGCTGTGCCTGGTGCCGGAATACCACCGCGCCCTGCGCCGGGTGTTAGAAGAGGATGAGGAGGCCCGGCCGGTGGCCGAGTATATCACCATGGTGAAGGTCCTGACGGTGCGGGTGCCGGCCCAGGGTCTGGTCCCCGCCCAGGCATAGGTCGTAGCCCGGCCGACCCGGAGCGGGGCCGCCGGCGACCCGACCAGGATGCTGAGCAGACGGATGGCAACCCCAGCACGGGCGAGCAGCGCCCGGCAGGGGATTTGCAGCGACCGCCGCGTCACCCCTACCGGTGGGTGACGTCTCCGGTGCGGAAGTACCTTAGCAACCGACCACTGGTTTGGGATAGGACCCATCGAACCACGACGCTATCGCCTCAGCACCTACACGCCCCGGAGTGATTCCGGGGGGAAGCGCCCTTCCCCCCGCACGGGGCGTGCTTTGCGTCTTTGCCGGGGTGGCGCTGAGGGCGGGAGCCATATCCCGATGTGCGGGAGGAGCACATGCAGCGTGTGATCACCGACGATTTGGATGCCCTGCTGGAAGCGCTGCCGCCGCGGGTGGCGGGGCCGTTGCGCAGTCGCGAGGATAAAGGCCAGATCTTAGAGGTCGTCCTCGACCTGGGACGCCCCCCGGAGGCGCGTTTCCTGCAAGAAGAACTCACCATCGCGCCGGGGGAAGTCAGCCACGAGGATATCCAGTACGTCATCGAAAACATCGGTGCCTTCGGGGACGATAACCGGGCGGGCATCGAGCGCACCCTGCACCGCATCTCGGCCATCCGCAACCGCCAGGGCCGCATCGTTGGCCTCACCTGCCGCGTCGGGCGCGCCGTCCTGGGCACCGTCAAGATCATTGAGGACCTGGTGCAGTCGGGCCGCAGCATCCTGCTGCTGGGGCGGCCGGGCGTGGGCAAGACCACCATGCTGCGGGAGGTGGCGCGGGTCCTCTCGGACGACCTCCACAAGCGGGTCATCGTCGTGGACACCTCGAACGAGATCGCCGGGGATGGCGACATTCCCCATCCCGCCATCGGCCGGGCGCGCCGCATGCAGGTGAGCACCCCCACCATGCAGCACGCGGTCATGATCGAGGCGGTGGAGAACCACATGCCCCAGGTCATCATCATTGATGAGATCGGCACCGAGTTGGAAGCGGCAGCCGCCCGCACTATCGCCGAGCGCGGGGTGCAGCTGGTGGGGACGGCCCACGGCAACACCTTGGAGAACCTCATCATGAACCCCACCTTGTCGGACCTGGTGGGGGGCATCCAGTCGGTGACCCTGGGGGACGAGGAAGCGCGGCGGCGGGGTACCCAGAAGTCCATCCTTGAGCGCAAAGCGCCGCCCACCTTCGACGTGGTGGTGGAGATCCAGGACTGGAACCGGGTGGCGGTCCACAGCGACGTGGCGAGCGTGGTGGATGCCATCCTGCGGGGGCAGATCATCGCGCCGGAGGTGCGCGTGCTGGGGCCCGGCGGCGCCGTCGAGACCGAGCGCATGGCCGTCACGCCCCCGCCGGCCTACAGCGGCGCCCCCCTCACCGCCATCGCCGCGGGACGCCGCGCGGGGCTGGGCGCGCCCCCACCAGTGCCCTTCCCGATACCGGAGCGCCGCGGTGGGGTGGTGCGGGTCTTCCCCTTCGGTATCAGCCGGACCCGGTTGGAGCAGGCCATTCGGGGTATGGGCCTTCCCGTCGCCATCCAGGACCGGTTGGAAGGGACCGATGCCCTCATCACCCTGAAGAACTACTACCGGCGCAAGCCCCAGGCCCTCCGGGATGCGGAGGCCCGGGGCGTGCCCCTGTACGTCCTGAAGAACCACACGCTGCCCCAAATTGAGCAGGCGCTGCTCAACGTCTGGGAGGCCGCCGGCGGGAGCGCGCGGGGCAGCGACGGCCTGTCGGCGGCGATGCGCGAGGCCGAGGATGCCATTCAGCAGGTGATGTCCGGCCACGAGATCGCGGCCCTGAGTCCGCAGAACGCCTACATCCGACGCCTCCAGCACCAGATGGCGCAACGGTACAACCTGACCTCGCGGAGCAGTGGGCGTGAGCCCAACCGCCGGGTCATGATCTTCCGGCAGGGCGGCATCGCTGGGCCGGACGAAGGCAAAGAAGAGGTCTAGCGGGGGTGAGGTGAACCCTCGCGAGAGCCGGGCAGCCCCGCGCCCGCGCCCCAGAGGGACCACCTCCGGGGGTGCGGGCGCGGGGCTGCCTCCGTGCGCGTATGGCCTGCGCCCCGGAGGTGTGACGGAGCGCATTGACCGCTGGGGGAGCGTCGGTGTTTATTGTTCTTGAGGGCATTGATGGGGCGGGGAAGACCACCCAGCTGGCGCTGCTGACGGAGCGGCTGCGGCAGCGGTCCCCTGAGGTAGTGGCGACCCAGGAGCCCGGCGGCACCCCCCTGGGTGACCGCCTGCGGGAAGTGGTGAAACACGGCGCCGACCTGGACATCGTCCCCCGCGCCGAGTTGCTGCTGTTTGCGGCGTCGCGGGCGCAACTGGTGGAGCGGGTGCTGCGGCCGGCCCTGGCACGGGGGGTATCCGTCGTCTGCGACCGCTACGTGTTCTCGACGGTCGCCTACCAGGGCTATGGCCGGGGGGTGGACCGTGGGCTGATTGCGGCCGCGGTCGATCTGGCGACCGGCGGGCTGCTCCCCGACCTGGTGGTGCTGCTGGACCTGGAGGTGCGCCTGGCGCTCCAGCGCATCGCTTCCCCGGGCCGGCGGGAGCCGACGACCTTCGCCCCGGCCCGGGGGCGCGACCGTTTTGAAGGCGAGGCGCTCGCCTTCTATGAGCGGGTGCGCCAGGGCTACCGGGACCAGGCGGCCGTTGACCCGGACCGCTGGCTGGTGCTGGATGCCACCCGCCCGCCGGACCATCTGGCCCGCATCATCTGGGAAAAGGTGGAAAAATTCGGGTTGCAGGGGTAACGTTCTGGCGGCGGCGTTCGTTTAAACAAGCGCAGATTTTCGGGACGGAATGACCTTGGGAACATTACGCCACCTGATACACGGGCATCCCTGGTTGACCATGTGGCTGGCTCTGGCAGTGGGGATGGGCGCGGTGCTGCTGGTCGCAGTACGGGATGTCCCACCCCTTCCCAGTCAACTGGCGGCCCTGCTCATCAGCACGGCCATCTTGGCCGGTCTGTGCGTGTGGATCCTTCGTTGGGAAGAGGTAGGAGCGCCTGGTGCGGCGCAGCTTTCCCCTGGGCCAGGAGCGTTTCCCGCGCGGACCGAACCGAGCCGGCGCAGCGTTCCCGCAGATGAGAGAGGACGAGAGAGCGATGATGACCTATCAGCCGGAAGAGAAGACCCGCTTGAAGCGACAGCGCGAGGAGCAGGCCATCAGCCTGGCCATGCAGAGCCGCTGGGAAGAGGCGGCCGCGGTGAACCGCTCCATCCTGGAGCTGTTCCCTGACGACGCGGATAGCTACAACCGCCTGGGGAAGGCCCTGACTGAGTTGGGCCAGTACCGGGAGGCCTACGCGGCGTATGGCAAGGCCCTGGAGCTGAACCCCGCCAATGCCATCGCCCGCAAGAACCTCAACCGTCTGGCCGGGCTCAAAGAGATGCAGCGGCCGGCCGCCGCGGCGCCGACCGCGGCGAAGGTGGACCCGCGTCTCTTTATTGAAGAGCGGGGCAAGACCGCGGTGGTGGCGTTGCAGCAGCCTGCGCCCCGCGAGACCATCGCCAAGGTCCACGCCGGCGATCAGGTGGCGCTGCGGGTGCAGGGCCGGACCCTGGTGGTCGAGAACACGCACGGCGAGTACCTCGGCCAGGTGGAGCCCAAGCTGGGGTTGCGCCTCATCAAGCTCATGGAGGGCGGCAACCGCTACGCCGCGGCGGTGACCAGTGTGGATGATGCCACCGCCAAGATCATCATCAAGGAGACCTTCCAGGCCCCGGCGTTGGCCGGGACGCTCTCCTTCACGGCGACGACCGAGACCACCTTCCGGCCCTACATCCGGGACACCCTGCTCCGGTACGGCTACGAGGACGAGGACGAGATGGAGGAGGGCCGGTACCCCGAAGATACCTTCGGTCCCTGGGAAGAGCACCGGGGCCGTACCTGGACCGGCGACGTCGAGGAGCCGGAGGGGGAGGTCCAGCCCCTCCCCGAAGAAGAGGAAGAAGAAGAGGAACTGGAGTAATCCGCCGCTGGTGGTGTGCGCTCCGACCGGCTCCCTGCGGCACCCGCGGGGAGCCGGTCGCGTTGTGGGGGGCGCGGGGTGCGCCCAGGCGCGCTGCTCCCCGACCCCGGCACCGGGGCTGGGGCGGTGACGGGAGCGACGGCGGCCGATGCCGGGCAAGTCCACCGGGACCTGGTGCGGGAGATGCTCGACCGTGGCGCCCGGCGATCCGCGCTTGACGAGCGGTGGGAAGTGCGCTAAGATAGGGAGCACGCGGGCAACCTACTCACTACCGGGCGGTACACCCGCATAAGGGTTGAGGTACTCTTCTTCCCACGATGGCTCGCTTGGATCCTTCGCGACCGAGACGGGTATGGGAACGCAGTGACATGCGCGCCTTTTCGGTCGCACACCGGAAAGGCGTTTTTTGTTGCCCGGACGCGGGTAGGGCGCAGAGGAGAAGCTCCGTGGACGGTGCGATTACAGATGTGCCCGGCCTGCTCGTTGGGCACTGGACGGACCTGGAGGCGGTCACCGGCTGCACGGTGGTCCTGTCTCTCCAGGGGGCAGTCGGGGGCGTGGATGTCCGTGGGGCCGCGCCCGGCACCCGGGAGACCGACCTGCTGCGGCCTGCCAACCTGGTGCAGCAGGTCCATGCGATCCTGCTGAGCGGCGGCAGCGCCTTTGGCCTGGATGCCGCGAGCGGCGTTATGCGCTACCTGGAAGAGCGGAATATCGGGTTTCCGACGCGGGTGGCCCGCGTGCCCATTGTCCCGGCAGCCATTCTCTTCGACCTGGCCATCGGCAGCGCCACGGTACGGCCCGACGCCGCAGCGGGCTACCAGGCCTGTCTCGTGGCCGCGGCGGGCGCGGTCGCGGAGGGGAGTGTGGGTGCGGGCGCCGGCGCCACCGTGGGCAAGGCGCTGGGCATGGAGCACGCGACCAAGGGCGGCATTGGTACCGCCAGCCGGGTGCTGTCCGACGGCGTGGTGGTGGGGGCGCTGGTGGCGGTCAACGCCTTCGGCGACGTGGTTGACCCCAGGAGCGGCCAGGTCGTCGCCGGGCCACGTCACACGGAAGGGCGGGGCTTTGTGCGGACGACGGATATCCTGACGCTGGGCCGCGACCGTGCGCTGGCGGTGTCCCAGGAGACGATCCCTACCAACACCACCATCGGGGTGGTCGCGACCAACGCCCGGCTCAGCAAGGAACAGGTGAATCGCCTGGCCCAGATGGCCCATGACGGCCTCTCGTGGGCGGTGCGCCCGGCCCATACCATGGGTGACGGCGACCTCATCTTTGCCCTGGCGACCGGTGAGGTGGCGACCGACCAGTCCTTAACGGTCCTGGGGACCGCTGCTGCCGAGGCGGTGGCGGAAGCCATCCTGCGCGGCGTGACGCGGGCGCGGTCCCTCGGTGGAGTCCCCGCGGTAGACGACCTGGAACGCTAGGAGCACGCAGCGCGCGGGCTGGACGCCGCCACGAGGGCAGGCCCTCGGAAAGCAGAGAGCGTCCTGGAAGTGCAAAGGCAGGACAGAGATGATCGCCATTGGTATCATCGGGGCGGGAACGGTGGGCAAGGCCCTGGCCTGGCGGCTCACGCGTGCTGCGCTGCCCGCGGCGCCGGGCCAGCCTGAAATGCCGTGGCGGGTGGTGGCGGTCGCCAGCCGCAGCCGTACCTCCGCCCAACAGTTGGCCGCGCGCGTCCCCGGCTGCCAGGTGGTCGATAGTCCCCAGGAGGTCGCTGACCGGGCCGATCTGGTGTTTATCACGACGCCCGATGATGTGGTCCCGAGCATCGCCGAGGACGTCGCCTGGCAGGTCGGCCAGTGGGTGGTCCACTGTAGCGGCGCCGACTCCGTGCAGAACCTGGATCCCGCCCGGCGCGCCGGCGCGCTGGTCGGGGGGTTCCATCCCCTTTACACCTTCGCCAGCGCCGAGCGGGCGCTGGAGGACCTGGCGGGCGCGACCTTTGCCCTGGAGGGGGAAGGGCCTCTGCTGGAGGCGCTGAAGCGGATCGCGGAGGCGCTAGGTGGCCGGTGGATCGTCTTGCGTCCCGAGGACAAGGTGCTGTACCATGCCGCGGCGGTGCTGGCCTGCAACTACCTGGTCACCCTGACCAAGCTGGCGACCGACCTGTGGCAGCAGTTCGGCGTCGAACGGGAGGCTGCGGTGGCCGCCCTGATCCCGCTGCTGCGGGGGACGGTGAACAACCTGGCCGAGGTGGGCCTGCCGGCGGCGCTGACCGGCCCCATTGCCCGGGGCGATACCGGGACGGTGCGCAAGCACCTGCTGGCGCTCATGGAGCGGGCGCCTGCGGTGCTGACCATGTACCGGGAGCTAGGCCTTCAGACGCTGCCCGTGGCCCTGGAGAAGGGCCGGATCGATACGCGGCAGGCCACCGAGTTGCTGGCCCTATGGGAAGGCCGGGAGGTCCCGACCACAACCTAATGTTCTCTTCTGCCGTGGTTCGCGGGATACCGCTCGGTAGGAGCGGGTTTGAAACCCGCTCCTACCAGCCGGCAATGCTCCGGTGACAGCGTACGAGGGATGTGCGTCGGTCGCTCTCACAGGGGGGAGAACAGACAAGAGCTTGGGAACCTGGTGGCACGCACCCATGCTTGGCGCTGGGATCGAGCGTGAGCAGGGCGTGTGCTGGGTCCTGGGGCAGGCGGTTGTCGGGCACGGATGCGACGGAGCGAGCGCAGGGGTGGCGCTGCGGGCGGAGACCCCGCCCGGGAAAGCTCTGGAGTGGCGTACCGTCAGCCGCCGACGACGACTGATCCCTGGAGGAAAGCTATCCCTCGCGAAGGGTGATATGCCGGTACCGGCAGGGGTGGCCGGTATCCGCGGCGGGGTGCTCCTCTTCTCCGCCACGATCACAGCTGCGGTGATGGCGGCCCTGGAGGAGGCCAAGCGTGCTGGCCGGACCGCGGCTCGCCGCCGGTTGGGGCGAAGCGGCGGTCTCCAGCGAACCCGATGGTCCGCCCGGGGTCAAGGGCGGATACCAGGCTCTTGCCGGACAGGCGTTTCCCATCCCACCGGCGTTCCTCGGTGGTGGGGCAGCACCGTTCCTGCTCCGGCAATGGCAGCCAAGAGGAGTGAGAGGGCGTACTATGCAGCGCACCATGCTGAAGAGCAAGATCCATCGGGCCCGCGTGACCGATGCCAACCTGCACTACGAAGGGAGCATTACTATCGCCGCCGACCTCATGGAGGCAGCGGACATCATCCCCTATGAGATGGTCCATGTGCTGGACGTCGACAATGGTGCGCGTCTCCAGACCTATGCTATCCCCGGCCCCCGTGGTTCGGGCGTGATGTGTATCAACGGGGCGGCGGCTCGCCTGGTGAGCACCGGCGATACGATTATCGTCCTGACCTACACCGCCCTGGAGGATCAAGAGGCGCGGGAGTTCCTGCCCCAGGTGGTCTATGTGAACGACCGCAACGAGATTGTGGAAGAGGCGCGCGGGACGCGCGCTTCGGCTGCGCTCTCGCGGTAGCCCGCTGGTCCCGTATTCCTCCCTACGCGCCGCTCAGGGCGAGGGAAAGGAGGCGCAGCACCCCATGCGCGTAACCATCCACGACCTGCAACAAATGAAAGCGCGCGGTGAGCGCATCCCCATGCTCACCGCCTACGACTACTCCACTGCCCGTATCCTGGATGAGGCCGGCGTGCCGCTGATCCTGGTGGGCGACAGCCTGGGCATGGTCATGCTGGGCTACGATACGACCCTCCCCGTCACCCTGGAGGTGATGCTCCATCATATCAAGGCCGTGGTGCGGGGCACCAAGCGCGCCTTCGTGGTGGGCGACATGCCCTTTATGAGCTACCAGACCAGTGTCGCTGACGCCCTGCGCAACGCGGGGCGGTTGCTCCAGGAGGCGGGCAGCCAGGCGGTCAAGCTGGAGGGGGGCGAGCCGATGGCCGACACCGTCCGTCGCCTGGTGGAGGTGGGCATCCCGGTCCAGGGACACCTCGGCTTCACCCCCCAATCGGTGAACCAGTTGGGCGTGCGGGTCCAGGGCCGCAGCAAGGACCTGGCCCGGCGGCTGGTCAACGATGCGGTCTGCCTGGAGCAGGCGGGCGCCTTCAGCATCGTCCTGGAGATGGTCCCGGCGCCCCTGGCCCGGCTCATCACCGCGCGGGTCAAGGTGCCCACCATCGGCATCGGGGCCGGCCCGTATTGCGATGGGCAGGTGCAGGTGATCCACGATATGCTGGGCCTGTACCCGGACTTCGTGCCGAAGCACGCCAAGCAGTACGCCCAGATGGGCCGAGTGATGCAAGACGCCGTCACCTGCTACCTGAACGAGGTCACGGCCGGGGCGTTCCCCACCAGCAAAGAGAGCTTCGGGATGGACCAGCAGGTGCTGGAGGCGGTCATTGCCGAGCTTGGCCCAGAATAGCCACGGTACCATCTGCTGCGCTACCCCCTCTCTCGCCAGCCGGGAGAGGGGGTAGGCATGTCTGCGGCGCTCCCCGTATGGGCGCCCTTGATTCATGGGTGCCGTTGCAGTATATTTGTGAAAGCGATATCAAGGAGGCTACGCTGTGAACCTACGCGTCCCTGGGCCCACGCCGCTCCCGCCAGAGGTCTTGCAGGCTGAGGCCAAGCCGATGATCAACCATCGGAGCAAAGACTTCGCCCAGATCCAGAACCGGGTGGTCGCCCGCCTCAAGGAGAGCTTCCAGACTGCCAACGACCTCCTCCTCCTCACCGGCTCAGGGACGGGGGCTATGGAAGCGGCGGTGGTGAACACCCTCTCACCGGGCGACCGGGTGCTGGCGGTAAGCATCGGCAACTTCGGCGACCGCTTCGCCGATATCGCGGCGACGTTTGGCGCCGAGGTGGTCCGCCTGACCTTCGGCCCCGGCGAGCACGCCGACCCCGATGCGGTGCGTACGGCCCTGGCCCAGGACCCCACCCTGACCGCGGTGCTGGTGACCCACAACGAGACCTCCACCGGCGTCACCAATCCCCTGGAGGACATCGCCGGGGTGGTGCGGGAGTTTGACAAGCTCCTCATCGTGGACGGTATCAGCAGCGTAGGCTCCATCGAGATCAAGACGGATGCCTGGGGTCTGGATGTGGTGGTCAGCGGCTCCCAGAAGGGCTGGATGGCCCCGCCGGGCCTCAGCATGATCACCATGAGCGAGCGGGCCTGGGCAGCCTACCGCCAGGCCCAGATGCCCCGTTTCTACTGGGACGTGGGCAAGGCCAAGAAGTCGCTGGAGCGGGGCGAGACCCCCTGGACCCCGGCGGTGTCCGTGGTCTACGCGCTGGATGCCGGGCTGGA
This sequence comes from Chloroflexota bacterium, assembly GCA_016210175.1. Taxonomy (GTDB): domain Bacteria; phylum Chloroflexota; class Dehalococcoidia; order SHYD01; family JACQUQ01; genus JACQUQ01. The sequence goes on along the minus strand of JACQUQ010000191.1, from coordinate 8,202 downwards.
GCTGCTGAGCCAGGAAGGCTTCGCCAACGTGTACGCCCGGCACGCGCGGCTGGCGGCCATGACCCGCCAGGGCATCAAGGACCTGGGGCTGAAGCTGGTCGCCCAGGAGGAGCGCTACGCCTCCAATACCGTCACGGCCGTCTGGGCTCCCGAGGGCATCGAGGAGCGGGCGATCCGTAGCACGCTCCGCCAGGAGTTCGATATCGAGCTGGCCGGCGGCCAGGGCGAACTGACGGGCAAGATCTTCCGCATCGGACACCTGGGGTACGTGAGCGAGGCAGACCTCCAGGCGGTGCTGGACGCCCTGCGGGTGGTGTTGCCGCGGGTCGGGTTCAGCGGCGCCGGGGCCGCCGGCGCGCGGGGCTAACGCTTCCCCGGCGACCACCCACTCGGAGTACACCCAAGAGACGTGGAATAGGGGGGTACCGGGGTGCGCTCGGTAGCCCCCTTGCACTGCCGGACCGCACGACGCTCGTACAGGATCAGGAGACATTTTCGGCATGGGCAACCCTGTAGGGGCGCATGGCCATGCGCCCCTACCACCGTCCGATTCCTTATGACCTCCCCTGATCGTGCGCTGGGATGTCGGCGCGAGTCCTGCTAAGCACCATAGGAAAGCGGGGCGACCCTCATGCGCGTTCTGATCACGGATCCCATTGCCAACGACGGGATCGAGTTGTTACAGCGACATGCCGATGTGGATGTCCGCCTGGGCGTTTCCCAGGAGGAACTGATCGCCCTCATCCCGCACTACGAGGCCCTGATTGTGCGCAGCGAGACCAAGGTGACCGAGGCGGTCATCGCCGCCGGGCGGCGCCTCCAGGTCATCGGGCGCGCCGGGGTCGGGGTGGATAACATCGACCTCAACGCCGCGACCCGCCACGGCATCGTGGTCGTCAATGCGCCGACCGGCAATACCTTCTCTGCGGCGGAGTTGACCATCGGACTGATGTTCTCCCTGGCCCGGCATATCCCCCAGGCCCACGGCCTGCTCAAGCAGGGCCAGTGGCGTCGCCAGGAGTTCATGGGCGTGGAACTCCGCCATAAGGTGCTGGGGCTGGTCGGCCTGGGGCGGGTGGGCACCGAGGTGGCGCGACGTGCGGTGGGCCTGGAAATGCGGGTGATCGCCTATGACCCCTTCGTGACCGAGGTCCACGCCCGGAGCCTGGGGGTCGAGGTCGTGCCCCTGGACCGCCTGCTGGCCGAGTCCGACTTCATCAGCGTCCACACGCCCCTGAGCGAGGGCACGCGGGGGCTGATCGGTGAGCCGGAGCTGCGCCTGGTCAAGCCCTCGGTCCGCATCCTGAACGTGGCCCGGGGCGGCATCGTGGAAGAGGAGGCCCTGTACCGGGCGGTGGAGGAGGGCCGGGTGGCCGGGGCCGCCGTGGACGTGTTCACCAGGGAGCCGGTCAACCCCGACAACCCGCTGCTCAAGACTAACAAGATCGTGGTGACGCCGCACCTGGGCGCCTCCACTGAGGAGGCCCAGACCAATGTGGCGGTGGACGTGGCGGAGCAAGTAGTGGCGGTGCTCCAGGGGCAGGCTGCCCGCTATGCGGTCAACGCGCCGCTCATCCCCGCGGAGAGCATGAGCTTCATTGCTCCCTTCGTGCAGGTGTGTCAAACGCTGGGGCTGCTGGCACGGCAGCTGGTGACCGGCCAACCCAAGGCCCTCCAGGTGCGCTACGAAGGGGAGATCGCCCATTACGATACCACCCCGTTGAAGGCGGCCATTCTGGGTGGTATGCTGGAGGCGATCACCGAGGAGCGCATCACGGTGGTCAATGCCCACCTGGTGGCCCAGAGCCGTGGCCTGGTGGTGCGGGAGCACAAAGGCCCCATCAGCGACGAGAACTACAGCAACCTGGTGACGGTGGAGGTGGAGACCTCGACCGGGCCGGTGGTGGTGGCCGGCACCCAGATGCGGGGCGAGCCCCACATCGTGCGCATCGACGGCTACTGGCTGGATATCATCCCGACCGGGGGCTACCTGCTGCTCTGTGAGAACCGGGACCGGCCCGGCATGATCGGCCGGGTGGGGACCTTGCTGGGCGACGCCGACATCAATATCGCCTTCATGCAGGTGGGCCGCGACCAGCCCCGGGGCAAGGCCCTCATGGTGCTGGGGCTGGACGAGCCGGTGGACGAAGAGCACCGGCAGCAGATCCTCCAGATCCCGAACATCTATACGGCCACACAAGTGAAAGTCTAGTGTATCCGCGCCCGGCGCGGGAGAGGGGACTATGGGCTCGGTTATCAAGAAGCGACGCAAGAAGATCAATCGGCACAAGTATCGCAAGCTGCGCAAGCGCTCCCGCTGGCAACGCCGCCACAAGTAAGCGCCGCCGCGCCGGGCCCGGTCCACCCGCACGCCCGCATGGGTGTGCGGGTTGGTGTGTTTCCGCGACCTCCGGCGTCCCCGCAATGGGACGCCTTGGCTCGCGCGGCCTTGGGGTGCTGGCGCCGGTAGGAGCACGGCGCGTCGTGGCGTCACGGGGCATCGTTGCCTGGCTTCCCCAACGATGCTACACTAGAAGCACGATGGATTTCGACACGTCCCGGCTCGCTGCACCGTACCTGGATACCGCTCAGCCGCGCCCGGCGGGGACCGGGGGCAAGGGCCGCGTGGTGGTCGCCATGAGTGGCGGCGTGGACTCGTCGGTGGCCGCGCTCCTGCTCGCGCAGCAGGGCTACGAGGTCATCGGCATCACCATGCGGCTGTGGACCCTGGATCGGGACGACCTGCCCGCGCCGCACCGGACCTGCTGCTCGGTGGAGGCGGTGGACGATGCCCAGCGGGTGTGCCAGAAGGTGGGCATCCCCTGGTACCTGATGAACTTCGAGCAGCCCTTCAAGGCCGGCGTGGTGGACTACTTCGTTGAGGAGTACGCCCGCGGCCGCACGCCGCACCCGTGTGTGGCTTGCAACCAGCACGTGAAGTTCGCTACCTTGCTGGACAGGGCCCTGGCGCTGGGCGCCGACTCCCTGGCGACCGGGCACTACGCCCGCGTGGCCTATGATGGCGGGCGCTACCGTCTGCTGCGGGCCGTGGACCCGGCCAAGGACCAGTCCTACGTGCTCTATGGCCTGGGCCAGGAGCAGTTGCGCCGGGTGCTGTTGCCGGTGGGCCACTACAGCAAGCCGGATATCCGGCGGCTGGCCCTCGACGCCGGGCTCCCGGTGGCGGACAAGCCCGACAGCCAGGAGATCTGCTTCATCCCGGATAACGACTACCGCCGCTTTCTCTCCGAGCGCCTGGCCGCGCAGCCGGGCCCCATCGTGGACCGCGCCGGGAACGTCCTGGGCACCCACCGGGGCATCCCTTACTATACTGTGGGCCAGCGCCAGGGCATGGGGCTGGCTACCGGGCAGCGCCTCTATGTCCTGGAGATCGACCGGGAGCGGAACACCGTGGTGGTCGGGCCGGAGGAGGGCCTGTATGCGGTCGGCCTGGTGGCCGAGACCGTCACCTTTGTCTCCGGCGCGGCGCCGCGGGAGCCGGCGCCGGTGACGGCCAAGATCCGCTACAAGTCCGCGCTCGTGGAGGGGACGCTCCTGCCGGGCGCTGGTGGGTGGGAGGTGCGGTTCGCCGAGCCGCAGCGGGCGGTGACGCCGGGCCAGCCGGTGGTCTGGTACGATGGGGACGAGGTGCTGGGCGGTGGCATCATCAGCGCGCCGATCCGTTCCTGGGACCGGGGGGAGCCCCCGCGCAGCGTGGTGCGGGCAGGGAGTGCTGCACGCCCTGCCCGCGAGGGAGAGAGCAACCGGTGACCTTGGCCAACGTGCGTGATGTCGCCCTTATTGTGCTGGCGGTCCTGGCCATCCTCCAGCTTCTCGTGCTGCTCGTCATGACCCTGCTGGTGTATCGCAAAGTGGCGCCCCTGATCGATAAGATCGGGCCGGTGCTCGACTCGGCCCGGACCACGGCGACCACCGTGGCCGGCACCTCGCAGTTCGTGGGGGAGACCGTTGTGGCTCCAATCATTCGCGTTGCCAGCATTGCCGCCGGGGTGCGCCGCGGCGTGGCCACCCTGGGGCGGCTGCTCGGGCGGAAGGGGGCAAAAGCATGAGTGCGCCGCGCAGCGACGGACGACCCGGCTTCTGGTCGGGCATGGTGATAGGGGGGGCCATCGGGACAGCGGTGGGCCTGCTGCTGGCGCCACGGCCGGGTGCGGAGACCCGAGAGCAACTCTTGGGCGCTACGGGGGCCTGGCGCAGCCGGGCTGATACCCTGATGGCGCAGGGCCTGGACGAGCAGATGGCCACCCTGCGGGAGACCTTCGAGGAAGTGCGGGAGATCCTCCGGGAGGCCGTTGCCGAGGGCCGGGAGGTCCTGCGCGAGGCCATCGAGGAGGGGCGCCAGGCCAGCGCCCGCACCGCCGAGGAGTTGCGCCACCGCTACCAGCAGGCCACCGGCCGGGAATCAGAGGAGGAACAGCCCTCCTAAAGGGCGGAGTACGGGGCCGAGACGAACCACCTGCCCACCACGTCAAGGGGCGAGCTACGAGGCTCGCCCCTTCCCTTTTTTCCGGCCGATGGACAGATGAAGGTATACATAGTACAGGATAATAGTATATACTGGAGGAGGCGCTAGAATATTGTGATGTAGTCTCTGTGCAAGAACGATACGTGAGGGAGGAAGGGGATGGAAGATGTTGGCCCAGCGTATCACGCGGTGCCGTTGGTGCGGTGATCCCCTGACGTACACGCTGGAACAGGGCTGGATCCATCACGAAGGAGGGCGGCAGATGATGCGGTGCCAGCGGTGTGGACACCGGGTCGCTGCGGGAGCGTTGCCCCCGGTCTGTCCAACCTGCGGAGAGCGCCGGGGCTGGAAGCTGGACCATACTGTCTTGCCCCAACTGGGCTGAACGCGGCGGCAACGGGCCGGGGCCTTCCCACGCAGAGGCCCCGGCTGCTGTTTGCAGGCAGTACCACGTTGCGGTCCCGCGTGCTGCTGAATAGCGCCTGAATAGCGCTCCCGTGCTGCATCAGAACGCAGCAAAGCAATTGACAGGGCAGGGAGTTTCCCTCTACCCTGATCCCGGTGCATTGGGATTGGGAACTGCTCCCACGGCTTCCGTCTCCCGGGTACCGCTCCCGGCGACGTCTCCCCTCTGAAAATAGCGTCCGCAAGTCCTGCGTGTTGCAGAATCCCCTCGCCTACGACGTGGCGCTCCCGGCCACCCCGTCGGCAGCGTGCTGATGGGCGCCGGTGTTCCGGCAGCGTTGTGGTGCAGGAGGTTCTGCTATGGCAGAGCGTAGGCGTATCGCGCTTCAGCGTATGGACAGGCCCGTGCGGCGGGCGCTCGCCTGGGGACGACACCCAGGCCCGGTGCGCCTGGGCCCGGTCCGGCGCCGGGTCCTGGGACCAGCCCTGCGGGTCCTGGCGGCACTGGTCCTGGTCCTCTCCTCGTTGCCCCTGTCGGTGCTTGTCCCACCCGCCGCGTCGGTGGCTCCCCCGGTCGCCCAGGCAGCCTCCTTCATCGTGAACAGCACCCTCGACTGGTGGGACGCCACCCCCGGCGACGGCATCTGTGAGACCGCTCCGGGCAATGGGGAGTGTACCCTGCGGGCGGCCATCATGGAGGCCAACGCCTCCCCCGGCGACGACACCATCACCCTGCCCGTAGGCACCTACACCCTCGCCATTGCCCCCGATGCCACGCCGGACGACGCTGCGGACGGCGACCTGGACATCACCGGGAACCTCACCCTGGAGGGCGCGGGCGCAGCCAGCACTATCATCCAGGCGTGCGACGCCGACGCCGACCCCACCTGCACCGGGATTGACCGGGTGTTCCACGTCCTGAGCGGCGCAGAGGTAACCGTCTCCGGCGTAACCGTTCGGAAGGGCAATACTGCCTCATGGGGCGGGGGCGTCTACAACGCGGGCACGCTGACGGTCAGCCAGAGCACTATCAGCGACAACTCCGCCGCAGTATCCGGCGGGGGCGTTTACAACGAGGACACGCTGACGGTCAGCCAGAGCACTATCAGCGACAACTCCTCTGATGAGGGTGGGGGCATCCTCACCTCGTGGGGCACAGCCACGGTCAGCAGCAGCACCCTCAGCGGCAACTCCGCCTCATCTTACGGTGGGGGCATCTACCAGACCAGCCTCGGCACGCTCACGGTGGTCAACAGCACCATCAGCGCCAACTCCGCATTCAGTGGCGGGGGCATCTCCAACCACTGGGGCACGCTGACGGTCAGCCAGAGTACCATTAGTGGCAACTCCGCCACCGGCGGTGGGGGCATCACCAACGGCAACAGCGGCACGGCCACGGTGAACCAGAGCACCATCAGCGTCAACTCGGCCTCAGGGGACGGCGGGGGCGTCTACAACAGTGGCACGCTGGTGATCAGCAACAGCACCTTCAGCGGTAACTACGCCACCTCCGGCGGGGGCATCCTCAACGAGGGCACGCTGACGGTAAGCCAGAGTGCTATCAGCGGCAACTCCTCCGATCATTACGGCGGGGGCATTGCCAACACCGGCACACTGACACTCAGGAACAGCATCATCGCGGGCAACACCGCCACCACCTACAACAACTGCTACGCTTCCGTGGCCTTCACGTCCAACGGCTACAACCTGAGCAGCGACGCCTCCTGCTTTACTGCGGGCGGGACCGACCTGCTCAACACGGACCCCCTACTCGGCCCCTTGCAGGACAACGGCGGGCCCACTTTCACCCATGCCCTGCTGGCGGGCAGCCCGGCCATTGACGCCGTGCCCCTGGCCGCATGTACCGATGCAGCGGGCAATCCCCTGACCGCGGACCAGCGGGGCGCGCTGCGACCATTTGACGGCAACAGCGACGGCGCCGCCGCGTGTGATAGTGGAGCTTTCGAGTTCGGAGCACCGATACCGGTGTCTGGTCCTCCCGGTGGCGGTAGCGAAGGCGGTGGTAGCGCTGGCAGTCCCCCGCCTACTGTGTCCCCCAAGAGCATGTTCCCGGTCAGCGGCGACGGCCAGACGGGCGGCACCACCTTGCCCCTGCCCTTCCCCTTCGTGGTCCAGGTCAACGATGTCAACGGCCCTGTCACCGGGCATCCGGTCTCCTGGGCGGTCGTCTCTGCACCGGCGGGGGCCACCGGCCAGGCCCTGGAGATCCTGGACACCACCACCAACGGCGATGGCACGGCGGCGGTGCGCTTCACCCTGGGCGACCAGCCGGGCAGCTACACCGTGGCGGCCCGCAGCGACCTCAATGGCGACGGGGACACCCTGGACGAAGGCGAAGAAGTACCGTTCACGGCCACGGCGGTGTCAGTGCTCATCCGCCTCAGCCCGGAGACGCTGCGCACCAACGTCGGTGCCGATCCCATGGACGTCGCCATCCGGGTGGAGGCCGGCCAGCCCCTGGACGGGGTGCAGGTGCGCCTCACCTACGACCCGACGGCTCTCCAGGTGGTGGATGGCGACCCCGCGGCCGCCGGGGTGCAGTTGGTACCCGGTCCGGACTTTGGGCAGGTGCTGGCGAGTTGGGCGGACCCCACGACGGGCGTCATCGAGTTCGCGGCGGGGCGCAGCACGAGCCAGCCGGCGCCCAGTGGGTCCATCCTGCTGGCGACCATCACGCTTCAGGGGCTGACGGAGGGGTCCCACGCCCTGGACTTCGACCTGGCGGGGGTGGTAGCGGCCTACCAGGGGCAGGAGGTGGCGGCCACGTTGCGCGGCGGGCAGGTGGAGGTGAGCAGCTACCGGCTGGTGTTCACGGCGCAGCCGGTGCGGGGAGCGGCGGGCTACATTCTGGGGGTGCAGCCGGTGGTCGCCATCAAGGACGCCCAGGGGAACACGCGCACCAGCGACAACAGCACCGAGGTCACGCTGACCTTGACCGTGGGGTCCGGGGGGACCACCGTGCCCCCGTCCCTCATCTGTGACCAGACCGTCGAGGGGGTCACGCGTGCGGTGGTGGTGAACGGGGTGGCGGTCTTCTCGGGCTGCACGATTGACCAGCCTATGGCAGGCTTCATCCTGTGGGCCACCGCGCCGGGACTGGCCTCCGCCGTCATCGGGGTCTCTTTCAACGTCACCCTGGCAGGGGATACCAACGGGGATGGGCGGGTGTCCATTGCCGATTTCTCGCTCATCGTGACCCACTTTGGGAAGACCAACGCGCACCCCGTCTGGACCAACCCCGCCATCACGGCCTTCCGGGCCGACCTGAACGGAGACCGGCGGGTGAGCAT
>JACQUQ010000176.1 GCA_016210175.1 Chloroflexota bacterium | reverse complement strand
CCGCCGTTCACGGCGGCAGTCGCACCCATCAGTTCACGGCTGACAGAACAGTCGGGGCGAATCTGGTATTCGCCCCACCCTCCCCCCAGGGCGAACACCAGGGCCTGCCCTGAGCCCTTCAATACCTCAGGACCAGCCTGCCGAAGGGTTCGCTCCTCCTCCGCAGCGGCCTCCTGGTCCTGACCGAGCCGAAGCAGGCAGGGGACACCATGGCGAAAGCCCTCCTCCGGTGCCAGGCAGCGCATGTCGCTGCCCATGCACCCAGGGGAGGGCCTTCGGTTTCCAGCCTTTCGGGTCTGCTGCCGCGGTTACTGCGGGCGCGGGGCGCCGAAGGTCATCACCGGGGCAGCCTGGTCGTCGCCCAGGTTGCGGATGCTGACCTTGGCCGCCACCTGGCTGGCGATCTCCCGGAGCCGGGTCGCCACCACCGAGTCGGGATGGGTGATGGTCACGGGCTTGCCGCTGTCGCCGCCGATACGCACCTGCGGGTCGAGGGGGACCGCGCCCAGGAACTCCAAGTCATACTTGCGCGCGGCCGCCTGGCCGCCACCCCGCCCGAAGAGGTCGATCTCCTCCTGGCAGTGGGGGCACAGCAGGTAGCTCATGTTCTCCACCAGGCCCAGGATGGGGACGTTGAGCTTCCGGAACATGCTAATGGCCTTGGCGCCGTCCTGCATAGCCACGTCCTGGGGCGTGATGACCAGGACCGCCCCGGTCAGGGGCACTACCTGGGCCAGGCTCAGGGAGGCATCACCGGTGCCGGGCGGCAGGTCCACCACCATGTAATCCAACTCGCCCCAATCGACGTCCCGCAGCAACTGCTGGATGGCGCCGTGGATCATCGGCCCGCGCCAGACCACCGCCTGGCCCTCGGGGATGAAGAAGCCCATCGAGATCATCTTGATGCCGTAGTTCATCACCGGCACCAGGCCCCGGTCGCCCGTCTTGGGCTGCACCATGCTCTGGACGCCCATCATCAGCGGGATGTTCGGGCCGTAGATGTCGGCGTCCAGGAGGCCGACCTTGGCGCCCGCCTGGGCAAGCGCCACCGCCAGGTTCACCGAGACGGTCGATTTGCCGACGCCGCCCTTGCCGCTGGCGACGGCGATGAAGTTGCGCACGCCCGGCGCCAGCTCGGTGGCCTGCTGGCCGGCCGCGCCGCGCACCTGGGCATCCATCTTGACCGTGGCCTCCGTCACACCGGGCACCTGGTGGACCGCCTGCCGTACGGCCTCCTGGAAGCCCTCCCGCACCGGACAGGCCGGGGTGGTCAGCACCAGGGTCAGGCTGACTTTGCCCCCGTCCTGGATACTCAGGTCCCGGATCATGCCCAGGGAGATGACGTCCCGCCCTAGCTCTGGGTCTTTGACCTTGCGCAGGGCCTCGATAATGGCTGCTTCCGTCGGGGTACCGAGGGTCTGGGTCACGCTGCTCACTCCTTCTCGTTGGGTCGGTCACGCTGCCGAGCCGTCTGGCGGCTGCCGCCCTGCTTGCTCATTCTATCACATACTACCGCAGCCAGGCCCGATCTGGTCTCAGCATGCAGGACGTCCGACCTACCGGGGTGGTCGCGCCGCACGGACACCAGGAGGCCCGCGTGGGAGACCGCCCTCATTCTACGCTCCCTCCGGGTTTTCGTCAAGTAATCCTATTTTTACAGTAGATACTTGACAAACTGCCCTCCGCCCGGTAAGCTGGACGGGACGGAGCATGCCAATACCGGTGGTTCGCGCCGGGTACGTCGGCATGCAGGAAGGAGGCTTCCATGGCATTGTCCATGGCAACGGTCCACAGCACCGCGGTCCCCGCCGCGACCTGTGTCCACCACTGGGTGATCGAGAGCCCGGGCGGGGCCATCAGCCGTGGTGTCTGCAAGCACTGCGGTGTCGTGCGGGAGTTCCGGAACTCGGTGGTCGAGTTGGTATGGGAAGAGGAACGCCAGTCTGCGGTGCGCTTCTGGGAGGGTACCACGCTCCGGAGCGCATGACCTCCAGGACCGCACCGCTCCACCAATGCCACCGAGCATTCCGCCGGCGCCGGAGCGCACTCCCGCCGGGCCGCCGGGCGACCCGCTTTCCTCGTGCGCACCGCCGTGGTACAATAGGCGCAGCTCGGGCGCATCGTGCGGCACTGGTGCGGATCTGGCCCGATGGCATAGGGGTATGCAGGAGGCTCTGGCGTGATCTGTGGGCGTTGCGGGCTGTGGTGCAGTGTCGGGGACAACTACTGCCGACGCTGCGGCGCGGCGCTGGCAACCAACCTCCCGGCGGTGCCTGCGGAGCAACGGCTGGCCCGCCTGCCGCAGGCGGTGCCGCCCGCGGTATGGAAAGGCGTGGCCGCCCTGGCCGCCGGCAAGGCGCTGGAGTGGGGCATTCGGGCCGCCGCACGCCGGCTGCTGCGGGCAGCCCCGGCCGTGCCGTCCCCGCTGCTCTGGCGTCGCAGGCCCACGGCAGGACCGACGCTCCCCCTGCCGCGTGATGCCGGCGCCACCGCCACTGGTGGCGCCGTGGCGGAAATGGTCGTCTGGTTCCGGCACATCCGCATCATTCGCGGCCCCGGAGGAGACGGGCAGGATCGCTGAGCGTTTCCCGCACTGACGGTCGGCCAGATGTTTGGTTCAGACGGTACCGGCACCCGGAGGTTCGAGGCCTCCGGGTTTGCTTTTTCCAGCGCCCTCTGTTCTGCCGGGAGCTCAGCCCGAGCGGGAGATCCCCATCTGCGCTCGTGGCCCTACCAGAAAGGTTTGATGGGGAACTGCCGCCGTAAACGGCGGGCCTGGGATGACGCTTTGCAGGCCCGGCCTTCAGGCCGGCATCCATCAGACCATCCTTGCCAGAACGCTAATGCAGGATTAGGAAGCGGCCCACAGCACGTCGCCGTGCAGGTCGGCAGGGTGCGGCCGGGCGGCATAGGCCGCATAGGCCCGCTTCTCCTCCCCCAAGACGCCGTCCATGCCGTGGCCCGGCAGCAGCTTGGTCGCGTCGGGCAAGGCAAACAGCTTTTCCGTGAGCGACTGGATGATCTGCTGGAGGTCGGCCGGCGTGCGGCTGCGTCCGGGGCCGCCTGGAAAGAGGGTATCGCCGCTGACGAGCACGCCCCCCAGGACCAGGCAGATGCTCCCTGGGGTGTGGCCGGGCGTGTGGATGACCCGGGCCTGCTGGCGGCCAAACGCCAGGTCCTCCCCATCAAGCAGGGGCACGTCAGGTGGGACGGGAATGGCCTCGGCCTCGGCGGGGTGGTACGCCACCGGCGCTCCGGTGGCGGCCTTGAGGTCGGCCAGCGCGCCCCAGTGGTCGCCGTGGCGGTGGGTCACGATGATATAGCGCACGGTCGTCCCCTGGGCCGCAGCCACGATCTGATCGGGACTGGAAGGCGCATCAATGATGATGCTCTCTCGGGTCTCCGGGCAGATAAGCAGATAGCAGTTGTTATCAAAGGGTGGCAGGGAGAGCTTCTGGATCTGAACGTCGGATGTTTGTTGGGTCATAGCGGTACCATCCTCTCGGCACAGAGGTGCGGGCTGAGGGGAACGCCACAGCCCCTCCGCTGATACTGCTCGCTGTCCCACTGGCCTCGCGCCTCATTATACTCCTGCCTCAAACCAGGTCAACCACACGGGAACGCCGCTCCCGGCCGCCATGCGACCGGATCTCGTGCGTGGCCTCCACCGAGGCATGACGTCATTGCTCGTACACACGCTGCGACAGGGTTCGTGCTCTTTGCTTCGCGGGGAACGGTAGTGTATAGTTTGATGCGTTGTACCGGTGTTCAGCAGGGGGCGACGCATGGGGCGGCAAGAGCCGGTGACTCCCACGGAACTGGGCCGGATGCCAGCCGACCACCGCGCGGGAGCCCCTGCACCGGAGCCGGTCACACGGTCGCCGGCCGTCTGCTTCCTGGTCCGCGGCATCGCGGCCCTGGCCCTCGCCGGCACCATGCTCCACGGCCTGGAGCAAGCGACCTCCCTGCGGGACGCCGCCCTGGGCATATTCGGATGGTTCCTGGCCAACGTTGGGAGCGTTGCCGTGGGAGTGTTGCTGGTGGTCGGAGCCCAGAAGGTGGTGGCGACGCGCCGCTCCGTCCTGCCCCCAACTGCCGGGGCGCTGGCCCTCACCTATGGAGGCTATGCGCTGGCGGGCGCCGTGGCAGGAGGCGTACGGCTCGCCATTGCCGAGCTTCTGGACGTGAGCCGGACCGGGACCTTCCCCTGGGACCTCTTCTCCAGCGCCGGGGCGGGGGTGGTCGTCTACCTGCTGATGGGCGTGCTGGCACACCAGTATGCCGCCTATCGAGAGGGCCTCCGCATGATGTCCTACCTGGCCGCGCGGGATGGGCTGACGGGCCTGCTGAACCACCGGGAGTTCCATCTGCGCCTGCGGCAGGAGTTGGCCCGCGCCCAGCGGGCGGGGACCCCGGTCTCGCTGGTGCTCCTGGACCTGGATGACTTCAAGGTGATCAATGACCGCTACGGGCACCAGCAGGGGGACCGCGTGCTCGCTGAGGTGGCCACCGTCCTGCAACAGGAGGTACGCCGCTCCGACATCAGCGCGCGCTATGGTGGTGAGGAGTTCGCCCTTATCCTCCCCGGCATTCCCCAGCACGCGGCCGGCTCCGTGGCCGAGCGGGTGCGGGTGGCGCTGGCGGATCTGCGCATCGCCCTGGCGCCCCAGCACCCCATCCGGCTCACCACCAGCGTGGGCGTCGCCAGCTATCCCGAGGACGGCCAGGACGCCGACGCGCTGCTGGCCGCCGCAGACCGGGCGCTGTACGCCGCCAAGCGCGGCGGGAAGAACCGCATCGTCGTGGGCGACGACCACGTCATCCATGAGGAGCAGGCACCGTGACGGTCCGGGTCGGTGGGGCGACCAAGCTCTGCAAACTGCGGGAGAGCGCAGAAGACGCGCGTGGAGGACGCCAGGATGTCCAGGGCGGCAAAGGTCTCCGATTACTGCGTCGTGGATGGGCAGACCCATCTCGCGACGCTCCAAGGGCGGCGTGATCCGGCAGCCCTGGTGATGCGCGCGCTGCTGCTGGCGCAACGGCGGCTCTATCTCACGGGACTTCCGGGGCGCATCTGGCACCTGCTGGGGATACACCGGTTCGAGAAGAACCCCAACCTCTGTAATAGCTGAGGGTTCCACTGGGAGGCGGGCCGCCTCTCCGAGATCTCCGTCCTGTTTGCAGATGTCCGGGGGTACACGACGCTGACCCGGACGCTGGGTGTCGAAACCCTCGCCCCGATCCTCGACGAGTTTTTCCGCATGGCCTCGGAGGTCGTCATCGGCCACGATGGCATCGTGGACCACTTCTTGGGCGATGCGGTGATGGCCTTTTTCAATGTCCCTATCAAACATGAGGACCACATCGCTCGCGCGATCGCCGCGGCCCTGGAAATCCAGATGGCGCTCCCGCGCCTGGACGCCAGGCTGGCGGGAGCGGAGGGCTTGCGCGTGGGTGTGGGCATCCACACCGGGCTCGCCTTCGTCGGCACCCTGGGGTCCACCAGCCCCAAGGACTATACGGCGGTGGGCGACGCCGTCAACATCGCCGCCCGGCTCCAGGGCCAGGCTGCGCCGGGGGAGGTGCTCGTCACGGACACGGCCTATGAGGCGGTCCGGGCCGCGTTTCCGCACGCACAGCGGCAGGTGTACGAGGTCAAGGGGATTCCCGATCCCATCGTTGCCTACGTGTTGACGTAGCCCTGCGCGAGCGCCTGGGGTTCCCCCGCTCCCCTCCGCCGGCGCGAAGGCGGGGTGCCGATCTTGCAAGGTTCCGGGCAGCGGCCTTCCGTGGGCATCGGTTGCGCCAGCGGCAGGGCTTTGTTACCATAAGGATGCGACCTCAACCCGGTCACACGGGTTTGGCCTCTTCCAGAAGGAGCACCCTGATGCCGCATTACCCTGACACCCTCGCCCTCTTGCGCCGGCAGGGGTTGCGGATTACGCCCCAACGCATGATGATCCTCGATATCCTCCAGCACAGCGACCGCCATCTCAGCGCGGAGGAAGTCTGCGCCCTCATCCAGGAACGCTTCCCATCGACGGACATCTCGACGGTCTACCGCACCCTGGAGCTGCTGCTCAATCTGGGAATGGTCCAGAAGACGACGCTGGGGGAAGCCCACGATCACTACGAATGGGTCGAGGATCCCCACTATCACATCGTCTGCCAGCGCTGCGGCGCTATCATGCCCTTTGGCGACGAGGTGCTGGACCACCTACGGGCCTTGTTAGCGCAGCAGCACCAGTTTCGGGTAGCGCGAGCGTACCTGGAGGTCTTTGGCACCTGCGTGCGCTGCGAGGGGGCACAGACCGAGGATCTCCGGGACGGCATCCCGTCGCATCAACACTGACGCGCCGTTGCCCATGCCACGGGCAACCGAGCATCTCCCACGGCCGGGGTACTTCAGCCCCCGGCCGTGCGCTCTTTCGGGGAAGGAGAGGAAGCCTCCACCGGAGCCAGGCAGCCTGTCGGCCGTGGTGTGCGGGATACGCTCGGCGGGGGCGGGTTTGCACCCTGCTCCTGCCAGCCCGCACGTCTCCTGTGCCAGACCGCTGGCTCCCCGCGCGCTGCGTGGGGGGCTGCTGCTCGGTCAATCCTCCGGTGATGGGTGCCACCCCGCCGCCCTGAAGGACGGGCCCGCCGTTCACGGCGGCAGTTGCACCCATCAGTTCACGGCTGACAGCACGCTACGCCTCGATGGGCGCCGCGCCGAAGAAGAAGTCCAGCACCGCTTGCAAGTCCGGCAGCTCCGCGCCCTGCCCGACCAGGAAGAAGGCGCCGACCACCAGGCTGAACACCCCGGCGATGATCCCCACCACCATATAGACATTCCGCTTGGCGGACGAGGAGACAAACCCGAAGGCGGAGAAGGCGGCCACCAGGGAGTTAGAGATGACCAGGCCCACCGTAAAAGAGAGCAGCATGAGGGAGCCGGTCAGCGCCGTGGTCGCCCCGGCGGCAGTGGCGAGCAGGAGGGCCTGGGAGCCGGTCTCCGCGCCGATGCCGTGGATCATCCCGATACCAAGGGCGGTCTTGGGACCGTACTGCGCGATATCGTGCGCATGGTCCACCGGCCGCCCGGTGATCTTGCTCTTGAGCGCCGCCCAGCCGTGGCTGACGAGGGAGAAGACCAGCATCCACCGACTTTGCAGCCGGAAGGACCGCCCATAGCGCCAGAGGGAGTAGAAAATCCACGCGCCCAGGAGCAGCAGCGTCACGCCCACGACCCGCTCCATGAGGGGGTCGATCCAGTCCGGGAGAATGGTGCTCGTCCAGATAGCCAGCAGGCCGAGCACGATCACCATACTGGCGTGGCCCAGGGCATACAACGTGGCCAGGAAGAAGCCGTGGCGGGCCTCTTCTCGCTTCTTGGTTGGCACGGCCACCGCGAGCGCTGCGCCTGGTCCCCCGACCCCGGCCAACTGGACCATATCGGCTTCATCCGTGGTCACCACCGAACTGGTGATATCCGTGATGGCGGCAATATGGTCCCAGTCGATCCCATGGCGCAACCCCAAGGCCAGCCCCACGAGGATGAGCGCTACCACACCACTCTCCAGCATGATACCCTCCTTGGCGCATCCGCCCTGTGCCCGGCGGACGCTCCGGCTCCAGCGGGCCTCCAGGGCCGAGAGAGACGTGTCCCACCGTGCAGCCGTTGACCTCCCGCGGCCTCACCTTCCCCTCGCAGCCCCTATTCTACGCGACGGGCGCGCTTATTGCAATATCTCGCAATTATGCTTTTTGCCGACCGGCAACATGTTGCAGGAGCAGCGGGGCGCGACCGCCCACAGACGCGGCCGGGGAGCCCTGGCGTCCGCCAAGACTCCCCGGCGCAGCGCTCGGTTCCCCAACAGTCCAGGCGGGGACCACCGCTTCCGTCATTCCGCCGACGCCGGGCGCGGGAGCCGTACCGTGAAGGTCGTCCCCTGCCCCGGCGTGCTGGCGACGGTCAGACGCCCGCCGTGCGCCTCGACGATCCAGCGGGCGATGGGCAGTCCCAGCCCGGCCCCGCCGTCGCCGGCGGAACGGGCCGCATCGGCCCGGTAGAAGCGCTCGAAGATCAAGGGCAGGCGCTCCGGCGCAATCCCTGGCCCGGTGTCGGCCACACTGATCAGGGCATGGTCTCTGGTTCCGGTCACCCGGAGCGTGACCGCTCCGGCGTCGGTGTACCGGATCGCGTTGTCCGCCAGGATGAGCACTAACTGGCGCAGGCGGTCCCGGTCACCCTGGACCACGACCTGCGGGGCCACCTCGCTGCGGAGCTCCAGCCCTTTTGCCACCGCCAGGGGCTGCACCTCGCGCGCCACCGCGGTCGTCAGCGCGGCGAGGTCCACGGGTGCCCGCACGATTTCCAGTTGGCCGGAGTCGGCCCGCGCCAGCGTGAGCAGGTCGGCGACCATGCGGCTGAGCCGGTCGGTCTCGTCCAGGATGTCCTGCACCAGGCCGCGGTGCTGGGCAACCGGCCGGTCGGGGTGGCGCAGGAGGTATTCGGCGTTGGCCCGCAGCAGCGTCAGGGGGGTGCGGAGTTCGTGCGAGGCGTCGGCAACGAAGTCGCGCTGGCGCTGGAGCGCGGCGGAAATCGGCTGCATGGCCCGTCCTGCCAGCCAGTACCCTGCGGCGCCCGACACCAGCACCCCCAGGGCGCCGGCCCCCAGGACGACGAGCAGCAGCCGGCTCACCGTCTCTGCGGCGAAGTACCGGGAGCGGGCGACCTGAACCACGGCGATGACCCGGCCCGACCGCTGCACCGGGAGACTGTAGAGCCGGAGCTGTCCCTCCGCAGTATCCAGGGCGCTGAACTGCCCGGTACCGGCGGCGCGGGCGCTCTGCGCGGCCAGCAGGTCGGGCAGGCCGTCTGCCGTCTCTTCGGAGAGGGCCACCCACTGGCTCCCATCCGGGGCGATGGCGTAGGCCAGGACGCCCCGGTACTCCAGGCGCTCCAAGCCGCGCTCCTCCCGGTGCTCCGCGTCGTCGTCCTCGTCCTCCCCGGCGCGGCCGGCAGCCTGGTGTACCGGAAGGTCGCCCTGGCGGGCAACCGCTTGGGCCAGCCGCTCGGCCCGGAGCCGCAGCTCCAGGTCATCCACCCCCCGGACCTCACCCGCGGCCAGCAGGGCAACCACGCCGGCGATCAGGGCCACAGTGATCGCCATACAGACCGCATACCACAGGGCCAAATACACACGCACCCGGGTGAACATGTCTACCCCCGCAGGACGTAGCCCACGCCCCGGACGGTATGGAGCAGCTTGGGCCCGAAGTTCCGGTCGATTTTCTCCCGCAAGTAGTGGACGTAGGTATCCACGACGTTCGAGGCGGCGTCGGCGTCGTAGCGCCAGACGCCGTTGAGGATCTGCGTGCGGGTGAGCACCTGGCCCTGGTGGCGCAGGAGGTACTCCAGCAGCGCGAACTCCTTGGCCGTCAGGTCGATGCGCTGGCCGTTGCGGGTGACGTCATGGCGCAGCAGGTCCATCACCAGCCCATCGGCCTGGAGGGTGGTGGGGGCCAGCTCCCCGGTGCGGCGGCGCCCCAGGGCGCGCACCCGCGCCAGCAGCTCCGCGAAGGCGAAGGGCTTCACCAGGTAGTCGTCGGCGCCCGCATCCAGGCCCCGCACCCGGTCCTCAAGCGCGTCGCGGGCGGTCAGCATCAGCACCAGGCACGCCACCCCGTCCTGCCGGAGCCGGCGGCACACGGCCACGCCATCGCGCCCCGGCAGCATCACGTCCAGGATGATGACGTCGTAGTCTCCCGTGCGCGCCAGGTCCTCACCGGTGGGGCCGTCGAAGGCTAGGTCAACGACGTACTGCTCCTCCTCCAGCACCCGGCGGATGATCCGGGCCAGCCGCTGCTCGTCTTCTATCACCAGCACCCGCACCTTCCCAGCCCTCCCCTCTCAGCATACCGCAGAATGGGAAGCCTGGCATGGAAGCTGCATGAGAATCTTCTCATCTTGGACTCATGGCCTTCCCATCTGCCGGAGGTATGCTGACCGTGATGGATACCCCTGGCACGCAGAGAGAGAAGGAGGTCCGATGATGTCGCTGCAACGGTCCCTCTGGCTGGCAGGCGCGCTCACTGCCGTGGTGGTCGCCGCGGTGCTGGGCGTTGGCGCTCGCCTGGGCGCCTTTGGCCTGGGGGAGACGCCGTCTCCCGTCGCGGCCGAGGCAGGCAGCTTCCCCGGCGGGGCCGCTGACGGGTCCGCAGCGGTAGACGCCCCGGCCCCGGCAGACCCGGCGGCTCCCTGGGACGAGGCCGCGCCGGCTTTCGCCTGGGACGAGCCCGACGATGAGGATGACGAGGAGTGGGACGACGACCGGGAGCACAAGGGGAAGCGGGTGGTCGTCGAGCGCCGGTTCCGAGGAGAGGACGATGACGACTAAGACCGCGCCACAAGGTCCACCGACCGGTCGGCCCCGCGCCGCGGCGCTCAAGCGCCGGGTGACCGGCTTGAGCCTGGCGGTGCTGCTGGCGGCCTTTGGGGCCGTGGCCGTCACGACGAACCCGGCGCCTGCGCCCACACCCCCGGCCCCGACCATCGCACCGGCAGCGGTCCAGGCGGGGCCGCGCGCACCGGCGGCGCCGCGACCGACGGCCCGGCGCACGGCGCCGCGGTCCCGCACGAGGATGTCCTGACATGCGGAGCACACCAGCGCCCCGGACCGACCGGGCGCCACGGATGGCGCACCGGGCCTTCCCGGCTATGAATACGGACATCGACCTGCGCCTCTGGCCCGCCCCGAAGTGCGCGGCCGCCGCAAGACGCGCCCTGGCGCGGGCAGCGGCCTTCGTGCGGACGGCGGAGGCCCGTCTGAGCCGCTTCGACCCCGCCAGCGAGATCGCGCGCCTCAACCGGGGCGAGCGCGGGCCGGTCTCGCCGCTCACCTACCGGATCGTGGCCGCGGCCCTGGCGTCTGCCCGCGCCACCGGCGGCCTGTTCGACCCGACGGTCTATGGCGTGCTGCTGGCGGCGGGCTACGACCGCAGCTTTCCGGCGCTGAAGGAGGGGGCCGCGTCCGCCCCGGTGGAGGCTGGGCGTCTCGCCGGGCGCTACCGGGACGTGGCCCTGGACCCGCACACGCGCACCATCCGGCTACCGCCGGGCGTCGGGCTTGACCTGGGGGGCATTGCCAAGGGGTGGCTCGCCGATGCCGTGGCGCGGCGGCTGGGCCGGCACGGCGCGGCCCTGGCCGACCTGGGCGGCGACATCGCCGTGGCCGGAGCGCCGCCCGGCTGCGATGGGTGGGAGGTGGAGGTCGCCGACCCCGATGAACGGGGTCGGCCGCTGGTGGTCCTCTGTCTGCGCTCCGGCGGCGTCGCGACCTCAGGGGTGCTGCGGCGGCGCTGGCAGACGGATCAGGGCTGGCAGCACCACCTCATCGACCCCCGCACCGGCCTGCCCGCTCGCACCGACCTCAGCGCCGTAACGGTGGTGGCGCCAACCGCCACTGCCGCGGAGGTGGCCGCCAAAGCCGCCCTGCTCCTGGGGTCCGCCGCAGGGCAGCGCGCCCTGGAGTCCAGCCCCGGCCTGGCCGGTCTCCTGGTCCAGCGCGATGGCACGGTCCGCACCACGGAAGGCTTTGACGCCTATCTTTCCCGGTAAGGGCAAGAGGAAGGGAGAACGATGCACGACCGCCCCCGGCTCTGGTGGCTCGGTCCTGCGGTCCAGGGCTTTATCGCCGGGACGCTGACCCCGGCGGTGCTGTGGCTGTGGTCTACAGGCGCGCTCGATGGGCTTACCGGAGCGGATACCCCGTTCTTCTGGTATGTGAGCCGTGCGTCCGGTATCACCGCGTACCTGCTGCTCACCGCCGCGATGGTCCTGGGGCTGGGCGTGTTCACCCGGCTGTTCGACCCGGTCGCCCCGCGGGCCAGCAGCTTCGCCCTCCACGAGCACACCTCCTGGCTGGCGCTCGGCTTCACCGGGCTGCACGCTGCCGCGCTCCTGCTCGACCGGAGCCAGCCTTTCGGTCTGGCCCAGGTTCTGGTGCCCTTCGTCGCCGCATACCGGCCGGTCCCGGTGGGGCTGGGCGTACTGGCGCTCTACGGAGCCGGGCTGCTGACCGCGAGCTTCGCCCTGAAGTCCTGGCTGGGCCATCGCACCTGGCGCACCCTCCACTACCTGAGCTTCGGCATCTACGTACTTGCCACCCTCCACGGGCTGCTGGACGGGAGCGGCACCGGGCAGGCGTGGGTGCAGTGGCTCTATCTTGGGAGCAGCGCGACCGTGTTCTTCCTGGCCCTCTACCGCACCCTGCTCCCGCCTCGCAGCGGCGCGCCCAGGTCCGGGACCCCGGCGCGGGACCAGGCCCGCACCGCCTCCTGAGCTCGACTTTATCCAAACAGCTGTCAGGAGCACCAGCGCGGCATCCCCAACCGGGGCACTGCCGGCTGGGGGGAAAGCGGCAAGAACCGGGAGTAGGGAAGGAGGCAGGTGGCACACGACGGGACCCTGCTTGGCGGTGGGGTGACGGCCAAATGTCCCTGCCTTTCTCCTTCCTACCTATCGAACTATTGCCCTAATGGATAAAGTCGAGCTCGGGAGAGGGTGAGGTCCCTCACCCGTCAGCAAGCTCCCCTACGTTCTGGTTCTACCGGCCAGCGCGCCGCCCACGCCACACCCGGTCTCCTCCCCGCTCATAACGTGGGGGGCGTGTGGGCCAGCCGCAGGCGATGGAACTGCTGCACGTATTCCGGCGCGGTGGCCGGCCCAATGCGGGCCAGCAGCGCGTCGGTGGGCTCGGTGATGACCCGGGGATCATCGGTCGCATATTCCTGGAAGCCGTAGCGGACCAGGAGGTTCACCAGGGACGCCCGGTAGCGCCACGCATCCATGCCGGTGCCGGCAAGGTCCCAGTAGCGGCGCATGACCGTCGTCACCAGGATTTTGTCCTGAAACGCCGGGTCGGCCACGAGGACCTCCAGGAGGCGCTCGGCGATGCGCAAACGCCGGTAGTTGCGGCTGACCTCCAGCGCGCCCAACTCATAGATGGCCGGGCAGTCCTCCCAACGACTCTGCACGATGCGCCGTTGCCAGGCCCTGGGGACCGGCCGTTCCACCAGGATATAGCCCACGATGCGGCCGGGATCGGCGACGGCCAGGAGCACGTTGCCATCGGCGCGGCGGGCGATACGCAGGAACTCGTCCTGGTAGCGGTTGAGGCGAAAGAGCACGCCGAAACCAGGGTCAATGGTCAGGCCGAGGATCAGCGCCTCGCTGGCGTGGGACCAGATGCGTAGTGTTCCCTGGGGCGCCTCCCAGGTCAGGGTCGGGTGCTCCGCTGCGGGGACCGCGTCGTGGGATGCGTCGTGAAAGAGGGACATAGCTGCCTCACCGGGTTGGGGCTGCACGGGCTGAGTCGGCGCCAGCGGTGGCGGTCGTTCGTAGCACCATGATACGCCGTTCCGTGGCGGAAGGAAAGGCAGGGCCGCAGCCGGCTCATGCTCGCCCTTTGCGCAGCAGGCACACGAAGAGGTCGCACACGTTGGTGCCGGTGGGCACCATCAGCGCCAGGGAGCCGAGTCGCTGGTGAAGCTCCAGGGTGTCGTGGTCGGCCAGCACGGCCTCCAGGTCGATCCCGGCGGCCTGGGCGCGCTCTTGTATGGTGTCGTCCACCAGCGCCCCTCCGACACCGGGCACGTAGTCGGCGCCATCGCTGCCCATCGCGGCCACCACGCACTCCCGCAGCCCGGCGATCTCCGGCAGGAGGGCCGCGGCGAACTCCTGGCCGCGACCGCCGCGGCCAGCCCGTCCCCGGATAGTCACCGTCATCTCGCCGCCGAAAAGGACGGCCCGTGACGCCCCCGGCGCCAGTTCCCGGTAGGCGTGGCTCAGGACCGGCCCCAGTACCCGTGCCGCTTCGCGCGCCTCACCCGCGATCTGGTAGCCCAGGACGAGGACATCGGAAAAGCCTCTGGCCCGGGCCGCCTGCCGCATGCCCTCCACGGCGGTGGCCGTATCGGCCAGCACGTAGGCGCGGCTGCGGGCGAAGCAGGGGTCGCCGGGCTTGGGCGTGTCCGGGAGGCGGCCCTCGGCCCCCGCGGTCAGGTGGTCCCGGATGGCGCGGGGCGCCCGCTCCCACAGGCCGTAGCGGTGTAGCACTGCCACCGCGTCGGCGAAGGTCGTGGGGTCCGGCAGGGTCGGCCCGGAGCCGATGACCTCCAGCCGCCCGCCGATGTGGTCGGAGATCAGGAGGGTGACCACGTGGGCCGGCTGGAGGTGCTGGGCCAGGCGCCCGCCCTTGGTCCGGGACAGGTGGCGGCGCACGGTGTTGATCTCGGCGATGGTAGCGCCCGAGCGCAGCAGGCGGCGGGTGAGCCGCTGCTGGTCCCGCAGGGTCACGCCGGGGGCGGGGGCCTCCAGCATGGCCGATGCCCCGCCGGAGATGAGGCAGACCACCAGGTCGTCGGGGGTCAGGTCGGCGGTCAGGGCCAGCATCTGCTCGGCGCCGTGTACGCTCCCCCGCCCCGGCTCCGGGTGAGTGGCGGGGTGCTGCCGGATGCGGCGGGTGCGCCACGGGCCGGGGAGCATGTTCACCAGCCCCGCGGTGATGCGCTCCGGCCCGATGACCTGCTCCAGGGCCTCGGCCATCGACCCGGCGGCCTTGCCGCCCCCGATGACGTAGACCCGCCCCGGCCCCAGGGGATAGCGGTCCGCTCCCACCAGGAGGGTCTCGTCTTCCCGGCGCACCCACCGGGGCACCACGGAGCGGGGGTGCGCGCTGGCGATGCCGGCCTCCACGATGGCGAGGGCATCCCGGCGCAGCGGGCTGGTCGCCAGGGCGTCACGGTTGCTGATGAAAGGGGGCGGGTGCTGCTCCATTGAGTTCCTATGTTCCGTTGCGGGCGCGCTGCTGGAGGGCGTACAGGCGGTTCAGCGCGTCCAGGGGCGTCAGGGATTCCAGGTCCAGGGCCAATAGCTCCTCGACCACCGGGTGGGGCGCGCCGAACAGCGCAAGCTGCGTCGCCTCCTCGTTGTTCCGCCGTCGCCGCGGCCCGCGGGGCGGCGTGCCCTCCCTCCGGGCGCCCCCTCCGCCCTCCAGTTCGGCCAGGATCTCTTCAGCCCGGTGGGTGACCGCGGGCGGCAGCCCGGCCAGGCGCGCCACGTGGATGCCGTAGCTGCGGTCGGCCCCGCCCGGTAGCAGCCTCCTGAGAAAGACCACCTCGCCGCCTTCCTCAGCGACGGCGAAGTGGTAATTGCGGACGCGGGGCAGGGTCTCGGCCAGGGCCGTCAGTTCGTGGTAGTGGGTGGCGAACAGGGTCTTGGCCCCCAGGCGGGGATGGTTATG
>JACQUQ010000178.1 GCA_016210175.1 Chloroflexota bacterium | reverse complement strand
TGTAGAGGGCGGTCAGTTCATCCACCGGAATGCGGAAGAATCCCTGGATCTGGGGCGCGTGCAGGTCCATGGTGAGGACGCGGTCGGCCCCGGCGACGGTGAGCAGGTCGGCCACCAGGCGGGCGGTGATGGGCACGCGCGGCTGGTCCTTCTTATCGCTGCGGCTGTAGCCGTAGTAGGGCATCACCGCGGTGACCCGCCCGGCGGAGGCCCGCTTGACCGCATCGATCATGATGAGGAGTTCCATCAGACCCTTATTGACCGGTGTAGACGTCGGTTGGATGATGAAGACGTCGTGGTGGCGGACGTTCTCCATGATGCGGACGAAGATGTTCTCGTTGCTGAACTCGAAGACCTCGGCAGCGCCTAAAGGAATGCCCAGGTAGTCACAGACCGCCTGGGCCAGCGCTGGGTGGGTATTCCCGGTAAAGATGCTCAGTTCCCGTTCGCCAAACAAGCTACCGTCTCCCCTAGGTACAGCTCATGGGTCCTGTCCTCTGGCAACCGCGTGAAGAGGCCACATTGCGGCCCCACTATAGCACATCTCACCGCGTTGGACCAAGCCAGGGCCGCAGGCCCAGGGCCTTTTCACCAGGTCAAAAGAGGAGTAGGGTTGCGGGTGAGGGAAGGCATCCGGCATACCGGGAGGCCATGATGCGCAAGCCCTTGCCGCACGCACCGCCGGCACTGCCCGGCTCTCTAGAGCCTGCTATGGACTATGAAGCAGGGTGAGGGTGTTATCCTGGAAGCATGAGCACCCGCAAACCCTATCCGAGCGATGTCGGCGACGAGGAATGGGTCCTCGTCGCTCCCTACCTGACCCTGGCCCGGGAGGATGCTGCCCAGCGGCAGTATCCCCTCCGGGAAGTGTTCAACGTCCTGCGCGGGCTGGTCCGTACCGGCACCCAGTGGCGCATGTTGCCCAACGATCTGCCGCCTTGGACGGCCGTGTACCAGCCGGCCCAACGCTGGTGCGAGGTCGGGGTGTTCGAGGCATTGGTCCACGACCTGCGGCAGTTGTTGCGGCTGGCCGAGGGCCGTGATCCCGACCCCAGCGCCATCATTATCGATATCGAGAGCCGCACCGTGCCGTCCACGCCGGAAAGCGGTGCACGGGCCGGCTACGCTGGGGCCAAGCGCCGCAAAGGCTCCAACGTCCACCTGGCGGTGGACACCTTGGGTCACCTGCTGGCCCTGTCCGTGACGCCCGCCAGTGAGCAGGAGCGGGAGCAGGTGACGGCGCTGGCAGCCGAGGTGCAGGAACTGACGGACGAGCCGGTCGAGATCGCCGACGTGGACCAGGGCTACACCGGCGAGCGGGCACAGCAGGCAGCCCAGCAGCATGGCACCCAACTCGCAGTGGTCAAGTTGCCCGGAACCAAGCGGGGCTTCGTGCTGTTGCCGCGGCGCTGGGTCATTGAGCGCAGTTTTGGCTGGCTGGCGCGGGACGACGAGCGACTCCCGGAGACCGCGGTACACCATTTGCACAAGGCTGGTGATCAGCGTCAGAGCTGTCCCGCTCGGGCCTGCCACTGGGCAACCGTGCGTTCATCCAGCCCAAAAGCAGCAACAATAGCCTGGAGAGGACAGCCGTGGCACAGCAGGGTCAGCACCACGGGCACCACCTCCAGCACCGTGCGCAGACGGAAGAACACCGTGCCCTTGGTGGCAGCGAAGGATTTGCGGCAGCGCAGGCAGCGGTACCGCCGCGCTTTCCTACTATGGATACGGAGGTTGCCTTGTCCGACCTGGCCTCTGGCAGGGCAGGCCGGGTGGTGACAGCATTGGCGCTGCGGGTCCATACGGTCGGCTCGCTTCGCCGTGTGGACTGGACACGACGACCCTGAGCTTGCCTCATGCGACCCGTTCTCTTCAACCCCCACCCCCAATCACGCTTCACTGGGTGGTACCCTTGCCAGCGGGTCGGCAAGGCGGCCCCGGTCCCTAGCGAGATGGCATAGGCAGGAACCAGATCCTCGGCCCTCCCTGCCTCCCACGCGACCGCGCCACGTGCCCCCTGCGATTGCTCGTAATACATAGCAACCACAGGGCGCACGTCGTGTTTTCTTCGTCAGCACTTATCACCGAAATGGACAAGCACGAGAACCCCAGATACGCTTGACAAACCCTGCTTTCTCGTTACAATACCCCCAGTTGGTGCAAATCTTCAGTCTTCGGTCCTGTTCGGTGATCGCCGTCCGCGGCGCCGAGTCCCGGCGCGGCCGTAGTGGTGGCGGTTGCGGTGCCCAGGATGGCTCCGGCCCAGCGGGGCTGGACAGCGCTCTCGCGGGAAGCGCTTCTGGGGAGCGCAGTGATGAGGGGAGGTACGCGTGGTCGCTCCGACGCCGCACCGAGACCGGTCTCGCACCTGGCAGCCTGCTCCGGAGCAGTTACTGTACCAGTCATACTCCGTGGAGGAGGACCGGATACGGACCAACGTCCACTATGAGCAGCCTCCGGAGTTCTTCTACACGCTCACCGGCGGCGAGTGGAACGTCTATTCGTGCAACCTCTGGATGACGGGCGCCCGCAACGACACGGAGAGCCAGGAGGCCAAGCTCGACCTCATGGCCCGGATCATGGACCTCCAGCCCGGCCAGCGCCTGCTGGACGTGGGCTGCGGGTGGGCCGGCCCCCTGACGTACTTCAGCAAGCGGTACGGGGTGCGAGGCGTGGGACTGACCCTCTCGCCGACCCAGAAGCGCTGCGCAGACGAGCGCATCGCCCGCTATGGCGCGGATGTGCAAGTCATTGAAAAGCACTGGAAGGACTACCAGCCGACCGAGCCCTTCGATGCCATCTTCACCGACGAGGTGATCGTCCACTTCCACGACCTGGAAGAGTTCTTCCGCCAGGCGTGGGACTGGCTGCGCCCCGGCGGGGTCTTCCTCAACAAGGAAGTCCATTTCACCAACAGCCGGCACGGGGCGACCATGCAGCGCGGGGACGTGCTCATCCACGAGATCTACGGCCTGACGGGCAACTACCGCACCATCGCGGAGGAGCTGTCCTTCCTGGATAGGGTGGGCTTCCAGTTGAAGCGCATCGTCCAGATCCCTCTAGAGAACTACCTGAAGACCGCGCGCCGCTGGGAGGAGAACCTGCTGGCCGGCCGGAAGGAGCTGGAGGCGCTGGTCGGACCGGAGTACTTCCACCGCTTCCGCGCCTACTTGCAGCTTACCCGCAAGATTCTGCGGAGCGGCAAGATCACGCTGGACGCGATCGCCTCCACGAAAATGGATCTCCCCGGCTTCGGGGCTGCGCCGGCGCAGCAGCCCGTCTATGAAGGTCTCACCTAACCGGCGCGTCCTGACGGGTCATCCTGTGTGACCGCGACCGGGAGCGCGATGGATACGACGGTTGCGTGAGGATCTCTGGCTTCAAGGCTATTCGGGGGGCTGTGATGGGGTGTCGAGCGCTCATCTTCCTTGCGCTCCTCGCCCTGCCGGTGCTCTTGCTCGCGGTCTTCTTCCAGGTGGCGGCAATTTCCTTTGAGCGGCTGGGCCTGACCGCGGAGGCCGGGGTCCTGCTCTTCCTGGCCTCCCTGACGGGGAGCGTGGTCAATATCCCGGTGTCCCGCCGTCGTATCGTGGTGCGGGAGGCGCGGCAGGTCTTCCTCTTCCGCTTCCTGTTCTACTACCCGCCGCAGGTCCAGGAGCAGATCATCTTCGTCAACCTGGGCGGGGCGGTCATCCCCACACTGTTCTCCTTGTACCTCCTCACCCGGACCCCCCTGGCCCCCCTCGTGGCGGCCACGGCCATCGTCACCCTGGCCGCCTACCTGCTGGCCCGCCCCATGCCGGGCGTCGGCATCGTGATGCCCGCCTTCCTCCCGCCCCTGGTGGCCGCGGGGGTGGCCCTCCTCATCGCGCGCGGCGATGCCGCGCCCGTGGCGTACGTCTCCGGCGTGCTGGGTACCCTGATCGGCGCCGACCTGCTCCACCTGGGGGAGGTGCGGCGCATGGGCGCGCAGGCTATGAGCATCGGGGGCGCCGGGGTCTTCGATGGTATCTTCCTGGTGGGCGTCATCGCCGTCCTGCTCACCTGATCCCGGCAAGCGACCTACGGTTGCGCGAGGAAGGCCACGATCTCATGCCGTGGCCCTCCCGCGCGGCCGTTGCTCCGGGCAGCGCCTACCGTCCGCGCAGGCGGGGATCGAGGGCATCCCGCAGGGCATCCCCCAGCAGGTTGATCCCCAGCACGGTGATGCTGATGGCCAGGCCAGGGAAGACCACGATCCAGGGCGCTGAGGTGGCGAACCGCTGCACCGACCCCCCCAGCATCCCGCCCCAGGTGGGGACGTTGGCGGGCACCCCCAGGCCCAGGAAGCTCAGGCTCGCTTCCGCAATGATAGCCCCGCCCGGCACGATGGAGGCCACCACGATAATGGGCGGCACCACGTTCGGCAGCAGGTGTACCAGGGCGACGCGCGTCCCCGACGCACCCAGCGCCCGCGCCGCCTCGATGTACTGGTTCTGGAGCACCCCCAGCGCGGCCGAGCGGATCACCCGGATGCTGGAGGGGATCTGGCTGATGACCAGCGCCAGGACCACGTTCTGGAGCGACTGCCCCAGCGCCGCCATCAGGGCCAGCGCCAGGATCAGCCCGGGCAGGCTCATCAGGATGTCCACCAGGCGCTGCACCAGCAGGTCGAAGCTGCGGCCCACATAGGCGCTGGCGATCCCCAGCAGGCTCCCCAGCGAGACGCTGAACAGGGCGACCAGGACGCCCACCAGGAGAGAGATGCGGGCGCCGTAGAGCGTGCGGCTGAAGACATCCCGACCCAGGTTGTCGGTGCCAAGGGGGAACTCCGCGCTGGGGGGCCGCAGGACCTGCTGCCGGAACACCTCCTCCGGCTTCTTGGCGGTGAGCGCCGGCGCCGCGGCCGTGCTCAGCAGCACCAGCAGGATCAGCGCGACCCCCAGCGCCCCCAGGGGCCGGGTCCGCAGGAAATGGGCCACCTTGCGAAGCGGCCCCGGACGGCGCGCCCGCAGGCGGTCGGGCAAGGTGAGGGTGTGCTCCTCGGGGACCTGCATGGTGGCGGTCGCACTCCTCCCGCTGGCTGCGGCCGCGCTAGCGGTAGCGGATACGCGGGTCGAGCCAGCCGTAAATGAGATCGACGATCAGGTTCATGGTGACGAAGATCAGCCCGATGGAGAAGATGACCCCCTGGGTCATGGGGAAATCCCGCCGGTTGATGGAGTCGATGAGCAGGCGTCCCATGCCCGGCAGGCTGAAGATCTGCTCCATCACCACCGTTCCGGCCAGCAGGTGGCCCAGTTGGATCCCGCTGATAGTCACCACCGGCAGCAGGGCGTTTTTCAGGGCATGGCGCGTGACCACGGCCCGCTCGCGCAGGCCCTTGGCCACCGCGGTGCGGATGTAGTCCTGGCGCATCACTTCGAGCATCTGGGTGCGGGTCATGCGGCCCACGCTGGCGTTGAGGAAGTACCCCAGCCCCAGGGCGGGCCAGAACAATTGGGCCAGGTTCTCCGTCGGGCTTTCCCAGAAGTACTTGAAGCCCGGCGGCGGCAGCCAGTTGACCACGCGGGAGAGGAAGAGGATCAGCAGGGTGCCCAGCCAGAAGGTGGGGGTCGCCAGGCCCACAATGGAGAAGATGCGGCTGGCATAGTCGGCCAGGGTGTTCTGGCGGATGGCCCCCACGATGCCCACGCAGATGCCCAGGACGGTGGCGATGATCCAGGCCAGCAACGCCAGTTCCATGCTGAGGAGGAACCGCTTGAGGATAGTGGCAAAGACCTCCTCGTTGTTGTAGAGGGAGCGGCCCCAGTCCAGGGTCACCAGACCGGCCAGCCAGGAGACGTACTGCACGGGCAGGGGCCGGTCGAGGCCCAGGCGGGCGCGGAGTGCGTCCAGGTCCGCCTGGGTGTACGATAGCTCCCCGGAGACCCCGCTGAGGATGGCGGCGGCCGGGTCGCCCGGCACAATCCGCAGGATGACGAAGATCAGGAGGGTGAGGCCCAACAGGGTGGGGATGAACAGGAGCAGCCGGCGCACGATATACTCCCCCATGGGGCCGCCCTCCTCTCTCCGTGAGTCACGCAGCGCTCAGTGACGGACCTATGCCGTCGCTACTGGGCCAGCCAGACCTGGTCCCACATATCTTGCGAGTTCTGGTTGTTCGGGGTCGTATAGCCGCGCAACTCGCTGCGCCAGGCGGCGAAGGTCGCCAGGCGGTAGTTCCAGCCGATCCAGCCGGCCCGCATCATCAGGTCCACGACCTGACGCAGGATCGCGCCCCGCTTGTTCAGGTCGAACTCCTGGTCCTGCTGCTTCCACAGTTCGGCCGCCTGCTTATACTCCGGCGTGGTCTGCCAGCCGGAGCTCACGTTGTTGCTGGGAGCGACATACACGCTGGTGAAAGCGCCGGGGTCGCCGAAGGCCTCGTTGGAGTCCACCGTCCCGAACTCGTAATCACCCTTGTTCATCGCATCGGACCCGGCCCGGGACTCCATCGCCCGCAGTGTCACCTTCAGCCCGATCTTGGTCAGCTGGTCCACCAGGAGCTGCGCCCGGTCGGGGTAGTCCGCCACTGTGCGGTAGGTGAAGGTGACGTTCAGGCCCTCCCAGCCGCCCTCCTTGATGAGGCGCCGGGCCTCGGCCAGGTCCTGGGTCTTGTCCTTGCGGTAGCCCGGCTTCTGGATCCACTCTTCGTAGGGCATGATCCAGGGCTGGTAGTCGAAGGGGTGGCTGACCTTGCCCTTCCCCTGCCCGATGACGTCGATCATCTCCCAGCGGTCGATAGCCAACTCCACCGCCTGGCGCAGTTTCGGGTCGTTGAAGGGCGGCCGCAGGATGTTGTAGGTATGTCGTCCGATCCCCGGCGAGTAGTATTCCTCTACCCGCACCTGATCGCCCAGGGAACGCTTGAGGTCGTCGGCCTCGCTGGGGGTCAGGCTGGGGAAGGTGGGCAGGATATGGACCTGCCCGGTCCGCAGGGCCGCGATCCGGGCGGTGGCGTCGGGCATGATGTACTCGGTCACGCCGTCGAGGTAGGGGCGGCCCTCCAGGAAGTAGCTGTCGTTGCGCACCAGCTCCCAGGTGCTATCGGTGGTGTGCGCCTTGACCTTAAAGGGGCCGCTGCCGATCATCTCGCGTTCGGGGTCCAGGTCGCGGTAGGTGCCCTGGTCGATGGGCTCCACGATGTGCTTGGGCATCATCATGATGAAGCCGCTGGAGAGGCAGGCCAGAAAGCTGTTGGACGGCGCGGGGAGCGTAATCTCGACCGTCTGGGCATCCACAGCGCGCACGCTCTTCATGGCCCCGCGCGCGCAGGCGCCACGCCCCGTGCTGGCTCCTTTGGGCGGGGCGTTGTAGCGCAGGAGGCTGTAGACCACATCGTCGGCGGTCAGGGGCTTGCCGTCGTGCCACTGGAGGTTGGGGCGCAGCTTGAAGCTCATCGCGGTCTTGTCGCTGTTGAACTCCCAGGACGCGGCCAGTTGGTTCGCGATCTTGGACCGGTCCTGCTGATCGGTCCCGATCAGGCCAGCCCAGACGGCGTTCTTGAGCTGCACCAGGGTCGCGGCCGAGCCGGAGAGCGGGTCGTACTGCGTCAGGTCGTAGGGCAGAGCGACCTTGAGCGTGCCGCCGCGCTTGGGGCTTTCATCGACGGGCGTCGTCCCGGACGGGGGCGGCGCCCCCGCGGAGCAGGCGGCAAGCAGCGCGGCCACTACCCCCAAGAGCAGGGTTGTCCCAAGCCGCCGGAGGACGTGCCGCTTTCGTAAGCTGGTACCGCTCACTGGAGACCTCCTTGGTGGATGTCGTACCTCGTGCTCACCGTCACCTACGCCACGACTCCCTCGGCGCGCAGCGCCGCGATGGTCGCAGCATCGTACCCTAAGCTTTCCAGGATCATCGGGGTATCCCGGCCCGGCACTGGACCCAGCGTCCGGACGCTGCCGGGGGTCTCGGAAAACTTCAGCGGCATCCCCACCTGGTCCAGCCGCCCTACCTCAGGGTCATCAATGGTCAGGATCATCTCCCGGTACTGGACCTGGGGGTCGCCGACGATCTCGTCCAGTCGGTAGACCCTGGCAATACAGACGTCCTGGTCTTGCAGCGCGGCGAACCATTCGTCACGGGTCCTGGTGTGGAAAGCGGCACGGAAGGCCGCAAACACCGCGGGCCAGTGCTCCTCGGCATCGTAGAAGGGGATCAGGTCCGCTCTCCCCAATGCACGGCAGAGGTTGTCGTAGAAGTGGCGCTCCAGGCAGGCCACGCTCACATACTGACCATCGGCGGTCTCGTAGACGTTGTAGTGGGGTGCGCCGCCGTTCAGTCGCATTTTCCCCCGCTCCGGGATAGTGCCGTCCCCGAAGTACCAGGAGAGCTGCTGGTTGAGCGCCCCGGTCACGATATCGGTCATGGCGAGGTCGAGGTACTGGCCGGCCCCGGTCTGCTGTCGCGCCAGGACGGCGGCCAGGATGGCCAGACCCACCGCGTAGCCGCCCAGGCGGTCGGCCATGAGGTTGAAGGGGATGACGGGCGGTCCCCCAGGGTGCCCAATCCCCCCGAGCGCGCCGGCCACAGAGATATAGTTGAGGTCGTGGCCGGGGATGTGCGCATACGGTCCCCCCTGGCCGTAGCCGGAAATGGAGCAGTAGATAATCCGGGGGTTCCGCGCGCGGATGGTGGGATAGTCAATGCCCAGCCGCGCCACGACCCCCGGACGAAACGCCTCCATAATGACGTCGGCATCCTGGGCCAGCCGGTAGAAGATCTCCCGCGCGGCGTCGTGCTTGAGATTGAGCATGATGCTGCGCTT
>JACQUQ010000174.1 GCA_016210175.1 Chloroflexota bacterium | reverse complement strand
TGAAATGCTGGGCAATTTCTCCTTCGGCGACTACTTCAAGCGGGACGCCATCCGCTTCGCCTGGGAGTTTGTGACCGAGCGGCTGAAGCTCCCCCGCGAGCCTTTGTGGTTTACTATCTACCAGGACGACGAAGAGGCCTTCGCCCTCTGGCAGGAGATCGCCGGTGCCCCCCCGGAGCGCATCATCCGCCTGGGGGAGAAGGACAACTTCTGGGCGATGGGCGACACCGGCCCCTGCGGCCCGTGTAGCGAGCTGCACTACGACCGGGGCGAGGCCTTCCGCTGCCAGGCCCCGGTGTGCGCCGTGGGCGCCTGCGACTGCGACCGCTGGCTGGAGATCTGGAACCTGGTCTTTATGCAGTACGACCGGGACGCCGCCGGGACCATGACGCCCCTGCCCAAGCCGAGTATTGACACCGGCATGGGCCTGGAGCGCATCGCCTCCGTGGTGCAGTGCGTGGACTCCAATTGGGACACCGACCTGCTGCGGCCCATCATCGCCAGGGTGGAAGAGCTGGCGGGCAAGCCCTACTTCCCCGATGAGCGGGGCTTCCCCTTCCGAGTTATCGCCGACCACGCGCGCACCTGCGCCTTCCTCATCACCGACGGCGTGGTGCCCAGCAACGAGTGGCGGGGCTACGTGCTGCGCCGCATCCTGCGCCGGGCTGTGCGCTACGGGCGGCTGCTGGGCATGGAGGGACCGTTCCTGGGCCAGGTGGCCGAGGCGGTCATCCACCGCATGGGCCGGGTGTACCCGGAACTGTTCGAGAAGGAAACCTTTGTGCGGCGCGTCATCAACCTGGAGGAAGAGCGCTTCGGGCAGACCCTGAGCAATGGCCTGGGCCTGCTCCAGGAGGTCATTGCCGACACCCAGGCCAGGGGCGCGCTGGAGATCCCCGGCGAGCAGGTGTTCCGCCTGTACGACACCTACGGCTTCCCCGTGGAACTGACCGCGGAAGTGGCCGGAGAGCAGGGCTTGGGTGTGGACCTGGCCGGGTTCGAGGCGGCCATGGCCCAGCAGCGGGAGCGGGCACGCGCCGCTGCCCGCTTCGCGGGGGAGCGCACGACGCTGCGGGATTACGCCGAGGTCGATCTCCCGCCCTCGGAGTTCCTGGGGTATGGCACGCTGGCCGCCGAGGGCATGGTGCTGGACCTGGCGGTAGACGGTCAGCCCGTGGAGGCGGCCTACGAGGGCCAGCAGGTGGAAGTGGTGCTGGACCGCACCCCCTTTTACGCCGAGCGGGGCGGCCAGGTGGGCGACCACGGCCTCCTCATGGGCGACTACGGCGGGACGCACGGCGTAGTGCGGGTGACCGATACCCAGTACGCCGGGCGGGACCTTATCGTCCACCGGGGCGTGGTAGCAGAGGGCGCGGTGTTCGCCGGCCAGCGGGTGCAGGCCCAGGTGGACGAGACCCGGCGGCGGGACACCATGCGCAACCACACCGCTACCCACCTGCTACACGCGGCCCTGCGCCGGGTGCTGGGGGGCCATGTGCAGCAGGCCGGCTCCCTGGTGGCTCCGGACCGGCTGCGCTTCGACTTCTCCCACGTGGGCGCGCCCAGCCGGGAGGAACTGGAGCGGGTGCAGCGCCTGGTGAACGATGTGGTCCGGCGCGACTGGCCTGTGCACGTCCGCTCCGCCAGCTTCCAGGAGGCCCTGGCCGAGGGTGCGCTGGCCTTCTTCGACGAGAAGTATGGCGAGACGGTGCGCATCATCGAGGTCCACCGGGCCGGCAGCGACGGCGCGCCCCTCATTGAGGGGCCGGACACGACCGCCACGGCGTTTAGCAAAGAGTTGTGCGGCGGCACCCACGTCTCCCACACTGGCGAGATCGGCGCGTGCTTCGTTATCTCAGAGGGAAGCATCGGCGCCGGCATGCGCCGGATCGAGGCCGTGACCGGCCGAGGTGCGGAGGAACTGTTCCAGAGCCGCCAGAGCGTCCTGGAAAGCTTAGCCCAAAAACTCCAGACCACCCCGGCGGACCTGCCCAACGCGCTCAGCGGGCTCTTGGCGGAGTTGGACCGGGAGCGGCGGCGGGCACAGAGCCTGCAACGGGAACTGGCCCGCCATACGGTGGCCGAAGTCCTGGGACAGGTGCGCCAGGTGGACGGGGTGAAAGTGCTGGCGGCGCAGGTTCCCGCGGCGGATGCGGATGCCCTGCGGGAAATGGCCGACCTGGTGCGGGACCGCCTGGGCAGCGGCGTCATCGTCCTGGGCGCGGTGTACAACGACCGGCCCAACTTCCTCGCCATGGTCACGCGCGACTTGGCCGGGAAGCGGCTGCACGCGGGCGAACTGGTCCGCAAAGTGGCGGAAGTCACCGGCGGGCGCGGCGGTGGGCGGCCTGAGATGGCCCAGGGCGGGGGACGTGACGCCGGCAAGCTCCAGGAGGCCCTGAGCAAGGTCCCCGAGTTCCTCGGCAGGACTGAGGACTGAGTGCAGAGCGCAGCGTGGAGCGGAGCACCCATCCCTCAGTCCTCGGTCGGCGGCGCTGGTGGGGGAGGGTGGGGTGAGTAGGCTCGTCCAACTGGACATCCATGATGATATCGCCGCGATCCGGGGCCACCTGGATGCCGTGCCGGATACGGTCGCCATCCTGGTCGCCCCGACGGGCACGCAGGCGCTCCGCAACCCGGTGTACCTGCGGTTGCTGCGCCACCACGCCGAGGCCCAGGGCAAGGACGTGGCCCTGGTGACCCATGACCACCAGACCCAGACGCTGGCACGCGAGGCGGGCCTGCGGGTCTTCTCCTCGGTACGGAGCGCGACCAGCGCCCTGGGGAAGACGGTGGAGGGGCAGGCCGTCCTGGCCCCCCCGAGTTCGGGCGAGCGCCTGCGCGAGTGGGTCCAGGCCCTGGCGCCCTGGACGGTGATGACGCTGGTGCTGTCGTCCCTGGTGACGGGGGCGGTTATCTTCCTGCCGCACGCCACCATCCGGCTGGTGCCCGCGGCGGAGGTGGTGGACGAGGCGCTGGCGGTGACGGCCAGCAGCGCCCTGCTCTTCCCGAGCGCGGCGGAGCTACGCGTGCCGGCACGGGTGATTGAAATTCCCCTGACCACCACCGGCCAGGCGGAGGGCAACGGCACCCGCAAGGAGCCGGACAGCCCCGCTCGCGGTAAGGTCCTCCTGACCAACCGCACCACGGAGCGCGTGGAGGTGCCGCAGGGCGCGACCGTCGTCTCCGATAACGGGGTGGAGTTCACCACGGTGGGGCAGGTGGTGGTGTCGCCGTCGCCGGACGGCCGGGCGGAGATCGGTATCGTCGCGGCCCAGCGGGGTCCTGTTGGGAACGTCGGCACCGGGGCCATCACCCGCTTCGCCGACGCCGACCTGAACCGCCGCCTGGAGGTCAGGAATACCAGCCCCACCAGCGGCGGGACGACCAAGGATGGGGCCTACGTCACGGTCGATGACCGGGCCAACCTGCGCCAAAAGCTCCTGGAGCAACTGAAGACCGACGCGCAGGCGCAGATCCTGACACGGCGCAAAGAGGGCGAATCGATCTATCCGCAGACCATCGTGGTCCGGGCGCACAAAGAAACCTTTGAGGAGCTGTCCCCGGCCAACGAGGGCGGCAAGCCACGGGTGAACCTGACCTTAGAAGGCGTGGCCCGCGGCCTCGCCTTCAATGAGGCGACCGTCAAGGAGACGATTATTCAGCACCTGGAGAGCCGCTCCGAAGGCAAGTACACGCTGGCCGCCGACCGGCTCGACCTCGAGCCGCTGGAAGCCTACCAGTGGAACGATGAAGAGGTCTCCTTCCATCTCGCGGTGCGGACGCTGGC
Organism: Chloroflexota bacterium; assembly: GCA_016210175.1. GTDB lineage: Bacteria > Chloroflexota > Dehalococcoidia > SHYD01 > JACQUQ01 > JACQUQ01. The sequence continues at coordinate 13,674 of JACQUQ010000174.1, read as the reverse complement.
GCTGCCCAAGCTGGACGAAGGGGTGCTGGAGGCCGCGGTGGCCGGGCGCTCGCGGGAGGAATCCCAGACTATTCTGGCCCAGATGGTCCCGCTGGCGGGGCGGCCCACGGTGGACCTCTGGCCTTTCTGGGCGACACGGATCCCGCGCTTTCCGTGGCGCATTGATGTCGCCGTGACGGTGGAGTAACGGGGCCACCCCCGGCGGTGACCTGGAGCGGACCGGGGAAGACCGCGCAACGGTGTCGCGCTATGGCGGAGGGTAGGACTTGGCCTCTCCGGGAGATCAAAGAGAAGGGGAAGCCCCATGAGAGTTTTGGGTTTAGATGTCGGTGAGCGACGTATCGGCGTCGCCATGAGCGACCCGTCGGGAACGCTCGCGAGCAGCCATACGGTCATTGAGCGCAAGGACCTGACCACGGACCTCAAGCGCATCCTGGCGATCATCGGTGAGTTCGAGGTACAGCAGGTCGTGGTAGGGCTGCCCCGGTCTCTGGACGGGAGTATCGGCCCCCAGGCCCAGAAGGTGCTGGAGTTCATGGAGACGTTGCAGCGGCGCACCAGGATGCCCGTCGTGACGCAGGATGAGTGGCTCTCCACCGTTGGAGCGGGCCGCGCCCTGGCCGCGGCGGGCGTGCGCGGCAAGCAGCGGCGGGAGCGCATCGACGCCGAGGCCGCGGCCTTCATCCTTCAGGGCTACCTGGACCGGGAGCGCGCCCGGCGCACCTGGGACTTCAGCGATAGCTAGTGCGTGCCCGGCGCCTCCTGGCGTGCTTCTTCCTGCTCCTGGTCCTGCCGGGCCTACTGGCGTTGCTGGGTGCTGGCGTCGTGGTCGCGCGGTCGCCCTGGATGGTGGTGTGGGCCATCGACGCGGTATGGAGCCCGCCGCCGGACCCCAGCGGGGCCGCCCGCGTGGTCTCGGTGCCGGCGGGGCTGTCGGCGGCGCAGATTGCCGTGCTCCTGGCCGAAGAGGGACTGGTGGCTGATCCTCGTGCCTTCCGGGCTGCGGTCCGGTGGTTGAGGATAGACAGTCAGCTCAAACCGGGCCAGTACCGCCTGAGTCCGGGGATGACGGTGAGCGCCCTGGCGCTGGCGCTCCAGCAGGGACGGGACCGGCTGGTGCGGGTGACCATCCCGGAGGGACGTCGCGCCGAGGAGGTGGCCGAGATCATCGCGGCCACCGGTGTCGCCGCCAAAGCGGACCTCGTGCGCCTCATGGCAGCGGGCGCCTCGCCCGCACTCCGAGCGGAGCGACTCCCAGGGAGCACCCTGGAGGGCTTTTTATTTCCTGACACCTATCTGGTCCCGCCGGACTACGGGGCCGCGGCCTTCATCGACCTCTTGCTCTCCACCTTCGACCGCAAGGTGCCGTCGGAGTTGCGCGCCCAGGCCGCCGCCCAGGGCCTGACCTTCTACCAGGCGCTCATCCTCGCCTCCATTGTCGAGCGCGAGGCTGCGGTGGACGAAGAGCGGCCCCTGATCGCCGGGGTCTTCCTGAACCGGCTGCGGGACGGCCTGCCCCTGGCCGCCGACCCGACGGTGCAGTACGCCCTGGCCCTGGACCCGACCCAGCAGGCCCGGTTCGGCTGGTGGAAGCGCGACCTGACCCTTGACGACCTTGCGCTCGCGTCCCCGTATAATACCTACCAGGTACCGGGGCTGCCACCCGCGCCCATCTGCAATCCGGGGCTGGCGTCCATCGAGGCGGTGCTGCGCCCCCAGGCGACGGAGTACCGCTACTTCGTGGCGCTCCCCGACGGCACCCACGCCTTCGCCGCGACCTTCGCCGAGCACCAGTTCAACGTCGCCCGCGTCCGCGCCCTGGCGCAGCCCTGAACCGTCTCAGATCAGGGGTCGCCCCCCGACCAAACCACGAACGCAGGAGGCGGTGTGCCGAAGATCTTCGCGCTGATCTTCATTGCCCTGGGCCTGTTATACCTCTTCAATCCGCGCCTCGGTTGGTATCTCAGCGAAGGATGGAAGTTCCGGAACGCGGAGCCGAGCGACGCGGCACTGGTCGTCGGTCGCGTGGCGGGCGCGGTGGCCATGCTCGTTGGTCTCTGGCTGTTCGTCGCTTGGTAAGGCCGCGGCTGCTACTTACCGGCGCCCGTCGTCGCGGGACAGGCCCTGCCGGTGTACGGTGCTGGCCCCGGTGACTGGCGTTTTCCAGGAGGTGTCACCCCATGCGCTACGTTGGACTCCTTGGCTACCCGTTGCGCCACTCGCTGTCGGCGGTGTTCCAGCAGGCCGCCCTCGATGCGCTGGGGCTGGACCTGCGCTACCAGCCCTGGGAGGTCCCGCCGGAGGAGGTGCCCGCGGCGGTGGCTGCGCTGCGCGGCCCAGATCGCCTGGGGATGAACGTGACTATCCCCTATAAGGAGACGGTCATTCCCCTGCTGGACGGGCTGAGCCGCAGCGCGGCCCGCATCGGCGCGGTGAACACCATCGTGCGCCAGGGGGATGCTCTGGTGGGGTACAACACCGATGCGCCCGGCTTCCTGCGCGCCCTGCGGGATGACGCGGGGTTTGCGCCGGCCGGCCGCCGTGCGCTGCTCCTGGGGGCGGGTGGCGCGGCCCGCGCGGTGGCCTTTGCGCTCCTGGAAGCCGGCGCCTGGTCGCTGGTCGTGACCAACCGCTCCCCGGAGCGGGCCTCCCGCCTGGCGGCCGAGCTGGCCGCAGTGGACCGGGACGAGGCCACCGGGCCGGGCGGCAGGACCGGCGTCCAGGTGGCGCTGTGGACGCCCACGGCCCTGGCGCAGGTGCTCCAGGGGGTGGACCTGGTGGTCAACTGCACGCCCATTGGCATGCGCCACAGCGATGGCGAGGGACAGTCGCCCCTGGAGGGCGTCCTGCTGCCGTCCCATGTCCTCTACTGCGATTTGGTGTATAATCCGGAGCAGACCCCGTTCTTATGGCAGGCGGCCGCGGCCGGGGCCGCCACCCTGGGCGGGCTGCCCATGCTCATCTACCAGGGGGCCGAAGCCTTCCGGATGTGGACCGGCATGGCGGCCCCGGTCGAGGTGATGTTCGCGGCGGCGCGCAAGGCGCTCCAGGGGTGAGGACACTCTCGGACCGCTTGCACTCCGGCGAAGCGAAGGGGCTCCGCGTGGCAAGCTCGTATGGAAGGACCGTTGTCTGCCGACTTTACCGAGGAGCAACTCCGACAGTTCGAGCGTCAACGTGCTGAGCATGGCAGGGAATCTTTGGAAAGGTCCCGTGCAAGCTTGGAGGCTCGGCTCGGAGAACATTTCCGGAAGCTCGAAGCATTCAGGGCGGCTGGTGGATATACCAGCTCGGTTGAACGGGAGATCCAAAATTTTCGGCAGCAGCTTCGTGCTATTGAGGAAATTCTTGGGAGAAAGTCATGAGCAGGCGTATCCTGGAAAACCCCGATGCTATCAGGGCGCTCGCAGAGCGTCTGGCGCGATGCCCGCAAGTTGCCAGGTTTGATCAGGGGAATGAACAGGAAGGGTGGACGCTTGCCCACTCCTTTGCCGATCTTGAGGAGTCCTTCCGCAAGTTTCTGGATGAGCAGTTGCCGAAGTTGGCGCAGGAGCAGTTAAGCGCCTCAGAGATCTCCGGTCTGCTCCTGGATATGGGAGAGGAATTCCGCCATATTCTCTACCATATCAGCGACCCTGCCTTTTACAAGTATCTCCACCAGGAGGATGAGGGGAGGAAGCGAGCGTAATGCGACACGAACCGGGTACGACGAAGGAGCAGGGCGGCTCCCATGCGAAGCTGCCCGAAGCGGAGGCGGTGTACCTGATCCAGCGCCTGGTAGAAGAGCAGATCGTCACCCTGGACAACCTGTACGAGCGCCTGGAGGGGCGTGACCCCGCGACCCTCACGGTACAGGAGCGCACGCAGGCCACGGCCGCGGTCACGGCCAGCCTCATGGCGGTCTCGCTGGCGGTCAACCACGTGTCGGGCCAGGTGGACTACTTCGGGCCGTCCCTCATCAACACCATCAGCAACGCCCTGTACCAGTACGTCCAGAAGGTGCTGCTGCTGCTGCCGGCGCTGCGGCTCCGGGGCATGGAGGTCTCCTTTACTGCCAGCGCGCCCCCGGCCGCAAGCTTGACGTTGAGCCTGGAGCCGTAGCACCGGGTCGTGACGGGGAGCGTTCGGGTAGGGGGGTGTGCTGTGGCACCGTGGTGGCGGACGGACGACCCGCTGATCAACCCAAGGATCAAGGTGGGCACCTTCACCGTACCCATGATCGTGAGGAACCTTACCACGGGCGCCTCCATCACGGTGGATGCCTTCGTGGATACCGGCGCGTCCCTGCCGGTGCTGCCGGGCTCATTGCTGCGCCAGATCGGAGTCGAGCCAGTAAGCCAGCAAGCTTTCGAGCTGGCGGACGGGAGTCGGGTAGAGTATCCGGTTGGGGAGGTACGCATCACGGTGGAAGGACGGACGGTCCCGACCCTCTGCGTCTTCGGGCCAGAGGGCAGCACGCCTCTCCTCGGCGTCGTGGTCCTGGAGTTGGCGGGACTGACGGTAGACCCCAGGGAGCGGCGGCTGGTGCCCACACCGGGTTTGTTGCTGTAAGGGCCAGGTAAAGAAACAGGGCGAACATGTCCGACTTTCGCTACCCCATCGCCATCGGCAGCCCCGATGTCTCCCGCTTTGAGCAGGTCGAAGCCCTAGTGGATACCGGGTCCAGCTACACCTGGGTGCCGCGCGCGGTCCTGGAGCGGCTGGGGGTAAAGGCGAGCTTCCGGATGGAGTTCGAGACCGCCGACGGCCGGATCATTGAACGGGATGTAGCAGAGACGCAAATCCGTGTGGATGGCCGGACGCGGACGCGGCTGGTGGTCTTTGGTGATGAGGGCACCACGCCGCTTCTTGGAGCCGATACGCTCCAGGGATGCGGGCTTGCAGCAGACCCCGTAAGACACCGACTGATTCCTGTTCCTGGTCTTTTGATGACCCTGTGACGAGCGAGACACAAGGAGACCACCCCATGCCATTCCGCTTCCAGACCGCCGGCGAGTCCCACGGGCCGGGGCTGACCGCCATCGTCGAGGGGCTGCCCGCCGGGATCACCATCAGCGAGGAGTACATCCGCCAGGACCTGGCCCGGCGCCAGGGCGGCTACGGCCGGGGCAAGCGCCAGCAGATCGAGACCGACTGGGCCCGCTTCCGCTCCGGCGTGCGCCACGGCTCCACCCTGGGCAGCCCCATCTCCATGCTCATCGACAACAAGGACTGGGAGAACTGGCACGAGGTCATGAGCGTGACGCCCATAGAGCGGGAACTGAACAAGGTCACCCGCCTGCGCCCCGGCCACGCCGACACCACCGCCACCATCAAGTACAACCAGGACGACGTGCGCAACGCGCTGGAGCGTTCCTCGGCGCGGGAGACCGCGGCCCGCGTCGCGGTCGGGGCGCTGGCCCGCCGCTTCCTGGAGTACTTCGGCATCGAGGTCCACAGCCACACCATCAACATCGGCGGCGTCAAGGCGACGTATACCTACCCGATAGACTGGGAGGCGGTGGAAGAGTCCGCAGTGCGCTGCGTGGACCCCGAAGCGACGGAGCTGATGGTCAAGGCCATCGATGACGCCCGCGAGGCCGGGGAGACCGTGGGAGGCATCTCCGAGCTGGTGGCGACGGGGGTGCCCATCGGCCTGGGCAGCCACGTGAGCTGGGACCGCAAGCTCAGCGCCCGCATCGCCCAGGCCGTCGTCAGCATCAACGCAGTCAAGGGCGTAGAGATCGGCGCTGGCTTCGCCCTGGCCGAGATGCGGGGCTCCCAGGTCCACGACGTGATCAAGCCCATGAACGAGTGGCAGCCCAACGCGACGGGCTGGGTGCGGCCCTGGCAGCGCATGCGCAACAACGCTGGGGGCATCGAGGGCGGCATCAGCGATGGCGAGCCGATTATCGTGCGCTTTCTCATCAAGCCCATCGCCACCCTGCCCAAGCCCCTGCCCTCGGTGGACCTCATTACCGGCGAGGTGGTGAACGCCCACTACGAGCGCAGCGACATCTGCCAGGTGCCCGCGGGCGGCGTCGTGGGCGAGGCCATGCTGTGCATCGTCCTGGCCGACGCCGTCCTGGAGAAGTTCGGCGGGGACCACATCGACGAGACCCTGCGCAACTTCCGCAGCTACCTGACCACCATTGGGCCGCGAGGGCTCCCTCGTGAGTAGCGCGGACACGTCGCTGACGGATCGGGCACTCGGGGGAGAGAGCATTGCAGGCGACGTTGGTCTTTATCGGGCGATTGAGTCCCCGGGAGCTCTGCGAGAACGTAAATATCTGGCCACCGCTCAAGCTGGGTGGTGACTCCTATATACCGTGATAGACAGGATGGGTGAGGAACTCGGACCGGGACCACGCCTGATCCGCCAGGCCGAGCGCCATGGCCGGCGTCCGCTGGTCGTAGCGCCGCTGACCATCCCACGTGTCCAAGCGGACCCGCCAGGCCACCTGCGGCTGAACCCAATGGTGCTCGAACAGCGCCAGGCTGAAGCAGGCCCTCCAGGTCGCGACCACCTTCCCAAAGGCATGGGGCTTGCGCGTCAGGCAGGCCAGCCGGTCCCGCAGTACCCCATGCTGCCGCTCCACCTGCACCATGTAGGGCTGCGCCGCCACTTCCCCCAGCACCCCTCGCACGTCCACCCGCTTCAGCCGCCGACCCTGCCGGTGCTGCACCGCCTGGGTCAAGGCCACACCCGGCACCGGCAGGGCGGTGTCAAAGTCATGTCCATCGCGTAAACTCCCACCAGTTGGGAGACGGGAGGAGGCTACGCGATGGACGAAGACCAGTATACGACATGGGCGGCGGCGCTGCGGGAGGTGCCCGACCCCAGGAAGCGGCGTGGGGTACGGCACCCATGGCGCCTGCTGCTGGTCCTCATCGGGGCAGCGTTGGTGTGCGGCCAGCGGCACGGACGGGCCATCGCCCAGTGGGTGCGGGAACCTACCGAGACGCTGCAAGCGGCACTGGCACCGCAGCCCCCGCGGCTTCCCAGTGAGGCAACCCTGCGGCGGGCGCTGCGAGTGGTGGAGGTGAGTGCGCTGGATGAACGGCTCGGCCGCTACGCCGCCGCACGGGAACTGGCGGCGGCACCGGCGGGGGATGGGCTGCTGGGGCAGGCGAGAGACGGCAAACAGGTGCGCGGCGCAGGCGCCCAGGGAGCGCCGTGTCATCTGGTCTCGCTGCTGCGGCACCGCAGCACCCTGATGCTGGGTCAGACCCCGGTCGCGGACAAGTCCAACGAGATGACCGCTGCGCCCCATCTGCTCGCTGACCGCGACCTGCGGGGCACGGTCACGACGGTAGCTGCGCTGCTGGCGCAGAGGCAGTTGGCCCAGCAGATCCTGGATGGGGGCGGGCATTACCTCATGGTCATGGTCGTGAAAGACCACCAGCCGGAAACGCGCGCCGCCATCGCGGACCTGTTCGCAGCACCTCCCTACCCCCGCGGCCGCCTGACCCTGGCCCCGACGGGCGCTTTCTGCTATAATGAAGAGAGCAGCAGTGCGGTGCGCCCCTATCGTCTAGTGGCCCAGGACGCGACCCTTTCAAGGTCGAAACAGGGGTTCGATTCCCCTTAGGGGCACTTGCGTCACGCTGCATTGGTGCCGCTCCCCGCGGCTTCGGCCGGGCGCGGCTGGCATGGTGGAGCGGCGTGACGGGACCCCTACCTTCTTCCTTGGCAGCACACCCCGGTAGGGCGGTACATTTCTCTCTCCTTGCCGACGCCAACCCACGTCGTCGTACCTCCTCCGTGCGGCATACCGGCCCAGTTGCGGGTGTGCCAGCGATACGTTAGTATTAAGGGGGCGGGGATGGCGGGCAGCGCCAGGGTGTGCCCGCAGCCAGCGGCGACGTGGTCAGCAACCTGAGGGAAGGTCGTAGCGCCGTCTCCCATAGGCGGGGGTGAGCGGGTGATGAACGGAGGAGACCGGGTGGGATCGACCGGGTGGGGCGGCCTCTTCGAAGTGGTAGATGTCAGCCGATCGACCAACCCACCTCGCATCGCCATTATTACCAGCAACGGGCGCTTCTTCGACTTTCCCACCGATATGGCGGTGACGCTGCCGCTGCCCGGTGACCGCATCCTGCACGCCGTGTGCGATGTGATGGAGTGGCGGACTATCCGGGCTTTATACATTGTGGAGATCGAGGAAACGGCCGAGGGCTGGGAGGTATGCCCCAAGTTTCCGGTGTGGCCTGATGAGCTGCCCGCCTCCCAACTGGAAACCCTGGCGGTGGTCGACTATACTGGGAGTGGGCGTGCGCTGCACATCCGGGGCCAGTCCGGGGCGAAACCCCTGGGCCGGGCCACCCCACCCCCCGCCGAGCAAGCCCCCAGCAACGCTGCGGCGTCCAAGGAGTGACCATATGCCACTGGTAGACCGCTACCAAGGCTACCTGGTCTACGATACCCGGGAAGCGAACTACCAGGTCCTGGAGGGGAAAGAGACCTTCGAGGTCTTCGACGAAACCTCGGGTGCCCTCAGCTTCCGCTTTACTGCTTACTATAATCCACGTCAACTCCTCACGATAAAGCACAAAGAGCAGGTCATCCAGCGCGTCGTGGCCCGGGCCCTCCCCCTGATCCGCGCCAAGATCGCTGCCGGCCAACTGAGCGACGAAATGCACCACGTCATCTTCACACGGAAAGAGTTGCTCGCAGACGCATCGGCGCCCGTGCTCACCCCGCCGGCGGGGGACGCGGCGCAACCCCGTATGCGCTAGCCGCGGGCAGCGCCCCACCCACTGTCCACGTCGGACAGAACGCTACGAGATCACAGGTGGTGAGGAGTCACGATGACAGGCGAACACAGCCAAGATCACATCCTGGTAGAGGCCATCTCTCAGTTCCTGGTGACCGTGCAAGCCGAAAGCCGGGCCACCCATCAGCAGGAACTCAACGCCTTTGCCCGTTGGTTCGGCGGCACGCGATCGCTCCAGGAACTCCGGCCCTATGATATTGAGCGCTATGCGGAGCGCCTGGGCACCTCCGCTATCGACCCGGCGGGCCGCCTCGCCCCCCTCAAGACCTTCCTCACCTTTGCCCGCAAGACCGGCCTCGTCGAGGAGAACCTGGCGAGCCACATCCGGGTCCGCAAGGCTGGGGGCCGTAGCCGGGAGAAGGCTGCCGCCAGCGTCGCGGTGGAAACGGTGCGGCTGACCGCCGAAGGCTACGCCAGCATCAAGATGGAGCTGGAAGCCCTGCGCGCGCAGCGGCCGGAGATCGCCGAGGAGCTGCGCCACGCCATGTCCGACAAGGACTTCCGTGAGAACGCCCCGCTGGATGCCGCGCGCCACCGCCAGGGGATCATCGAAGCCCGCATCCGGGAGCTTGAGGCCATCCTCAAGCGCGCCGAGGTCGTCATGGGGGAGCACGTCTCCACGTCGCGGGCCGGGATCGGCTCGACCGTGGTCCTGTGGGACATGGGGGACGAGCGTCAGGTGCGCTACACCCTGGTCCACTCCAACGAAGCCAACATCGGTCAGGGCAAAGTCTCGGTCGCCTCACCCCTGGGCCGGGCGCTGGTGGACCGCGCCGTGGGAGAGGTCGTCGAGGTGCAGGCCCCGGCCGGGACCATGCGCTACCGCCTGGAGGCCATTGAGGGGCTGAGCTAACCCCGGTGGCCTCCCCGGAAGGGGGCTGCCGCTGCGGGACGCCGTCGGCCGTTATTCCTTAATGAGCAGGACGTGACGGAAGGAGGACGACGGCGCACACCCGTCACCATGGTGGGAGCTACGCGTGGCGTCCGTATCGCGGCGATCATCCTGGCCGGAGGGTTCCTGGCCAGCCGGGTCTTGGGGCTGGTCCGCAATATGGCCCTGGGCGCCGCGTTCGGCACCGGGCCGGACCTGGACGCCTATTTCGCCGCCTTCCGCATCCCTGACCTGATCTTCCAACTGTTGGCGGGCGCTGCCATGGGCAGCGCCTTTGTACCGACCTTCGCGGCATACCTCACCCAGGGCCGCGACGATGAGGCATGGACGGTCGCCAGCTCGGTGCTCAACCTCGTCTTCGGGGCGGCCCTGGCGGTGGCCGTGCTCGCCTTCGTTGCCGCCCCCGCGCTGGTCCCCTGGATGGTACCCGGCTTTTCGCCCGAATACCAGCGCCTGACGGTGGACCTCACCCGGGTCATGCTGCTCTCCCCGGTGTTCTTCTGCGCCAGCGGCATCCTCACCGGCATCCTGAACGCCCGCCACCACTACCTGCTCCCGGCTGTCGCCCCGCTGCTGTACAACCTCGCCATCATCGTTGGCGCCATCGGCCTGGCGGGACCGCTGGGCGTGTTTGGGCCGGCCTGGGGCGTGGTCGTTGGCTCGGCGCTGCACCTTGCGGTCCAGCTGCCGGGACTGCGCTGGCACGGGATGGTCTACCGCCTGCGGGCCGACCTGCGCCATCCGGGTGTGCGGCAGGTCGCCCGCCTGACCGGGCCGCGCGTGCTGGGCCTGGCCGCGACCCACGGCAATTTCGTGGTGATCACGGTGCTGGCCTCGCAACTGGAGGTGGGGAGCCTGGGCGCGCTGACCTACGCCTGGGCCTTGATGATGGTGCCCCTGGGGGTCTTCGGCATGTCCTTCGCCACCGCGCTGTTCCCCACCCTGGCGGAAATGGCCGCCGAGGACAGCCGGGAGCGCCTGCGGGACGCCCTGGCCCTGGGGACCCGCCTCATGCTGTTCCTGAACATCCCGGCCGGGCTGGGTCTGGCGGTCCTGGGCGAGCCTATCGTGGCCGCGCTGTTCCAGCGGGGCCTGTTCCACGCTGAGGCGACCCGCGCCACTGCGCTGGCGGTCGGCAGCCTGGGGCTGGGGCTGTTCGCCTACGCCGGGCTGGAGGTCATCACGCGGGGCTTTTATGCCCTGCACGATACCGTGACGCCCCTCCTCTTTGCCGCCCTGGCGCTGCTGCTGAACCTGGGCTTCGGCCTGGCGCTGATGGGGCCGCTGGGCCATACCGGCCTGGCCCTGGGGCTGTCCCTCTCGACCGCCGTGGAGTTCCTGGGGCTGTACCTGGCCCTGCGGCGGCGTCTGGGCGGGCTTCAGGGCCGGGAGGTGCTGGCCGCGGCGGGCCGGGCGCTGGGGGCCGCGGCCCTCATGGTCCTGGCCCTCGTCGGCCTGCGCGCGCTGGCGCCGCTCCTGGGGATGGACGGCCACACGCAGGCGGCAACGGTGGTGCTGAGCGGCGTGCCCCTGGGCGCCGCGGTCTTCCTGGGCGCCGCCTGGCTGCTGGGCGCGCCGGAAGCCCGGCTGCTGGCGGCGCGGCTCCGGCTACGCAAGGCAGCCTGACCACGCCATACGCGGATACCTCCCCGCTTCCAGTGGACCGGCTGGCCCCTGGTTTCCTCTCCCACCCTCCTCCCTGGTTGAGCGCAGAGCTGGTGCGCAAATCCGGTCAGCGCCGTTCCTTGAGCGTGTCGAATCCTGGCGGGATACTCCGGATCCTGGCGGCTTTCTTGCGCTGATACCGCAGGATAAGGCTTGCTCTCGTCTGAAGAGTATGGCATATTCTGGGGGGGCTGCCGGGCCGTTCACGAGGGGGGATGCCAGGCATACTCGGTCATCACCCGGCACCGCGTGACTCGTGCCGGGTCACGGCCAGACTGATGCGGTCGTCCTGCGCCGTACCCCCTGCTGGTCCCGGAGGCGGCCCGGACCGTGTATGTACTCAGGTCGGGAGGGCCCATCACACCAGGGGAGGGTAGCGTGCAACTCCACGTCAAGGGTGCGAACCTCTACTACGAGCGACACCATGCCAATCGCGGGCCAGCAGTGGTGCTGATCCACGGCGCAGGGGACAATACCGAAGCATGGTACCTCAATCTCCCGCTTCTGACCCCAAACTATGATGTGCTGACCCTTGACGTGCGGGGACACGGCAAGACCGAAGTTCTCGATGGGGACTACTCCAACGAGGCCGTGATTGAGGATATTCGGCAATTGCTGGACAACCTGGATATCCGCCAGGCGGCCCTGGTGGGCTATTCCATGGGCGCCGGGCTGGCCGCCGGGTTTGCCGCCACGTACCCCGACCGCACCCTGGCGGCCGTCCTGTCCAACGGGGTCCAGAGCCCCGAGCCGCCCACTCCGGAGCAGCAGCAGCAGATGCAGCAGCGACGCGAGGCCCAGACCCGGGCCGTCCAGCAGGGCGGGATGGAGCAGCTCTTCACCGAGCGCATCGCATCGGGGAATACCTTTACCCAGGAGTTCGCCCAGCGGGAGACCACGGTGCTGGCCCGCTACCGGGACATCGTGTTGGCCAATAACCCACAGGAGTACCTCAAGCGGATGCAAACGTTCATGGGGGGTGGCCGTCCCGCCTACGACCAGATCACGGCCCCCACGCTCATTATCGTCGGGGAACACGATAGCTTCTCTAGCCCCGCGGTGGCCCGCCAGGTCGCGGCGCTGATGAAGCACGCCAGGGTCGAGGCCTTCCCCACCGCGCACTTCACCGCGATGGAGATGCCGCAGGAGTGGGGCCGCGTGGTGTACGGCTTCCTCCAGCAGCACGCGCCGGGGGGCTAGCGGGCGGCGGCCTGGCGGCCGCTGCCGGGTCGCGCGTCCACCATCGACAATCCGGCCCTGGTAGGCGGCCATAGCTAATACCGCCCCGGCCTTCACCACACGTCGGAGCCACGACCACAGACACGGTACGGGGGGAGGACTGCCTGGTCCTCCCCCCTGCTCATGGCGACGAGCGGCAACACCTTCCGCAGACACGGGATGGGACGGACGAGCGTGCTTGCGAGGATCGGCACCGCAGCTTGATCGCGCGTGATCGCCGGGCATTACGGCCAGGCGATATGCTCACGCGTTCTGCCGTCAGCAGTTGGACACCCGGCACGGAGATGGTCCGACACGTCGCTCGTTCGCTCCTTGCAGGGTTGTTCGCGTGCCGTGGTGTTGGAGTGCCGCGCCGTGATGACGATTGCCTCAGGCCCGCTCGGTGTTCCCGGCTGCGAAATCGCCCGTCCCTGCTACGGGACGCTTCCCTTAAGCGGGGTTTTTCGACGCGGCGCAGTGGTGCTATGGCCGCAGGATTGCGAGCAACCGCGGTTGCCTTTCCTGCCCTGGTGAGCTATCATAATCCGTGATGCTATCTCGCTATCTGTGGAAGGAGTTTCCGATGGCTTACGAGATTGAGGCAATCGTGGATGCTATACCGAGAGGTCGAGGACGAGCGCACCAGGTCGATAAGTATGGAGAGTTGAAGACCCTCCTGAGCGAAATCCCGGAGGGCAGGATCGCAAAGATTGCGGTCCCCAAGGAGGAATATCGCCGCTTCTCGGCGGGCGTGCGTGCGGCAGCCATTCGCATGAACCGCGTGGCGACCATCCAGTACAAGCAGCGCCGGGCCTGGGTCAGTTGGGAGCCGCTCACCGAGGCGAACCGTCCCAAGCGGCGCGGCGTGCGTCGGCAACCGGTTTCCTAAAGGACGACGCCCAGCGCCAGCCCCCAGCGGGTCCCGCAGCGCGGGTAGCACGCATCCTGAGCGCGCCATCGCTGCGCGGTGGCGTACCCCAGTGGTCGCGTGCCCATCAGGGCCGGTGGGAGCGTGCGCTTAGAGCCTATCCGAATAATCCGGCAGCACGGAAAGCGATGAGGGCACAGGCGAAGTGCAGGAAGGCCAGATAGTGCTCAGGTTTCTTGTCCCAGCGCACCAGGATGCGCCGAAAGCGGTTCATC
>JACQUQ010000173.1 GCA_016210175.1 Chloroflexota bacterium | reverse complement strand
GGTGGGCCATGATGGGGGCAGCAACCTCCTCGGGATGGGTCAGCGGGCGGCGAGCGCCCACGGGCGGGCCGCCGACCCACACCGGCCAGGCGCCACCTTGCACCACTCTAAACGGGCCTGCGCCCGCACTGTTCCGTTACTGCCGTTCGATGAACTGGGCTTCGAGGCGCACTTCCTTGCCATCCCGGTTGACCGTGAGGACCACCTTATCGTCGGGGCTGAAGCGCATGAGCACATTCAGGAAGGGCTGCTCTTCGTTGATGGGCACGCCGCCGATCTCCGTCAGGATATCCCCTTCCAGCAGGCCGGCACGCTCGGCCGGGCTGTTGGCGTTGACCCGCAAGATAAACGCGCCGTGGCGCACCGGCAGACCATAGAGCGAGGCCAGGGCCGGGGTGATCTGCTGGTGCGACACCCCCAGGTACGGGCGGGCGACCCGGCCCCGCTCGACGAGCTGGCGGCCGACCTCGCGCACGGTGTTGCTGGGGATGGCAAAGCCGATGCCCTCTACCGGGTCCCCGGCCTGGGTCGCCCGGATGACCGAAGTGTTGATGCCGACGATCTGCCCCAGGGCGTTGACCAGGGGACCGCCGCTGTTGCCGTGGTTAATGGCGGCATCCGTCTGGATCAGGTCCTCCATGGTCCGCCCTTCGCCCCGCCAGGTCCGGTGCAGCCCGCTCACGATCCCCATCGTCACCGTGTTGCGGAAGTCCCCCAGGGCGCTACCGATGGCCACCACCCGCTGCCCCGGAATCAGGGCATCGGAATCGCCAAACTCCGCCAGGGGGAGGTTCTCGGCGGAGATCTGGATAACGGCCAGGTCGGTGAAGGGGTCATCGGTGCCCACCAGCGCCGCCGGCAGCTTGCGGCCATCCGCCAGAATCACGGAGATGGTCTGGCCCTCCCGCACCACGTGCTCATTGGTGATGATGTACCCGCGCCGGTCGATGATGACGCCGGACCCGCTGGCCGACTCCCGGAAGAGTCGGCCCGAGGTGCCCCGCTGGGGCGGGAGATCGCTCACGACCGTGACGACGGCCGGGCTGACCTGTTTGACCACCTTCACCACGGCGGAATCCTCGACCAGCGTGACCTGGGCCGCGCCCGCGAGGCGGCCCGCGCCGCCTGGGCCGCCACCGAGGCCGCCGACCAGCAGCAGGGCTGCCAGTCCGCCCGCAGCCCCACCGACGCCCAACGCCACCAGCAGCAGGAGCGCCAGGGTCATCCGGCGCAGCCCCCTGTTCTGGGGCCGGGGTGTCCCGGCCTCGGCTCCGGCCTCAGGTGCCTCAGGTATGGAAAGCCGCTCCGGCTCGTAGGTCTGCATCGCGTCCTCCACGGTTATCCCTAACGACGGCCCATACTGGATTGTAACACACGGTGGTGGGACCGTGAACGCGCCCGCGGCTGCCGCATGAGTACCTCCTGGCAGCATGGCGGAGCCGGGCGTGACCGGAAGTGAGTGAAGTTTGGCGGGATGGAGACTGACCTCACCCCCCGGCCCCCTTCCCCTTCGACCAGCTCAGGCAACGCCGCTCCTCCCTTGCCAGGCACGCGCTCCCCAATTTGCACTCCCCGTGCCTCGGAGCGGGGCAGCCCGCCACAGGCGGGCGGGGTGAGGTCGGCCCGCGCCGCCAACCCTGGGAGAAAAGTTGGGCACACCCGCAGAACCGGTGCCGTTGAACCGCGCGCGGTGTTGCGCTACAATACGGGTGCCATTCGACTGGAGGAGCCGTGAGCCCCACACCCCCTTTTCTTCGTATTAACGGTACCCGCGACCTGTTGGGCCGGGACTACGCGCTGGCCCAGCACCTGCGGCTTGGCCTCCAAGCGCTCCTGGAAGCCTATGGCTACCAGCCCGTGGAAACCCCCATCCTGGAGCAGACCGACCTCTATCTGCGCAAGTCCGGGGGGGAGGTCGCCGCGCGCATGTACGCCCTCACCGACCAGGGAGGCCGCCGCCTGAGCCTGCGCCCGGAGTTCACCGCGTCCGTGATCCGGTCGTATCTGGAGCGGGCCGATGCCCTGTCCCTGCCGGTGCGCTGGCAGTACTGCGGCCCGGTGTTCCGCTCTGAAGCCCCCTACCGCCAGCAGACCCAGTTAGGGGCCGAGCTTATCGGTTCCGCCAGCCGGCGCGCCGACGCCGAAGTGGTCGCACTGGCCTGCCGTGGCCTGGAGGCCCTGGGCCTGCACGCCTGGGAGCTGGTGCTTAGCAGCGCCGGCTTGCTCCCGGCGCTGCTGGAGGACCTGGGCCTCTCAGAGCGGGCGACCCTGCTCATCGTGCGCCACCTGGAGGCCCTGCGGCGCGGGCCGGAGGGCCTCGCGAGCGTCCGGGAGCGCCTGGCTGAGTTCGGACTGCTGGGCCTGGAGCCGTCCGAGGTGCCGGGCTACCTGAGCGGGATGGACGAACAAGATGCCCGGGCCATCATCCGCGGGCTGCTCAGCAGCGGCGGCGTCCAGGGCAACGGGGGCCGGGACGCCGATGAGATCTTGCAGCGCTTCCTGGCAAAGCTCCGGCGCGCCGATGACCCGGAGCGGGTAGAGCAGGCCCTGGCCCTCGCGGTGGACCTTGCCCAGGTACGCGCCGCGCCCGATGAGGCGCTGGCCGCGGGTGAGGACATCGCACTCCGCTTTGGCCTGAGTCCGCGTCCCCTGGACGACCTCCGCCGCCTGCTGGCGCTCCTGGAGCGCCTGGACCTCGACCCCAAGCGCATCACCGTGGACCTGGGGCTGGCGCGAGGCCTGGCCTACTATACCGGCGTCATCTTCGACCTCATCCACCCGGACCTGCCCCCCGACCGGCCCCTGGGCGGCGGCGGCCGCTATGATGGCCTGGTGCGCTCCCTGGGCGACCACACCGATGTGCCCGCCATCGGCTTTGCCTATACCCTGGAGCACCTGGAGGAGGCCCTGACCGCGGAGGATATCGACCTCCCGCTGGTCGGGCCGCCGCTGGTGGACGCCCTGCTGGTGCCGGAGTCCGAACGGGCCTACCGTGCGACGACCACGGCGGCCAACCTGCTGCGCGCCGCCGGCATGCGGGCCACCGTCGAGATCGAAGACCGCAGCCTGGCCGAGAGTATCCGCAGCGCCGAGCAACGGGGCATCGGCTGGGTGCTGCTGATCAGCGAGGCGGGCGTGGTGGTCGAGGAGTATCGTACCGGCCTGGGCGCCGGCGTGCTCCGTGGCCCCACGCCGGGAGGAGTGTTGCGCGATGCTGCGCCTGGCCCTTCCTAGTCGCGGGCGCCTGGAGGATCCCACCCTGGCATTCCTGGCGGGCTGCGGCCTGGCGGTGGAGCGTCGCAACACGCGCCAGTACCAGGCCGACATCCCGGCGCTGCGCAACGCCCAGGTCATGTTCCAGCGCGCCGCCGACATTACGGAGAAAGTGGAGAGCGGCGTGGCCCACCTGGGCATTACCGGCCTGGACCAGTACTACGAGGCCCGCCAGGACGACGGCGATTGCCTGGTCCTGATGGAGGACCTGGGCTACGGCCACTGTGAGTTGGTCGCCGCGGTGCCGGAGTCCTGGATCGATGTCTCCTCGATAGCCGACCTGGTGGAACTGGCCGCGGAGTTCAAGGAGCGGGGGCGGGAGCTGCGCATCGCCACCAGCTTCCCCAACCTCACCCGCCGCTTCTGCTACCGCAAGGAACTGCACTACTTCACCCTGCTGGAGTCCACCGGGGCCATTGAGGCGGCGCCGGCCATGGGCTTTGCGGATCTGATCACCGACATCTCCGAGAGCGGGACCAGCCTGCGGGAGAACCGGCTGAAGACGCTGCGGGACGGGACCATCCTCAAGGCCCAGGCCTGTCTCATCGGGAACCGCCGGGCGCTGCGGGAGGACCCGGAGCGGCTGCGGACCACCAAGCACATCCTGGAGCTTATGGAAGCGCGCCTGCGGGCGCGCCGCTTCCGCAGCGTCACCGCAAACATCCGGGGCGCATCGGCGGAGGCGGTGGCCGAGCACGTGCTGCGCCGTCCGGAGATCGCCGGCATCCAGGGCCCGACCGTGGCCAAGGTGTACAGCCACCGCTCCAGCGAGCAGGACTGGTACGCGGTGACGGTCGTGGTGCGCAGCGAGAACGTGCTCACTGCGGTGGAGCACCTGCGGGAGATGGGCGGCAGCGGCGTCACGGTCCTCTCGCCGGACTACGTCTTTGAGGAGCGGTCCGTGGCATATGAGCAACTCCTGGTGGCGCTCAACCTGGCCGGGGAACCCAGGGATACCCTCTCGACCCGCGCGTAGGGGATGACGCAAGGGAGCGGCGGGCCATGCCACCCATCTGCTGGCACTTAGCCACGTCTCGACTCGCCGCGCAACGGCTGGCGCACCGCGCCATCCAGGACCATCTCGGCTGCTTCTTGCTGGGGACGACGGCGCCCGACATCCGCGTGATGCTCCAGGTGCCGCGGGAGCAGACCCACTTCTACGACCTGGCACGCACGGAGCAGGAGAGCGGGGCGCGCCGCATCTTCCAGCTGTACCCCGACCTGACCAGTCCGAGCCTGCGGGATGACGCCCAGCGCGCGCTGGTCGCCGGGTATCTGACCCACCTGGCAGTGGATGAGCGCTGGATCGAGACCGTCTACCGGCCCTGCTTCGGGAGGGAGTCGCCCCTGACCCAGGACCCCGCCGCCAACCTCCTGGACCGTATCGTCCAGTTCGAGATAGACCGGCGCGAGCGGGTCCAGCACGCCCGCATGGAGGAGATCGACCGCCTGCTCCTGGGCTATCACAGCGCCGGCATCGGCTTCCTGGACGGCCCCACGCTCGTGACGTGGCGGGACCGCATCCGGGGCATCGTGGCCCAAGAGCCCACCTGGGACCTCTTCCGCCGGTTCGCCGGGCGCTACTACGCCAGCGAGGCCGCCGACCACATCATGGCGCAGGTGCCCGAACTCTTGGAGCGCGCGCTGGACTACCTCACCCCCGACCGCGTGGATTCCTTCCGGGAGCAGGCTATCGCCATCTCCGCGGAGGTTGTGGAGGGCTACCTGGAGTGAAGCGACTTGTTGGGTACGCGGCTGCCGAGCAGTTCATCCGCAGCCGCCCCCCCCTGGAAGAGGCGACCCTCCCTCCGGAGGTCATGGCCCGCACCTGGGAAGCCCTCGGCGATGGCCTGACCCCGGAGCAGGCGGTGGCCCGCATCCTGGCACGGGTGCGCACCGAAGGCGATGCCGCCCTGCGCGACCTGGCCCGCCGCCTGGATGGGGTGGACCTCGGTCCGCTGGAGGTGTCTCCGGAGGAGGTGGCCGCGGCCCGCGCCGCGGCCGACCCCGGCCTGGTCCGCGACCTGGAGACCGCGGCGCAGCGCATTCGGGCCTTCCACGAGCGCCAGCGACGAGAGTCCTGGGTAGACGTGGGCGAAGGCGCCCTGGGCCAGATCGTGCGCCCCCTGGACCGGGTAGGCGTGTACGCGCCCGGTGGGCGGGCGGCCTACCCCTCTACCGTCCTCATGACCGCCATCCCCGCCCGCGTGGCCGGCGTGCGGGAGGTAGTGCTCTGTACGCCCGCGCGGGAAGGGGGGCGGGTGAACCCGGTGATCCTGGCCGCGGCCGCGGTGGCCGGGGTTGATAGGGTGTTCCGCCTCGGCGGGGCGCAGGCCATCGCCGCGCTGGCCTACGGCACGGAGTCGGTGCCCGGGGTGGACAAAGTGTGCGGGCCAGGCAACCTCTTCGTGGCCCTGGCGAAGCGGCAGGTCTACGGCACGGTGGGCATCGACGCCCTCCAGGGGCCGACCGAGGCCTTGATCATCGCCGACGAGAGCGCCGACCCGACCTCCTGCGCCCTGGACCTCCTGGCCCAGGCCGAGCACGATGAGCTGGCCGCGGGCCTGCTCATCACCACCGCACGGGAGCTGGCCGAAGCCGTAGAACGGGAGGTGGAACGCCTGCTGCCGACCCTGGAGCGCCGGGACATCATCCGCGTCTCCCTGGAGGCGCACGGGGCGCTGGTCCTGGTGGACCGTATTGAGGAAGCCATCGCCCTGTCCAACCTC
>JACQUQ010000172.1 GCA_016210175.1 Chloroflexota bacterium | reverse complement strand
CACCACCACCTGCTGCGCACCCCCAGGCGCCCCTGCCGGCAGGAAGAAGGTGATCTGGGTGCCCGTCCACGCGGTGATGGCGGCATCGGGGATGGGGAAGCCCGCAGGCCCGCCCAGGCGCACGTTGGTGGTGGGCGTGCTGCGCCCGCCCGCCGCCGGGCTGCCGAAGCTGCCCCCGGTAAGGGTGACCTGCTCGCCCAGGAGGGCGGTGGCGTCGTTCCCCTCCCCCGTCGTCACCGCGGCGAGGGCAGGAACGGGGGGAACGATGGAGAAGGCGCTGCTGTCGGCGGTGAAGCTGCCCAGGTTGGTGCTGGCGGTCAGCCCGTAGCTGCCCACCAGGTCCACGCTCAGGTTGGTGAAGCTCGCCCGTCCGGTCGCCCAATCAATCGGGGCGGTGAGCGTCCCGCCCAGGGTCGCCCCCTCGGTGTTGGTCCCGGCGGTGAAGGCCACCGTCACCGTTTCCGTGGCGGCGCTGTCGGGATCGGTGGCGACCGGGTTGCCGTTGGCGTCCCGCGCCTCCACCACCGGCTGCTGCGCCCATACCTGGCCCGCCGCGCCGCCGCCCGGCTGGGTGACGAAGACTAGCTGCGTCGGCGTCGGGAGGAAACCGACATAGGTCAGGTCCAGGACGAAGCCGCCGTTGACCTCCGATGGGCGCGTGTTGTAGGGGTTGTAGAGCGCCGGATCTGACGCCGGCGCGTTCCAGCCGCAGAAGCCCCCGCCCGTCAGGTCTACCACCTGGCTGTTCGCGCTGAACGTGGTACTTCCCGCGGAGCCTGCGCTCTGGAAAGGATCCACCACGGCGAAGGGCGTCCCCCGCAGGTCGATGTTCGCCCGGCCCTGCGGTACCCCCCCGATGCAGTCCATTGCCACACCGTAGGGCATGGAGGTCACCTGGTCCGGGCTGTGGAGCAGACTGCCGGTGGAGGAGGCGAAGGTCTGGTCCGCGATGTTCACCAGGAAGGTGGCGGGGTCAATGCGGACCCTGGTGTAGTGGGTGGTCACGGTGGTCCCCGCAGACGCACCCCCGGCCGTGTACTGGCCGAAGTTGAAGGAGCCGCCGGTGTTCAGGAGGGTCAGGTACTCGCGGGGCGTCCCCGCCATGTCGTAGCAGTAGACCGTGAACGGCTGCCCGTTCGGGGCGATAGTGTACTCACCGTCCGTCGCGCTGGGGTCGGCGGTCCGGATCTCCTGGCAGCTTTGCGGAACGGTGGTGGCGGCGATGGTAAAGGGGGCGCTGACGGCCGCGGTCAAACCGCTGGCGCTGGCGGTCAGGGTGTACCCCGTTCCCGCCGTAGCGATGGCGCACCCGGTAAACGTAGCGACGCCGCCGACGGCCGCGACCGGGTTGGTGGTGCAGGTCAGGGCGCCCGGCCCGCCCGTCGTCGGCGTTCCCGTGGTAATGCCCAGCATCACATCGAGGGTGGCGTCCAGCACCGGCTTGTTGTAGGCGTCCCGCACCTCCACCACCGGCTGCTGCGCCCACACCTGGCCCGCCGCGCCGCCGCCCGGCTGGGTGGTGAACGCCAGCGCCGTCGCCACCTGGACCTCAAAGGCCCCGATGTCGCAGGCTGTGCCCTGCGGCCGCGCAGCCTCGCGCTGGTCCACGGTCAGGGGGTTGCCATCTGCATCGGTGCAATTGGCCGTGGGCACGGCGTCAATGGCTGGGCTGCCCACCAGCAGGGCATGGGTCTGGGTCGGCCCCCCGTTGTCCTGCAAGGGGCCAAGCAGGGGGTCGGTGTTCTCCAGATCGCCGGCGCCCGCCAGGGAGCAGGTCGCGTCGCTGCTCAGGTTGTAGCCGTTGGACGTAATAGTGCCAGAGCAGTTGGGCCCACCGATGCTGCCCGCTACGATGGTACCTGAAAAGGCGGCCGATGCCCGTAGATGATCACTGATAATACCGGCACCCTGCGCCGCACTATTAGCGTAGAGCGTGCTGTTGACTACCGTTATCGGGCGGTCGTTCTTGATACCGCCGCCGTAGGAGACAGCCACGTTGCCGGATATGGTGCTGTTGCTCACTGTCGCCGTGCCGTCGTTGTTGTAAATACCGCCAGCGTCGGCGCCTGCGGAGTTGCCGGACACGGTGCTGTTATTTACCGTCAGGTTGCCCCCGTTGTAGATGCCGCCAGCGTCAGTGCCTGCGGAGTTGCCAGACACGGTACTCTGGCTGACCGTCAGCGAGCCGAGGTTGGAGATGCCCCCGCCCGTGAAAGTGGCAGCGGAGTTGCCAGACACGGTGCTTTGGCTGACCGTCAGCGTACCAGTGTTGTAGATACCTCCGCCATAGCTGGCCGAGTTGCCGCTGATCGTGCCCTGGCTGGCCGTCAGATCGCCTGTATTAGAGATGCCCCCACCATAGGCGGCCGAGTTGCCGCTGATGGTGCTCTGGCTGACCGTCAACATACCACTACTGTAGATACCCCCACCGTTGTTTGAGGCGGCATTGCCCTTGCGGATCGTCACGCCGGAGATGGTCACGGTGGCACCGGTCAGGACGTGGAACACTCGGTCAATGCCCGTACAGTCAGGGTTAGCACCGGCGTCGCACGCCTGGATAATAGTGCTGGCCGCCCCCGCGCCGGTGATGGTCAGGTTGTCGGTAATATCCAGGTCGCCGGTTGTGGTCCCATCCTCGTCCTGCCCAGCGATGGTCAGGGTGTAGGTGCCCGCGGGCAGGGTGATGGTGTCGTCCCCCGGCAGGGCATTGGCTTCCATGATGGCTGCCCGCAGGGTGCAGGCGCTGGCGGGAACCGTGCCGGTTGCCGTCGCACAGGCGCCGTCGCCGGGGGCGGCGTCCACCGCGTCGAGGGTGCTGTTCACGGTAAAGCTGACGGCGGCCTGGGCCGTCTGCGGGGCCAGGAGGGAAGCGGGAGGCACCAGGACCGAGAGGGGCAACGAGGAGAGCACCAGGAACAGCGCTGCCAGCACCCGCACCACCGGTGGCAGGCCCCGGCGCAGGGCCGCGGCCAGTCGCCTCCCTCCCAGGCGCTTCCGACGGGGGACAGTCCGGCCTGGGAGCAGGGAAGGGTGCAACGGCGTGAGCAGGTGAGACTTCGACATGGGAGACTCCTGGTGCCAGACGTAGACCGACGGGCGTCGGGGCGAGACCGGGAGATCGAGCACAGGAAAAGCAAGCGAAGGTGATGCACCGGGGTGATGGCTCGTGCGCTCACTCGCCATCCGGTCCTTGGTCAGTGGAAGCACACTCCATGCAGTTATATGCTACGATATCTACGCTTGTCAATGAGGTACGACACACTTGGTCGATGACGCGCGGCACATGGCCCGCATTGTCGGGCACCGCACGGTCACGGCAGGACCGGAGCGCTTCCCGGCGGCGCTGCTGCCCACACGCAGCAATACGCCAGCATCCCCACATAGTGATGGCGACACCAGGGGATACGCCGCCGGGCACACGCGCAGGGATGCAAACACCGCGGTCGGAGACGCCGACAGGGTGCGCCGTGCGGCAGGAGACCGGTGGACCAGGGCGTATTTGCAAACCCGTTCCTTGAGCTTGTCGAGAGGAACGGGCGTTGCCTTCGACAGGCTCAGACAACGCCATTCGCAAATCGACCCTAGCAGCGCGGCGGCACAGGGGGTCGGAACACCCGCTCGCCCTTCGACCAACTCAGCGCTTGTGAACAAATCCGACCAGAGCCGTTCCTTGAGCCGTCGAAAGGCTTGTCTTGAGCGTAGCCGAAGGAAACGGCGACGTCCCTTCGACAGGCTCAGGCAACGCCGCGAGGCGAAAACCTCACCAGCTCTCAGGGCGAGCGGGCTGCCCTACCCTGCCGACTCCTGAGAGCCGCAGCGCACCCGGACCGCCGGGCTATGCGTTGGTGCGGGGTTGGTACAGCCGGCGGAAGTTGGCGGAGAGGGCCGAGCGCACCTCCGGCCGGGGAATGGTTGTGGTGACCTCCTCCTGCCACACCTTATAGGAAGCGATGAGCTTGTCCTCAAGGTCATACGCATAGGGGTTCGGCACCAGAGTGGCAAGCTGCTCCTCATCCACCTCGTCGCGGTGCTCCACCAGCCAGCGCACCGTCCGCCGGATCCCCTCCTCAGGGGGCACCAGGTCCCAGTAGCCCAGCACATAGGTCAGCTTGGCGGCATCCAGCAGGGAGCTTGCGCCCGCATACCCCGCTGCCAGGTCTTCGGCCAGCGGGTGGCTGATGGGCACGATCTCCCATTCGTGGTGCAACTCCTCCGCCACCAGGCGCAGAATGTCGTTGAGAAAGAAGGTCTTCTGGTCGATGGAATTGAACACCTGCCCCGCCGCCTCCTTGCGGTCGATGGCCAGCAAGATCTGGTGGGAGGCGTTCTCCGTGAAGCAGATCGGGCGCACCAGGTTGCCGTCCCCCGGCACAATGACCTGACGCCGCCCCTCCAGCACCCGGCGCACCAGAGGCCATAGCCACTGGCGCGGCTCGCGGGGGCCATAGAGCCCGGTGTAGCGGAAGAGCGTGGCGGCGTAGTCCCCGGCGGCGTGGTGGGCCATGACCCGCCGCTCCGTTTCCGCCACGGTCCAGCCGATCTCCCGCCCCGCCAGGCGCTCGCGGTAGCGGGGATGGTCCTCGCCCACCGGCAGCGCTCGCCCCTGGGGGAAGGGCAGCAGGTCGGGGGCCACGTTGCCAGCGATGCCCCCGATGCCGATGAAGCGCTCGCAGCGGCCGGCCATGAGGTCGGCCACGTAGCGGAGGCGGCCGTACATCGAGCACACCAGGTCCCACTCTGAGGCGCCGAAGTCCCGTTCCAGGTCCTCGCGGCTGTCCGGGTCGCCGTGGAGATGGTGGTGCACCGCGGGGAGCGCATCGGTTTCATGGTAGCCGCGATGGTAGATGGTGACCTCGTAGCCGCGCTCCAGCAGGCCCTGGACCACCTTCGGGCCGGTCGGTCCGGTGCCGCCAATGACCAAGGCTCTCTTCACGGGAAGCCTCCTTCCTTATTCGTGGTGGCGTGGCCGCATCAACGCTCCGCTTGGCCCATGCGCTGGGCGGCACACTTCCGCCAGCGCGCTGCTATCTTACGAAAAATCTCTTTCGAGAGCAAAATTCCGTATCACGTGGGATCATGGAGGGTCATCGTCGCTCACTGTCCCCCCGCAACGCCCCACGCCGGAGCGACGGAAGGACAGGCCCGGCGGCAGCCCACCCGGACCGCGGAGCCACCCACAAGAACAGGGGGCCCGGCAGCGCCACGCCACCGAGCCCCCTCCTTCCGGCATGTGTGCCGACTCCAGAAGCCCTCTACTGCATGGGGAAGGGGTTGCCGTCGCTGGCCGCCACCGTAGGGCCGGTGCTCCCGAACCGGCTCACCACGATGGAGAAGTCCACGATGCTCACCCGCCGGTCTCCGTTCAGGTCGGCCCGGAAGGCCGTGATGGCGGGGTTGGTCCAGACGGGGTGCGCGTTGGTCTTCCCAAAGT
>JACQUQ010000199.1 GCA_016210175.1 Chloroflexota bacterium | reverse complement strand
GAACCTCCGACCTCGTGGACCCAAACCACGCGCGCTAGCCGCTGCGCCACACCCCGACGTTCTCTCGCACGCTATACGTACCATGCGCGAGGATGCCTGTCAAGGCGCGCCTCCCGGCGTCGGGCTGGACAACGTGGACGTCGCGCCCGCCCCGGCGGTCCTGCTGCGGCGACACGCCGCTAGACAAGCGGGGGAACCCCCCGTTATACCCTGGAACCCCGCACACCTGACCTGCTTCGGAAGAGCCGGGGCGCCGCTCCACGTGCTGGCCGTGTCGGCCTGGTCGTCGCTCCCTGCGGCGGTGCTGGAGCGGCAACCGCGGCGGGAACGGCAGAAGGAGGGCCAGCGATGACGACCTTGTTCTTCAGGACGTTTAGCTTGAAGGATTCCCTCAGCGAGGAGGAAGTGCTCGACTTCTGGGACTTGCTGCTGCACCAGATCAAACCGGCGACCGAGAACGTGCCCGGCGTGCGGTCCTACCACGTCTTTCTTGGCCCAGGAGCGCACCGCGCCAACATCACGGTCCTGATTGAGATGGAGGATGCCGCTACCTACGAGCGCATCTTGAGCGACCCTGGGGTACGCAAGCACCTGGGAACGTTTTATGGGGCGTGGGACCTCAAAACGGCTACCCAGGCGTTTCTCCGTGAGGCGTCCCCCGAGGTGGTCCGTGGGCTGGCCGGAAAAGCGTGATCTCGTGTTGCGGCGTGCCTCTTGCGACCAGACGAGGGCCAGGAGCGTGGTTGCAGGATGCCGCACATGAAGGCCGGAGCCCCGCCTGGGGGCTCCGGCCTTCATGTGCGGCGCGATGAGCGCCCGTCTGCTCTGGACCGGGGCGAGGCTATCGGGTCGCGGCAAGGGCCTCCCGGGCCTCGGCCAAGCGGATACGACGGGCGCCCGCGCGATCCATCTCCTCCAAGGCGCGCTGGGAGTCCTCCGGCTGGAGGTCAACCCCGCGGATCGCATCCTCCAACACGGTCGTCCGGAATCCCTGCTTGAGGGCGTCCAGGGTGGAGGAGCGAACGCAGTAGTCTGTCGCCAGGCCGCCGATGTAGATCTCGGTTACTCCCAGCTCCCGCAGCAGCGTCGTCAGGTCCCGACCCTGTTTGTCTTTGCCCTGGAACGCGCTGTACGCGTCCTCGTCGGGATGAGTGCCCTTACTGATGATGGGGGTGTCCGGCGGGAGGTAGAGGTCGGAGCGGAAGGCCGCGCCCGGTGTATCCTGGATGCAGTGGGGCGGCCATACCCCGCCGCCGCTGGTGAAGTGGCGGGTTTGGGCCGGGTGCCAGTCTCGTGTGGCGATGATGGGCAGCCCGGCTTCCCGGAAACGCCGGATGTACTCATTGAGGACAGGCACCACTTGGTCGCCCTCGGGCACCGCCAGCGCGCCGCCCGGGCAAAAGTCATTCTGGGGGTCCACGACTAGGAGCACCGGCTTCTCCGCCATACCCGCACCTCCCAGCATCGTGCGATCTTTCACGTTTCCTAAGGTACCCTGATCCATGCTAGTCGCTCATCCCGTGCGGCGTCAAGGAAGGATGCAGGCCCCGGCGGCCTTGCTTTAATGGAGCCGGTGGCCGTCGGGCGCGCCCGCTCGCTACCCGATGATGCGGCGCTTGTGGGCGAGGTAGTCCACCAGCAGGTACTCCCCCAGGTGATCGGCGCTGGTGAAGAAGACCCGGCCCCGGTTGCTGCGGGCGAGCTGCTCGACGAAGCCGCGCAACAGGGAGTCCTGCCCCAGCATGAAGAGGTTGATGGTGATGTCCTCCCGCGTACACCGCTGCACTTCGCTGAGGGTGGCCCGCAGCACCCGACCGCTGGGCGGGAACTCGATAGCGATCTGGCCGTTGGGCTCATAGCAGGCCGTGGGCTCGCCATCGGTGATCATGATGACCTGGCGGGTGCCGCCCTTATGGCGGGACAGCAGCTTGCGGGCGACCATCAGCCCTGCCTGCATGTTGGTGCCGCGCCCAAACTCCCCGACCTCGATCCGGGGCAGGTCCTCGCTCTTGACCTCGCGGGCGAACCCGGAGAAACCCACGAGGTAGAGGTGGTCCCGTGGGAACTGCGTGCGGATCAGCTGATGGAGGGCCAGGGCCACTTTCTTGGCCGCGGTGAAGTTCCCCCGCATGGGCATGGACCGGCTCAGGTCCAGCATGAGCACCGTCGCCGTCCGCGTCATCCGCTCGGTATGGTACACCTCAAAGTCCTGGGGGGCCAGGCGCACCGGCACGCCAGACTCCCGCGCCAGGGCATTGCGGAGCGTCCGCTCCAGGTGCAGGAAGAAGGGCTGGCCGTACTCGTAGGGGCGGGTCTCCTCCGCGACCTCGGAGCCCTGCCCGGTCCCTTCCATCCGGTGGTTCCCGAAGGTGCTCTTCTTCAGGCCCCGGAAGATATCTGCCAGCGCCTTCTGCCCGATCTGCCGGACGCCCCGCGGGGTGAGGACCACCCCGCGCTCGGTCCGTTCGACCAGTCCCGCGGCTTCCAACTGGTGGGCCACCTGCGCCAGGGTGTCCAGGGTCTCGACCGCCGCATCTCCCAGGAGGTCGCGCAGGGTGGCCCGGTCCACCTCCTCCGGGGGAGCGCCGAAGCGGACGCGGTCGAACTGTCGCTCCAGTTCGTCCATGCGGTGCAGGCGCTCCATCAGGTGCAGGGCCTGCTCCAGGGAGAGGGGGTCCGTGCCGCTGAAGGCATAGCTGCGCCCTCGGTACCGGTGGGAGAAGTGCTCCCACAGGGTCTGGGCCAGGGCGCTCAGCGCCTCATCCAGGCCCGGACTCAGCAGGCGGCGGTTCACCAGGTCCCGCAGCGCCCGTTGCTGCTCATAGGACAGGCTGTTGAGGAGCGACTGCATCTGGGCCATGTGCTCCTGGACCTGCTCCAGCAGCGCATCGAGGGTTGGGGGTGGCGTGTCGCCGAAGTAGTGGCCGAATTCTTCCAGGAAGCGCTCGAACTCCGGCGTACGGCCCTGGATGCGGGTCTCCAGCATGCGGTTCAACGCCCGCACCATGCGCTCGACCTCGGCCATCTCTTCCGGGGTGATGCGCTGGAGGCGCTGGGAGAGGTCCTGGAAGAAGGAATCCAGCACCGCGCGCTGAAGCTCGCCCAGGACCTGCTGGAAGCGCCCGCGGGCTTCCTGGTCCAGGAAATCGTACTCCTGGAGGGCCTGCACCTGCCCCCCCAGGTCGTCGGGCAGGGCGTCGAGGAAGGACAGGTTCTTGGCCGCGATCTGGCGTAGCAGGTCGCCGAACTGCGCCGCGGCGTCGCCCGGCGCGCCCTCGTCTCCGGCCTGCCCCTGGTCCATCTGGTCCAGGCGCTGCTGGATGCCCCGCCGTTCCTGGGCGATGGCCTGGTCCAGGTCCTCCCGCAGCCGCTGGTACAGCCCGTCCAACTGGTACTGCTGGAGCAGCTCCTGGCGCCGGGCCTTGAGCTGGCGGAGCAGGTCCTGCATCCCGTTCAGGCGCTCCCCGCGACGGTCCCGGGCGCCCTGCTGGAGCAGCTTGCGCAGGGCCTGCTCCACATCGCCGTGAAAGAGCACATCATCGGCTATCTGGTCCAGCAGGGCATCGGCCGGAAGGTCAAGCTGCCGGAGCCCGTCCCAACGTGAGTAGCGATAGCGGTGCATAGCTCACCCTCATTTCTGGACCGGAACCGTGCTGACCGTCCCATGATACCGAACTTCTGCCTTCGGGAAAAGCCCAGCGGTGGAAATGCGGCGCGCTGGTCGGGGCTGCTGGTCTGCGGGCGCGGATGGCTCGCGGTGCCCGGCAGGGGAGCACATTCCTGGTCGCTGGAGGAGCGCGGCGGCACGGAGCTTGACAGTGGGACGCACACCAGTGTATGAGGATCTCTATGCCGCCGACCGCCATGCTTGCGGGTAAACCGGCAGCGCTCCTGCGCTACGGTGCTGCGGGTGTCGCGTGGGGCTTCATGAAATCCTCATGGACCACTCATGGATTCCTCATCCAGGCCGGATAGCCTAGAGTGGGTAGGGGCTGGGGCCTGCTTCTGCTCCCGTATCGCTGAGGTGCAGCCGTGATCCATGACACCGAGACGCGCCCCGCCGCCACGGTCGCGGCCATCGCCCAGGAGATCGCCGCCGGACGGCGTATTCCCAGCGCCACCTACCGCCTCCAGTTCAACCGCTCCTTCACCTTCCGCGACGCCCACGCGCTGGTGCCCTACCTCTCCGACCTGGGCATCAGCGACTGCTACGCGTCACCACTGCTCAAGGCCCGCGCCGAGAGCAGCCACGGCTATGACATCTGCGACCACGCCCAGCTCAACCCGGCCATCGGCAGCGCGGAGGAGTTCGAGGCTTTCAGTGCGGCGCTGCGAGCGCACGGTATGGGCCTGGTGCTGGACACGGTGCCTAACCACATGGGCATCGGCGACGCCGGCAACCTCTGGTGGCTGGATGTGCTGGAGAACGGCCCCGGCTCGGTCTACGCCTCCTACTTCGACATCGACTGGCAGCCCGTCAAGCGCGAGCTTACCGCCAGGGTGCTGCTCCCCATTCTGGAGGACCAGTACGGCAAGGTGCTGGAGAGCGGCAAGCTGCGCCTGGTCTACGAAGAAGGGGCCTTCTGGATCTCCTACTACCAGACCAGGCTGCCGGTGGCGCCCCGCGCCTACAGCAGCATCCTGGGCTACCGGCTCGATGCCCTGGTGGCGGCCCTGGGGAGCGAGCACGAGCACGTGCAGGAGCTCCAGAGCATCCTGACGGCCATCAGCTACCTGCCCCCCCGCACCGAACAGGACCCGGAGCGGATCGCAGAGCGCAACCGGGAAAAGGAGGTCATCAAGCGGCGCATCGCCGCCCTGTGCCAGGCCAGCCCGGAGGTGCGGGCTGCCATTGCGGAGACGGTGCAGGTCTTCAATGGCACCCCAGGCGACCCCCGCAGCTTCGACCTGCTGGACGCGCTGCTGGATGCGCAGGCCTACCGCCTGGCCTTCTGGCGGGTGGCGACCGAGGAGATCAACTACCGCCGCTTCTTCGACGTGAACGACCTGGCGGCCATCCGCGTGGAGCAGCCTGAGGTCTTCCAGGCGACCCACCAGCTTATCTTCCGGCTGCTGACGGAAGGCAAGGTGACTGGCCTGCGCATCGACCACCCGGACGGCCTGTGGAACCCCGCAGCATACCTGCGCCAGCTCCAGGAGAGCTACCTCCGCCACCAGGTCCAGGCCCGCCTGGCTTCCCAGGGCGTCCCGGAGCCGAGCGGCGACGCCGTGGCGGCCTGGTGCGCCGAGCACCTGGGGCACAACGGGGCTGCCCCGTGGCCCCTGTACGTGGTCGCGGAGAAGATCCTCTGCAAGGGGGAGATGCTACCCGAGGACTGGGCGGTGTACGGCACCACCGGCTACGAGTTCGCCAACGCGGTCAACGGGCTCTTCGTGGACGGGAGCAACCGCCGGGCCTTCGACACCATCTACCGCCGTTTTACCGGCGCCCACCTCGACCTCCGCAACCTGGTGAACTCCACCAAGAAGATGATCATGCTGGTCTCCCTCGCCAGCGAGATCAACATGCTGGCCCACCAGATCAACAGCATCTCGGAGAAGAACCGCTGGTACCGGGACTTCACCCTCAACAGCCTCACCTTCGCCCTCCGCGAGGTGATCGCCTGCCTGCCGGTGTACCGCACCTACCTCGATGGCTCGCCGGACTCCGTGACCCGGCGGGATCAGGCCTACATCGAGGCGGCGGTGGCCGAGGCCAAGAAGCGGAACCCCCGCACCGCCGAGTCTATCTTCGACTTCCTCCGGGACACCCTGCTGCTGCGCAACGTGGAGGACTTCCGGGAGGAGGACCGGGAGGCGCTGAGCAACTTCGTGATGAAGCTCCAGCAGGTGACGGGGCCGGTGATGGCCAAGGCCGTGGAGGATACGGCGTTCTACGTCTATAACCGTCTGGTGTCCTTGAACGAGGTGGGCGGGGAGCCGGACCAGTTCGGGGTATCGGTCGCGGCCTTCCACCGCCAGAACGCGGAGCGGCGCCGCCGCTGGCCGCACTCCCTGCTGGCGACGTCCACCCACGACACCAAGCGCAGCGAGGATGTACGGGCACGGATCAACGTCCTCGCCGAGTTGCCGCGGGAGTGGCGGGCCGCGCTCACCCGCTGGAGCCGGATGAACCGCCGCAAGAAGACCAGGGTGGACGGCCAGGCCGCCCCTGACCGCAACGACGAGTACCTCTTCTACCAGACCCTGGTGGGCGCCTGGCCCCAGGAGCCGGTCGGGCCGGAGGAGTTGGCCCGTTTCCGGGAGCGCATGGTCGCCTATATGCTCAAGGCCACCAGGGAAGCGAAGGTCCACACCAGTTGGGTCAACCCCAACGAGGAGTACGATGCCGCGGTCCGGGACTTTGTGCTGGGGGTGCTGGGCGAGGGGGGCGAGGACCCGTTCCTCCACGACCTGCGGGCCTTCCAGGGCCGGGTGGCCTACTATGGCCAGTGCAACGCGCTGGCCCAGGTGCTGCTGAAGCTCACCGCGCCCGGCGTGCCCGACCTCTACCAGGGGACCGAGCTGTGGGACTTCAGCCTGGTAGACCCCGATAACCGCAGGCCGGTGGACTACGCCCACCGCTGCACCCTGTTGGCCGACCTGAAGGCCCAGGTGGACGCCGCCGGGGACGACCTCACGGCCCTGGCCCACGACCTCCTCGCCACGGGCCAGGACGGGCGGATCAAACTCTACCTGACCTACCGCACGCTCGCTTTCCGCCGCGCCCACGACCAGCTCTTTGCCAGCGGCGCCTACCTCCCGTTGGAGGCGGGTGGGACCAAACGGGACCACGTGGTGGCCTTTGCCCGGACCCTGGGCGACCAGGCAGCCCTGGTGGTGGCGCCGCGCCTGGTGGTCCGGCTCACTGGCGGGGTAGAGCAGCCGCCCCAGGGCGAGAGTGTGTGGAAAGACACCTGGCTTGCCCTGCCCCACGAGCAGGTAGGCCGGCGCTACCGGAACTGCTTGACCGGGGAAGTGCTCGCTGTGGGCGAGTATGATGGCGCCCCCGGCCTGCCGCTGGCCGCGCTGTGCGGCCACTTCCCCGTGGCGCTCCTGGAGCGCCAGGCGGAATAAACCGAGCGGGCGGCGCCCCTGCCCGGCTCACTGCCCTTGCCCCATCGCGGCGTGTCCCTGACCGCCCCACCACCCTCTTGCTGCGCCTCCACGCAGGAACCGCGCGCCCCCGTCGTGGCTGTGCTTGCTTCGGCGGCAAAAAGATGGTATTGTTTGCCTGTTCCGGGCGTTTATCGGCTCCAACCCGCATACCCCTACAGCACCCATGATCAGCGCCAATATGTGAGTGCGCTCGCAACGGGATCCCCGGCGCCCGAACCCGCACCCGGCCCGAAAGCAGGTCGTCGGCTGCGCTCTCGGCCGTAGCGTCGGGCAGCGGCGAGATGTCCCGGTTTGTGGCAGTCAAAGCGGCGCACCCGTCCCTAAACACCAACTCTGACGTTACCATACCTTTAGCGGCTCTTGGCGAGGCATACGGCTACCCGGCGCGCGCCACCGCGCGAAGGTCTGCCGCGCCGTGCTGCCCTGGGGGATGCGCGGTGTCTGCTCCCCGCGCTCCCAGCCCCTCCCCAAAGCGAGGAGGGGAGCACGTCTGCCCCCTTCCCGCGCGGGGCAGGGGCCGGGGGATGAGATGGCGTCGCGTACCCGCTTCGTGCTACCGGTTCCTGGGCACACCACCGGGGGCGGCCGGTGGCCCGCGCTGCGCAAGCGGACATTTTTCTCTCTATGTTGTGAGCACCGTCACACCGATCGGCGAGGGGGTTGCGCGACACTGCTGAGTGCCGACGGGCAATCGATGTCCACGCGGCAGCCGGGCGACGGGTGCGCTTCCTCACAGGAGAAGCACGATGCATGCTTGGAGTAAGGAGAAGCCATTGGCACGCGTCAGCTGGTCCCAGCGCGGTGACCGCGGGGCGGCGCGGCTCGTAGGCACGCTGCGACGAGGGGCCGCGGGCCTGGTGGCGCGTTCCCTCCGTTTGCCTGCGCTCTTCATGATCAGCCTCCTGCTCCTGGCTCTGACGCTGCCCGTCGTGCCCTGGTCGGCCGCCTATGGTCTCCAACTCCACGATGGGGCGGGCCTGCGGCGTGGCGGCCCTGTTCCCGCCAGGGGGATTGCCATCGGGAGCACGGACAGCTTCATCGTGCCGGCCGCAACCACCACCGTGGACCTCCGGCTCGTGCCCGCTTCCGCGACGGTCGCCGAGGGCGGAATCGTGGACGTCGCCATCGTCGTTGACAGCGGCGCCAATCTTGTGGACGGTGTGGAGGCGTTCCTCCGCTTCGACGCCAGCCTGCTGGAGGTCGTGGACGTAGACGCCGCGACGACCGGGGTACAGCTTGCCCTCGGCGACTGCGCCCTTCCCAGCACGATTACCCACGCGGTGGACAACACCAACGGCCGTATCCATCTGGCCCGCGGGACCGACCTCGCGGCGCCGCAGCCCATCAGCGGCACGTGTACCCTGGGTAGCATCACGTTCCGGGGCAAGGCGCCAGGGGCCGCGACGCTCAGCTTTATCCTGCCACCGGCCTTCCCGTCCACGAAGGCCTCCCTGGATGGGGTGCTGCTGCCCATCACCACCGCGGACGGCTCCGTGACCGTCCTCGGCCCGGAGAGCATGGTGCCGGCGCAACTGGAACGCGTCCCGGTGCCAAACCGGCCGTTGGAGCCGAACGGCCTGGTGGGGACGGCGCTGAGTCAGGACCCGTTCGTCGTACGGGTCCTGAACGCCGGCGGCCAGCCACTGCCGGGTGTGTCCGTCGCCTTCGCCATCGCTGCTGCCCCCAACGGCGCTACCGGGCAGAGCCTGGCCGCCGGCGCCGCGACCGGCGCCACCCTGACGGCGACCACGGGCTCCGATGGGCAAACCCAGGTCGTGCTCACGCTGGGGAACCGGTCCGGCACCTACACCGTGGCGGCGACCGCCAACGGGCTGACGGCCAGCTTCAGCGCGACGGCGACCGCGGGCGCACCGGCCCAACTGGTCTTTACCACCCAGCCGGGCAACGGCGTCGCCGGCCAGCCCCTCAGCCCCCAGCCGGTGGTGGAGGTCCGGGACAGCTTCGGCAACCCGGTGACCACCGACCCCAACCGCGAGGCCACGGAGCAGGTCGGGGTCGCCCTCACCACCGACGCACCTGCGGCCTTCACCACCGCCAGCACTGAGGGGGCCACGTTGAGCGGCGCCAACCCGGTCGCCATCGACTGGGCCACGGGGCGGGCCACCTTCACCGACCTGAGCGTGGACCGGGTGGGGACCTACCGCTTGGCGGCGAGCACCAACCTGGGCACGTTTGCCGCGACCAGCGCGGGGTTCACCATCAGCGCCGGACCGGCCGCCATCATCGCCCGGACCAGCGGCAACGGCCAGAGCGCGCCGGTGACGACCCCCCTGGCGGACCCCTTCACCGTCACCGTGACGGATGCCGCCGGCAACCCGGTCGCGGGAGCGTCCGTCACCTGGGCTATCGCCAGCCAGCCCACCGGAGCCTCGGGCCAGGCGCTTTCGGTCGCTACCCCGACCACCAACGCCAGCGGGCAAGCCGCCGCCACCCTCACGGTGGGCACCAAAGTGGGTCCCTATACCGCCACGGCCACCTGCGGCGCCTGCACCATCACCAGGACCGTCACCTTCGGCGCCACCGGCACCCCCGGACCTGCGGCCGCCGTAGGACACGTGTCCGGCGATGGACAGAGCGCGCCCCAGAACACGACCCTGCCCAAGGACCTGGTGGTCGCGGTGCGGGATGCCCAGGGCAACCCCGTCGCCGGCGTCGCGGTAGCCTTCGCGACGGACCGGGGCAGCCTGACCTCGGGCGAAAGCTCCGGCTCCTCCGT
The DNA here is from genome assembly GCA_016210175.1 of Chloroflexota bacterium. Classification (GTDB taxonomy): domain Bacteria; phylum Chloroflexota; class Dehalococcoidia; order SHYD01; family JACQUQ01; genus JACQUQ01. The sequence continues at coordinate 3,763 of JACQUQ010000199.1, read as the reverse complement.
GACCGCCACCACCAACAGCGACGGCCAGGCCAGGGCCAGCCTCAGGTTGGGGAGTGCGTCGGAGCAGGAGGGACGCCATACCATCACGGCGACCTGCGACACGTGTACCACGACCAAGACCTTTACCTTCACCGCGACCGCCATTGATACGACGCCGGCTGCCATCGTCGAGATCTCCGGGAACACGCAGACGGGTGTGGTGAACACGACCCTGCCGCGACAGCTCGCGGTGAAGGTGGTCAACGCCAAGGGGTCCGGGCTGGCCGGTGAGAACGTCACCTTTACGATCATCGGGACGCCGAATGGCGCAAGCCTCACGGCCCGCACTCCCGCAGGGGCCATTCTCACGGGGACGAGCGTCATCATACCGACCGACAGCCTGGGCCAGGCCGCGGCCAGCCTCACCCTGGGGAGTGCGGTTGAGCCGTACACGGTAGAGGTCACTTCGGGGGCGCTCCCCAAAGTTACCTTCACCGCCACGGCAACGCCCGACACGCCGGCAGCCATCGAGAAACTGTCCGGCGACGGTCAGGTGGGCCTGGTGGAGACGACCCTGCCGCGGCGGCTCGTGATCGCGGTGCGGGATGCCCTGGGCAACCTGGTCCCCGGCGTGAACGTGACCTTTACCCTTGCTGCCCCCGCGGGCGCCACGGGGCACACCTTGATCCCCGAAACCGCGGTGACGGATGGCAACGGCCAGGCGAGCACCGAGTTGCGCTTGGGGGATCTCCCCGGCACCTACACCGTCACCGCCCGCTGCGCCAGTTGTAGCACGACGCCAGAGGTCGTCTTCACGGCCACGGTCACGGCGACCGACGCGGTCGTGAAGGTCTCCGGCGATGCCCAGTTCGGGGCGGTCAGCACCGCGGGGGTGAGTTCGACCCTGACTCGGCGCCTGCGGGCGGCCGTCCAGGACCAGAATGGCAACCCGCTGCCGGGGGTGGCGGTCCGCTTCGCGATCACCGGCACGCCCACGAGCGCCACCGGGCAGGACCTTGACCAGGCCACGGCAGGGGCGCAGGACACCGTAACACTCCCTACCGACAGCACCGGTCAGGCGGAGGTGCGCCTGACCCTGGGAGATGTGGCGGGGACCTATACTGTTACCGCCACCTGTGACGCCTGCTTTACGACCAAGACGGTCACGTTCACGGCCACCGCCTTACCGGTCTTCGATCTGACCGGTCGGGTGAAGGGCGTGGACATCCTGGGCTCGGATCTCCCGGCGCCGGCGAACGACGTGGCGGGCGCCAGGGTCACGGTCAGGCAGGAAAGCTTCGGGCTGAGCTTTAACACCGATGTGGCGGGCAACCCGGCGGTGAGTGACGCGAACGGGGTGTTCCGGGTGCGCATGGTGGCCGGCGATGGCACGCTGGCCGCGTCCGCCGCGGGCTTCTCGTCCATCGGCGAGCGCGCGGTCGCCGTGAGCGCCGCCGGGGCCCAGACGCCGAGTCCGCCGGGCCAACCGAACGCCCTGGTCATCACGGCGGTGCAGCCGGGCGTGAATATTACGGGCACCGTGAAGAAGGCAGATGGGACAATTCTCCCGGGCGCCTTCGTCTCCGCCATCGAAGTGGACCCGGCCAGCGCCGCCAGCCCGCGCATCATCCTGGGCGCCCGCACGGTACACACCATCGCCGATAGCAACGGCGTCTATACCCTGGCCGTGCCGCAGAACACCTTCTGGAAGGTGACGGCGACCGCCACGGGCCTGGGCGCGGCCGACCTGGACGCCGACGAGAACGACATCCCCGATATTGTGGCGGCGGGGACCACGGGCGCATCGGGGCCGGAGCGGGATATCACCTTCCCCACCGCCGTGGACCTCACGGGGAACGTGCAGGTGGACGGGGTCGCGGTGGAGGGCGCCAACGTCTCCGCCGTTCCGGTGGGGAACGCGCCGCGGCCTGGCAACGTCACGACCAACGGGGGGGGCGCGTATGCGCTGCCGCTGCCCATTCCTCCCGTGGGCACGACCTTTACCTTTATCGTGAACGTCCAGGTGGAGGGCGTGGGCGAACTGATCCCCCGGCTGCTCTCGGTGGACAGCGCGGGGCGCTGCCGGGACGTGGGCAATCAGGTCATCGCCTGCGCGCTGAGCTTTGTGGCCTTTACCAACACCATCACGGTCAACTTCCGGGACCAGACCGACCGGTCGTTCACTGTGGACGAGGCCGTGGTGACTGCCGTGGGCAACACCACGGTGGGGGCGCAGACCATCGCGGCCCCCATCAACGCGGTGCGGGTGAGCGGCACGAGCCGGGCGAGCCTGCGGGTGGTCGGCACCGATACCGCGGTCGGGGCGACCAGCACGACCTACACCGTGCGGGTCCACGTGCGGGGCTTTGGGGACTTCACCCCGACGCCCAGCAGCGTGACGGTGCCCGGCGACCGGGAAGTGGTGGTCGTCGTCCCGGCGGCCGCGACTATCAGGGGCACTATCCAGGAGCAAACGGACCTGAACGGCGATGGCGACTTCGACGATCCCAGTGAGACCGGGGCGTCGGCCAGCGCCACGGTGGTGGTCGTGAGCGACACCTTTACCGCCAAGGCTACCACCGCCACGGACGGCTCCTATGGCATTACCGTCCCCGGCCAGGCAGCGACCTACACGGTCACCGCCTCCAAGTCGGGGTTCACCCCGGCGACCGCGTCGGTGTCCATCAGCGGCAGCAACGATGAGGAGGTGAGGAACCTCACCCTCCAGTCCACGGCCGGGCAGAATACCATCAGCGGCGTGGTGGGCGGCACCCCGGAGGATGTGCCGGTGACGGTCACTGCGGCCAGCAGCGACGGCAGGACCGTCAGCGTCGCCAGCGGGGCCGTGGGGCCGAACTGTGACGTCGCGAAAGTGCCGACGCCGACCGCGTACTGTATGACCGTCGGGGTGGGGACCTGGACCGTGCGGGCCACCGCCGATGGCTACACCCAGGCAGGCGCCGCGCCCCAGGTCAGCACGACCAGCGGGTCAGTCGGCAACGTGAACCTGGCCATGACCCCGGCGCAGACGGCGCCGCCGCAGAGCCAGCAGTGTACGGACACCCGCGGGTGCCGCACTGAGGCCAGGGGCAGCCGCATCATTGCCGTGCTGCCCCCCAATGCGGCGGGGACCCGCGGCGATGTGGTGACCATCACCATCAAAGAGACGACCGATGCCCCGACCACGGGCACCTTCCAGTCGGCGCTCGTCTCCGGTGGCAACCCTATAGCCGTGGACTTCACGGTGCGGGATAGCAACGGGGCGCTCATCACCCAGTTCAGCACCCCGGCGACCTTCCGCCTTGAGGGGGACACGACCGGCACCATCGTCGGTGTGGGGTTCTTTGACGAGGCCACCGGCAACTGGGTGCCGCTGTCCACCTGTACTATTGACGCCACCGGCGCCACCTGCACCACCGACCACTTCACCAAGTTCTCGGTGCTGACCAAGTTCTCGGTGCTCAGCGGCGACGGCGGCACCGGCACTGGTACTGGTACCGGCAATGGGGACACTGGGCCTGGTCCCTCCGGCGGGGGTGCGGCGTCCCAGACCACCAGCACCACCATCAGCGACGACACCGGCGGTTCCCTGGGCCTGCCTGGCCTTATGACCCTGACCATCCCGCCCGGTAGCCTGGGCACAGCCGGCTCGGTCACGGCCACCGCCTCCTCCTCCAGCGTGTCGACGACGGCCACCACCAGCCTGCCGGCGGGCTTCCTCCCCGGCGTGGCTACCTTCCGCCTGGAGTTCAGCGGGCTGGGCGCCGCCGGGTTCCTGCGGGGG
>JACQUQ010000171.1 GCA_016210175.1 Chloroflexota bacterium | reverse complement strand
GCGCATCGAGGACGTGAAGCCGTATGAGTACGGCGACGCCTTCCTCTTGAACCTGGAAAAGACGGTGATGAACGCGGTGCAGCGGGAGGGGCACGGCGTCCCAGTGCAACTGGCTCCCGCTGATTTTGAGGTCTACCGTACCGAGTTCTTCAGCCAGTGCGCCACCGTGATCATGCTCGACCTGAGCCTCTCGATGGCCCGGCGGGGCAGCTTCTACGCCGCCAAGAAGGTGGCCCTGGCCCTGAACAGCCTCATCAAGACCCAGTTCCCGCGGGACCACCTGTACATCGTCGGCTTTTCCCGCTATGCCCGGGAGATCAAGGGCGATGCTCTCCCCTACGTGAGCGTCAACGAGTTCGGCTACGGCACCAACATGCAGCAGGGGTTCATGATCAGTCAGAAGCTGCTCTCGCGGCACCAGGGTGGGACCAAGCAGATCATCATGATTTCCGATGGGGAGCCTACCGCCCACATCGAGCACGGCCAGGTCTACTTCGGCTACCCGCCCAGCCCCCGCACCATTCAGGAGACCCTGCGCGCGGTGCGGAGCTGTACCAAGAACGACATCGTCATCAACACCTTCATGCTGGACCGCAGCTACTACCTCAAGGAGTTCGTTGACCAGATCACCAAGATCAACCGGGGGCGGGCGTTCTACACCTCGCCGGACAAGCTGGGGCAGTACATTCTGGTGGACTACCTGAGCGGCAAGCGGCGGCGCATCGCGTGAGCGGGTGTGGAGCCGGGCCTTCCGTCGCGCGGTCACCACAACGCAGCAGGAGTCCGGCCGGATGACCGGACTCCTGCTGCGTTGTGGCGATTTGGGTGGCTGGGACGGCTCCGGAAGCCCGAGTTAGCGGCAGGTGAAGAGAACGGTCCCGCACCAGGGACACGGCGTACTTGATCCGCACCGCGTTCCGGAGCCTGCCCACAAGCAACAACGTTGCCCCTGGGCCGCCCGGCTAACTCCCAGCGCCGGCGCAAGGCGTTGCCGCCCCTCCCGTCCGCAGCATAACGCTGGTGGCCGCGTCTACGTTATAATGCGGGCGAGAGGGGGCAGAGCAGCATGCGCTTACGACCGTGGTGGTGGCAGTACGGCCTGTGGCTGCTCCTGGGTGTGGGGCTGCGGGTCCTGGTCATGCCGACGGCGGCCTATGGCGACCTCCACGCCATTGCCTACGCCCTCCACCTGCTGCCCTATAACGGGGTATGGGACGTCTACGCCGCTCTGCACAACCTCCCCGAAGCCGAGAACCCGGTGGCCTGGATGGGCACCGATTTCTTCCCCTACCCGCCCCTGACCTACTACCTCCTGGGCGGCGCGATGCTCCTGCTGCGCCCGCTCTACGGGGACGCCTTCAGCGCCGCGGTGTCCTCCCCGTTCCCCCAGTTCGTGGCACAGCCCGGCATCTTCCTGTGGTTGACCCTGTACAAGCTCCCCTTCCTGGTCGCGGACCTGGCGATGGCGTTCCTGCTGACGGCGTGCTTCAGCGCGCCCGCGCAGAAACGGCTCGCCTTCCGCCTATGGATGCTGAACCCGGTGCCCATCATCGCCGCCTACCTCTTCGGCCAGTTCGACCTGCTGCCGGCCGTTCTGGTGCTGGCGGCCTACCTGGCCGTGCTGCGGGGCTGGCCCGTCGCTGGTGCGGTGGCCCTGGGCCTGGGGGCCGGCTTCAAGTCCTACCCCTTGCTGCTGCTGCCGCTCTACGCGCTGGTCGTGGGGCGCAGTTGGCAGCAGCGTGGCGGCTACGGCCTGGCGGGGCTGGCGGCCTTCGCGCTCACGTTGCTGCCGGTGCTGGGGTCGCCGGTGGCCCTGAAGGTCATCTTCGGCTCCGACCCGTCACGCCGGGTCTTGCAGGCGGGTATCCCCCTGGGGGAGAACCTGGGCAACGTCGGCACCGCCTACCTCGTCTTGCTGTTCCTCACCGTCCTGGCGCTCCACGCCTGGCGGACGGCCCTGGGCCGCCCCGAGCTGGTCGGACGCTACTTCCTGGCCGTCCTGCTCCTCACCTACGGCTTCGCCTTCTCCCACCTGCAATGGTTTACCTGGTCGGTCCCGTTCCTGGTGCTGGACTGGGTACGGCAGCCCGCCAACCGTCCGGCCCACGCGGTGCTGTACCTCGCGGCCTTGCTGGTGGGCTTGAGCTGGCAGGTGGGGCCGTTCCTGGAGTTCTTCCTGCCCGTCTCGCCGGACCTGGCCAGGGCCCTGCCCAGCCTGAGCGAACTCGTTGAGCCCATCATGCCCATCGGCGATGCCGCCAACATCTGGCGGAGCGCCTTCGCCGGCGCGGCCCTCTACTGGACCTACACCAACGTCCTCCAGGAGCCGCAGGAGAAGCCGGACACGCTCTGGGGCGGGCAGCCTGACCCCAAGTAATTCCCCCTGCTCTCATTGTAAGAAAAGCAGTATCCTCACCGAAGGACCGCCACGCCATGACGTTCTCTGCCCAGATTGCGCCAACGCCGCCCTTCGCCTTTGACCTGATCCTGCGCTACCTGCGCAGCAGCCCCTCCTCCATCCTGGAGCGGGTGGACCACGCGTCCTACCGGCGCGTCGTGGTAGTCCGGGAGCGCCCGGTGCTCCTTTCCGTCACCTCGGTGGGGACGACGGAGGCCCCGCGGCTGCGGGTTGACGTCGAGGGCGAGGGCGTGACGGCGGCGGAGGGCGGGGCGGCCGTGGCCCTGGTGCGCCGCCTGTTCGACCTGGAAACCGACCCCGGCCCTTTCTACGAAGTTGCGGCGGGAGACCCCGTCTTCGCGGCGCTGGTGGCGCAGTGCCGGGGGTTCCGGCCCGTGCTCATCCCCGACCCCTTCGAGGCGCTGGTGTGGGCCATTATCGGCCAGCAGATCAACATCACCTTTGCGGCCAAGCTCAAGCGGGTCCTGGTGGAGACCTTCGGGGCGACGCTGGACTTCCAGGGGCAGCGGTTTGCGCTCTTCCCCGGCCCGGAACGCCTGGCTGCCGCTGACCCGACGCACCTGGCCGCGCTCCAGTTCAGCCGCCAGAAGATCGCCTACCTCCAGGGTCTCGCCCGTGCCGTCCTGGACGGCGATCTGGACTTTGACCGGATCGCGCTGCTGCCGTCGGATGCGGCGCTGGCGCAGTTGCAGCGCCTCAAGGGGATCGGGCGCTGGACGGCGGAGTATCTGCTGCTGCGGGGCTTCGGCCACCCTGACCACATCCCGGCGGCGGACGGTGGCCTGCGGCGCATCATTGGCCGATGGTATGGCCTGGAGCGGCTGGCGACGGAGGCAGAGGTCCGGGCCCTGGCGGAGCGGTGGGCGGGCTGGCGCGGCTACGCTGCCCTGCACTGGTGGTTTGCCCTTCAGCAGCAGATGGCGCCGCCCCCCGCGGGAGCGGCCCCGGCCCCAGGAAGGATGGTCCCCCAGGAAGACCGAGCATGAAACAGGTACGTGCGTGTACGTGATTGACAAGCCTGCTTGGGCGAGCTATAGTGCGTCTGCCGCAGGTTGCGGTTCATGGGTGGACTGGGGCGCCGCGGCCCTGGTGTACCCGCCAGGGAGCGGAACGACCTTGCCCCTGGTCCCATCACCGGCACGTAGCCCGTGCGGGGGAGCGTACGGCGGCGCACTGAGGCCCCGCGGCGCGCGGCCGCTCCCGGCAAAGCTTGCTCTTTGCGGCGCTGCTGACCCTCAGGGACGGGCCGGTGGCGCCCATGAGACGTTTCCCCTCTTTATGCCCCTCCCAAGAGTCCCAGGCGCGTCGGCGCCGGTTCGGAGCGTATCGCCGCAGCGATGAGGAGGTCGCCATGAAGTTGGTCCTGTATCAGCGCACCGGCGCAGAGGCCCCGCAGCCGGGGCTGCTGGTGGGCGAGGGCGTTGTGGACCTGGGGGAGGCGGTGGGCCCGGTGCGGGATGGCCCGCCGCAGCAGATCATGACGCGTATTATCGACCATTTCCATGCCCTGCGCCCGGAGTTTGAACGCCTCGCCGCGCGGGCGACCCCGTTGCCCCTGTCGTCCGTCCGGCTGCGGGCACCCTTGCCCCGGCCCGGCAAGATCCTCTGCTGCATCGGCAACTACTGGGAACACATGGAACGGGAACCCCGCCCGCTGAACATGTTCCTGAAGAACCCCGACGCCGTGGTTGGTCCGGGCGACACCATCATCCTGCCCGAATTTACCGAACCCTATGTCTTCCACCATGAAGCGGAGCTGGCTATCGTCATCAAGGGACCGGCCAAGAAGGTAGCCCAGGCTGACTACCGGAAGGCTATCTTTGGCTATACCTGCCTCATCGATGTTTCGGCGCGGGCACAGGGGCGGCAGACCTGGCGGTCCGGGAGCTGGATGGGGAAGTCCTTCGATACCTTTGCCCCCCTCGGGCCCTGCATCGTCACTGCCGATGAGATCCCGGATCCCAACGCGCTCAACGTGCGGTTCTGGAATACCGGCGACCTGCTCCACGACTACAACACCAACGACATGGAGCACCGCGTCCCGGAACTCATCGAGTTCGCCACGGCCATTATGACCCTCTCTAGCGGCGACGTCATCGCCTGTGGGACCAACCACGAAGGATTAGGTCCGTTGCAAGATGGCGATATCGCGGCGATCGCGATCGAGGGAATCGGCCGCATGGCGCTGAGCGTGGTAGACCCGTTGAAGCGCACATGGGAGCGGGGCGTCTACATGGGACCCAACTCCACCGCCCCGGCCGCGCGGGCGCAGAGCAACGCCTAGCGCCCTGTCAGGCATAAACTGATGGGTTCGACCGCCGCCGTGAACGGCGGGCCCGCCCTTCAGGGCGGCGGGGTAGAACCCATCACCGGAGGAGTGACAGGACACTAGCGCGGGATCAAGAGACGTTTTCGGTATGGGCAACCGTGGTAGGGGCGCATGGCCATGCGCCCCTACCACCGCCGGATTCCCTATGACCTGCCCTGATCATGCACCAAGGCATCAGGAGTACGGAGTCTTCGCTGCGCTCAGAATGACAGACATAGCGCATCTTTCACATTATGAATGATTTGCAAACACACACTAGCGGGCCGCCGGGCGCTCGAAGGTGACGATGGGCGCCTCCCGCGGTGTTCCCCACAGCAAGGCCTCCGGGAAGCGGGCCACCAGCGCAGCGCAGACAACGAACAGCCCCAGGACGACAAGGTTCAGGGCCACGGACAAGAGGTGGAGCTGGTCGAAGGCCGGGGTGCCCCGCTCCGCCTGCGCGACCTGCGGGAGCAGCCCCCAGCGGCTGTAGGCCGCGATCAGCGCCGCCACCAGGCTCAGCCCGGCGATGGTCCACGCGGGCCAGCCCACCCCCGGCGCCGACCCCGCCCAGGCTCGCAGGGCCGCCAGTACCGCGGTCGCCAGCGCAAAGCCCAGCACCGCCAGGTAGTAGGTGGGGAACAACGCGCTCACGGCGCGGCCACCGGCCTCCCGGCCCAGCGCGGAGAACAGGGTGGGCGTCACCAGGAACGAGTAGAACACGACGGTGCCGCCCCACAAGCCCAGCGCGACCAACAGCAGGAGATTCCCTATCGTTCGCATGCTCCCTCCTTGTCTCTGCATACCTGCCCCATGACGCAGAGCGTCATTCATGGTCGCGTAGCAAGGGCTTGACAGCGACTTTGATATGAGTATACTACTGCCGGTGTCCAGTACCCTCCTGGCGGGGGGGTGTGACCGTGACCTGCCACCCGCTTCGGAGAAGCAGCACCCAACGCGGTCGCCCACCGGGGAGGATAGTATTGAAGGAGGATCGCTTGCGTCGCATTCCCGGCAGCGCGCTCGTCTTTGGGCTGAGTCTCGGACTCCTCTTTATGGTGGCGCTCGGTCCCGGCCTGCGCGGTACGCCTTCGGCGGCCGCCGCCGACCCGGAGACCATTGCCCGCGGCCAGTACCTGGCCAACACCACCTGCGTGGAGTGCCACACCCCGCGGGTGGAGGGCGACCCTTACCGTCTCGACCAGGCGAAGCTCTTCGCCGGCGGCGAGCAGTACGAAGGCCCCTGGGGCGTGGTGTACGCCAAGAATATCACGGCAGATGTGGAAACGGGCATCGGTGCCTGGACGGAGGCGGAGCTCAAGCGGGCCATCACGGAAGGCATCGCCAGGGATGGCACCAAGCTCGTGCTCATGCCCTGGCAGATCTTCCGCGGATTGTCGGATGCGGACGTGTCGGCGCTTGCCGCCTACCTGAAGACGGTCCCGGCGGTCAAGCACCAGGTGCCCACGGCCAGGCTGGCCCCGCCCGAGGCCGTGGCCGGGTTCGTCAATAGCATTCCGCCGCTGAAGGCCGCCGTGTCGCCGGACCTGTTCTCGGACCCGCGGGCCGTCTTCCACGACTTCGTCTCCGCCACTGCTCCGGCGGCCAGCACGCTTGCTCCCCCCAGCTTCACCGCACCCCAGGGACCAGGCCCGGCGCGTGGCGAGTACCTGGTGGGCAACCTCCTGGGCTGCCGTGACTGCCACACCACGAACCTGGCGGGTGGCGCACCGCCCTTCTTCGCGCCCAATATTACCCCCGACCAGGAGACAGGGATCGGCGCCTGGTCGGAAGCCGACCTCACCAAGGCCCTCAAGACCGGATACCGGCCCGACGGCCGCCGCCTCGCCCCGGTGATGCCCGCCGGCGACCTGGCGTATGGCCGCCTGACCGACGAGGACCTGGCCAGCGTGGTCGCCTATCTCAAGAGCGTGGCTCCGGTCCGCAAGGCCGCGGCACCGCCCCCCGGCCCGCCGCCGAGCCCGCCCGATGCCCAGGCAAGCCCGCCGCAGGACAAGCCCGCGACCCTGCCGAAGACCGGGGGGCCGCTGTCGCCCGACATCCTGGTGGTGGCCCTCACGGTGCTGGGCATGAGCGCCCTGGGCGTGGGCCTGCGGTTGGTCGTGCGCCACCGGCCCTGACCCCCCGCACCGTAGCACGCGGAAGGCCCCCGGTTTTGCCGCCGGGGGCCTTTGCATGTTCCTGGGGGACCACAGGACGGAACACGTGGCCGAGCACGCACCGCCGACGCTTGCGGCCCTAGCCTACCTCGTCGTCGTCCTCATCCTCGTCGTCGTACTCGTCGTACTCGTCGTCCTCATCTTCCTCGTCCTCATCGCTCACGGCGGAGGGACGGAGGATCTCCTCCAGTTCCCGCATGACGTCGTCGGTGGTCAGGGGCTCCGGCGGCAGCGCGGCCACGACTTCGTGCTGCTCCTGAAGCTCCCGGACATACTCCCGCAGCTCTGGGTCCCGCGCCAGGGCACGCTCGACCCGCCGCTCCAGGGTCGCGCCCGCCGCCCGCAGTTCCTCCAGGTCCACGTCGATCAGGAACAGCCGGGCCAGGCGCTGGAGCAGCGCGTGGGTCACCTTCCAGTTGGGCACGGCCTGGACGTAGTGCGGCGCGTGGCCCCAGAGGCTCGTCGCCGGGATGCTGCGGGTCGCGCAGGTGGTGAGGAAAACGGAATGGATACTGGTAGGCCCCTCGTATCCCGAAGCCACGACCCCGATCGTCTCCAGCCGCTGCACCAGGTCGGGCTCGCTGGCCGAGCCCGAGACCATCACCGCGCCGGTGTGGGGCACACTATCGTAGGTGCCGCCCAGGGTCACCAACTGGGTCATCTGGCAGCGCTCCAGCACCGCAAAGACGGTCGCGGCGTAGGTCTTCCAGAGCAGTTGGGGCTCCGGCGCCAGGAACAGCACCAGGTCGCGGCCGCCCTCCTCAGTGGCCTGGGCGACATAGAACTCGCCGGTCGGCCAGGCCAGGCTGCGCTGGGTCCCCTGGGTCGTGACCGTGTGCGGCCGCGTCTGAGTGAAATCGTAAAACGGCTCCGGATCGATTTCGGCGAACTTCCGGGCCCCCAGCTTGCGAATCAGATGGCGCACCGTGGCGCTGGCGACATCGCCGGCATCGGGCCAGCCGGTGAACGCCGCGATCACCAGCGTGTTCTGGAGCTCTGGGGTTTCGTGAAAGGTGACATACTGCATCGCGCTTGGCTCGCTTTCCTGGGCCGCGGCCCGCACGGTCACCGCATTCGGGAAACCTCTCTGGGACGCACAGGAAACTGAAGAACGGGAAGGGATGAAGGCACGTTGTAACTACTGACTTCAGTGTACCATCCCTGCCCTCGAAGCTCAAGCGCGGCGCGTCGAGACCAGGGTGGTTTCTGGTGCATAGGCAGGGTGGTACGCCGGCTGGTCCGGCGCGCGGGGCTGGTGACCCAGGGCAATCGCATTATGAAAAGGGCTGGCGGAGAGGAAGAAGACGGAGCATACTGGGCGGGTCAGGAGGAAGGGAGAGGGAGGAGGCCCGCCATGCCCGACCAGCCGTCGTGCCGTATCCGGGACTGCTTTGCCCAGG
>JACQUQ010000169.1 GCA_016210175.1 Chloroflexota bacterium | reverse complement strand
CGGTAGGGGCGCATGGCCATGCGCCCCAACCACCGCCCGAATCCCAATGACCTCCTCTGATCGCGCACAAGGCGAGTCGGAACGCTGTCGGCGCCCTGAGCTTGCCGAAGGGCGCACCGTGAGCGGCTTTTCCTGCCCGGTCGCGCCCCGTCGGGCATGGCCCACCGACCTGAAAAAGGACACCCGCCGTGCTGGGAGCGCAGCCTTGCCGGCTGCCTGCGGGCCGGATGCCCGTACTCCCAGGGGGGAGCCGATGCGCCACACGGCGGGACCCCACCGGGGTGAGCGGGCCAGCATGCGCTGGCCCGCCGCCTGACGATAAGATAAAGCGAGGTAGCTTCTATGGACCCGATGCGCCATCCTGAAGCGCTGCTGGGCCCCTATCGGGTGCTGGACCTCACCGACGAGCAGGGCCTGCTGGCCGGCAAGCTCCTGGGCGACCTGGGCGCCGATGTCATCAAGGTCGAGCCTCCCGGCGGCGACCCCGCCCGCCGCCTGGGCCCCTTCTACCACGACCAGCCCCACCCCGAGCGCAGCCTGCCCTGGCTGGCCTTCAACCTCAACAAGCGCAGCATCACCCTCAACCTGGCCTGCGTCGACGGCCAGGCCCTCTTCCGCCGCCTGGTGCAGAGCGCCGATTTCGTGCTGGAGTCCTTTGCGCCGGGCTACCTGGAGGGCCTGGGCCTGGGCTACGAGCGCCTGCGGGCGCTCAACCCGCGCCTGATTGTGGCCGCCATCAGCCCCTTCGGGCAAAGCGGCCCCTACCGGGACTACCGGGCGACGGACCTGGTCGCTACGGCGCTGGGGGGGTTCATGTACGTGACGGGGGATGCGGACCGGGCGCCGGTGCGGATCAGCTTTCCGGTGAGCTACTGCCATGCGGGGGCAGAGGCGGCGGCGGCGTGCGTGATGGCGCACTATTATCGGGAGCGGACGGGGCAGGGGCAGTTCATTGACGTGTCCATCCAGGAGTGCGTGGTGTGGACGCTGATGAACACCACGGTGACCTGGGACCTGCTCCGGAGCGAGGTGATGCGGGGGGCTGGGGTGCGGGTGAACCCCCAGACCGGGGTGCGGACCCAGCAGATCTGGCCGTGCAAGGACGGCTATGTGAGCTTCATCCTCCGGGGCGGGCTTGCCGGTGCGCACTCGACCCGGTCGCTGGTGGCGTGGATGGATGAGGAGGGCAGGGCCAGCCCGTGGCTCGCAGCGATCCAGTGGATGGAGGTCGATGTCCCGCACATCACCCAGGAGCTGTATGATGCTCTCGCCGCCGAAATCGGGGCCTTTTTCCAGACCAAGGGGATGAGCGAATTATACGAGCGGGCGGTGCGGGACCGCATTCTGCTGGCGCCCATCCTGACGGCCAAGGAAGTGCTGGAAAGCCCGCAGTTGCGGGCGCGGGAGTACTTCGTGGAGGTGGAGCACCCGGAGTTGGGGGCGGGGGTGCGGCTGGTGTACCCCGATGGCTTCGTGAAGCTGTCGGCCTGGGCGCCGCGGCGGTGGCGGCGGGCGCCGCTGATTGGGGAGCACAACGAAGAGGTCTACTGCGGTGAGTTGGGGCTGGCGCGGGACGACCTGCCGGCGCTGGCCCAGGCCGGTGTGATCTAACTTCAGCGTCAAGGGAGCGACCGGATTGCCCCAACGCTAGGGGTGCAGGTGCCCGCACCGATCTGGCGCCCCCATCCGGGGTGTGGGGCCGGAATCAGGCCGGCCGCTGTGCCAGGAAGAGCACCCGGCCCGTCTCCCGGTGCGGGGGCTCAAGCTGGAGGGCGGCTCCAGGGGTCGGCGTCATCAGGCCGTGGATTTCCAGCACCGACAGTCCGGCCTCGCGCAGCCCAGCCTCGATGGTCGCCAGCGGATACGCCCGCTCACCGTGGACCTCGGTGAAGCGTCGAAAGGTCTCGCCCTCCCGCACAAACCCCGTCAGAGTCAGGATTGCGATGTCGGCCTCGTAATCGAACTCCGTCTTGCCCACCAGGAAGAAGTCTTCGGTATCCGCCTGCACGCGCTGGACAGTCCCCCAGCGCTCGGCCAGGCCATAGCGCGTGTTCATGTCGAACAGGAACAGCCCGCCCGGCGTCAGCGTCTCCGCCACACGGTGGAAGGCCCGCAGCAGGTCGCCCGGCTCTAGCAGGTAGTTCAGACTGTCGAACAGGCAGATAGCCAGGTCCACCGGTTGCGGCAGGGCGAGATCGCGCATGTCCTGGCAGAGAAAGGTGATCGGCACGCCATCGGCCCGCGCCCGGGCGTGCGCCAGCATGGCCTCGGAGCGGTCCACGCCCACCACCTCGTAGCCCAGCCGGGCGAAGGCGACCGCGGCCACCCCCGTCCCGCAGGCCAGGTCGAGCAGGCGGTGCGGCGTCACCTTCTGCCGGGCCATGATGCCCTGGATGATGCCGATCATGTTCTGGCTAAAGCGGGTGTACCCCGCGCCGTCGTACACCGTCGCAAACGCGCTGTAGGGTTCTGCCTCTGCCATCTGTCCAGCCCTCCCGCAGCAGCCGGTGAGCGATGCCAGCTTACCCGCCCCATTGCCCGTAGTGGTACAGGATCGCGGCCGCTGCCACCAGGCCCGCCGTCTCCGCCCGGAGAATGCGCGGTCCCAGGCTGACGGGGAGCGCCCCAGCGGCCACCGCGGCCTCGACCTCCCGCTCGGCAAAGCCCCCTTCCGGCCCGATGACCAGCCCCAGGCGCTCCACCGGTCCCAGGGCCTCCAGGGCCGTCCGCAGCCCGCGGCACTGCTCGCCTTCCCAGGGGAGCAGCACGGGCAGCGCGCGGTCGTGGAACGCCTGGCGCAACGGGATGGGGTCGCCCAGGACCGGTAGCCGCGCCCGGTGCGCCTGCTCGGCAGCCTCCTGGAGCACGGCAGTCCAGCGGCCCAGCTTCTTTTCCGCCGCTTCCAGGGGCAGGATGCTCCGCTCGGCCCAGACCGGGACAAAGGCGGATATCCCCACTTCCGTCCCCTTTTGCAGCACCCACTCGAACTTGTCCGCCTTCAAGAGGGCCTGGTACAGGGTCAGGTGCAGCGCCGGCTCCGTCGGCGCCGGGGTGACGGTCACCACGCGCCCCTGGGCCGCGTCCGGCCGTACCGCGGTGAGTTCCACCACGTACTCCTGCCCGGAGTTATCCAGCACGGTGATGCGGTCGCCCGGCGCGAGCCGCAAGACCCTGGCTACCTGGCGCGCCTGATCGCCCGCCAACGTCAGGCGCCCACCGGCGATGGCCTCCGGCGTGACGAAGAAGCGATGCACGGTTGTGCTCCTCACACCCCGCCGGGCATCACGCCTCGAAGCGCAGAGGCGGCGGTGGCGGCTTGCCGTACAGGCCCAGCACCGCCGGGTCGGTGACCGCGCCCGGCCCCCGCAACACCAGGGCGCACCAGCCTTCCTCCCGCTCCGACTCCAGGGCCGTGCAGCCCAGGTCCGCGAACCGGGCGCGCACCTCCGCCTCCCGCTCCACGAGCAGCCCGCTCACCACCAGCAGTCCTCCTGGCCGCACCGCCGGTACCATCTCCCGCGCCAGGTCCAGCAGGAGACCTGCGGTCAGGTTGGCAACGAGCAGGTCCACCGGGCCAACGCCCGCGACTGCCGGATGGTCGATGCTCCCCCGCACCACCGTCACCCGCCCGTCCAGGTGGTTCAACGCGACGTTGTGCCGCGCCGCGTCCACGGCGATGGGGTCGGTGTCCAGGGCCAGCACCGCTTCCGCCCCGAGCTTGGCTGCGGCGATGGCGAGGATGCCGGAGCCGGTGCCCAGGTCGAGCACCGTCCAACCGCGCTGAAGGTGCCGCTCCAACGCCGCCAGGCACAGGCGCGTGGTGGGGTGGGTGCCAGTCCCGAAGGCCATGCCGGGGTCAAGCTCCAGGAGCACGTCACCGGGTTCGGGAGTGTAGCGCTCCCAAGCGGGCTTCACCACCAGGCAGTGTCCTACCCGCAGGGGATGAAAGAAGGCTTTCCAGGCGTTGGCCCAGTCCTCTTCCTGGACCGTCCGTTCCCGGAACGGCTCGAATCCGGCCCGGAGCAAGGCCCGCCGCAGGTGGAACGTGCGCAGGCCGACGCGGCTATCGACCGGCAGGTATCCCTTGACAGTCCAGGGAGCACCGGCGGCAACCGCGTACCCCTCTCCCCCCGGGTCGGGAAGGATCGGCTCCTCGATAGCGACGCCGCCATAGCAAAAACGGCGGAAGATCTCCGCCGCGGTCTCAACCTGTTCCGGGGGAACGGCCAGGCTCACTTCTACCCAGGTCACAGTCCCACAATCCTCGCATGGTCTGCCGGGGCGCCGGGCGCTCCTGCGTGCGGGTGTGGGGAGGCCCGGACCTTTCGCCACGCGCAAGGCACGGGCGCGCCGTCACTCCGCCCAGGCAGCGCCTTGCTCACCCATCCGCTCAGCCCCCCAGCACGTCCTTGAGCTTGTCGAACAGGCCCTTGTCCCGCTCCTTGTCCTCCGGGTGGTCGCTGTGATGGCCGTCGCGCCCGGCGAACGTCCGGGCCAGCTCCTGGAACAAGCGCCGCTGTTGCTCCGTCAGGTGCTCCGGGACGGCCACCTTCGCCACGACGATCATATCGCCCCGCCCGCTGCTTTGCAGCCGGGGCACCCCCTTGCCCCGCAAGCGGAAGACCGCGCCTGTCTGCGTGCCGGGCGGCACCCGGAGCGTGGTCTGCCCCTCCAGGGTCGGGATCTCCACCTCGTCGCCCAGGGCGGCCTGGGCCACGTTCAGCGCCAGCTCGTACACGATATCGTCGCCGTCGCGCTGGAAGAAGGGGTGCGGCTGGACCATGACCACCAGATACAGGTTGCCGGGCAGCCCGCCGCGCGGCCCGACGTCGCCTTCTCCGGTGAGGCGGATCTGCGCGCCATCGCCCACGCCCGCCGGAATCGTCACCCGCAGACGCTTGGTGAGCCGCTGGCGGCCGCTCCCCCGGCACTGGGCGCAGGGGTGGCTGATCATGTAGCCTTCACCCTTGCAGCGGCTACAGGGAGCAACGTTGACGAAGTGGCCGAACAGGCTCTGCTGCACGCGACGCACCTCGCCGGAGCCGTTGCAGACGGTACAGGTGGTGCGCTTGGTCCCAGGGTCGGCGCCACTCCCGCCACAGCGGGTGCAGGCCGCTTGATGCGGGACCTCGATCTCTTTCTGGCCGCCGAAGACCGCTTCCTCGAAGGTCAGGGTGAGGCGCATCCGCAGGTCGTTGCCCCGCTCCGGGCCGCTGCGGGTCCGGGCGCCACCGAAGAAGGCATCGAAGATGTCGCCGAAGCCGCCGAACCCGTCGAAGGTATCGAAGCCCCGCCCCATGCCCATGCCGTTGGCGCCGGCATGGCCGAAGCGGTCATAGGCCGCGCGTTTCTCGGTGTCGGAGAGCACTTCGTAGGCTTCGTTGATCTCCTTGAAGCGCTCCTCTGCGCCCGGCTCGCGGTTCCGGTCCGGGTGGTATTGGAGGGCCAGCCGCCGGAAGGCGCGCCGGATCTCCTCCTCCGACGCCTGGCGATCCACGCCGAGGACCTCGTAGTAGTCGCGCTTACTGTTCCCTGTCACCATTCCCTGCTTCACCCCGTTCGCGGCCGGCGCCAGCTTCCGCGAGCGCGCGCTGCGCACCCACGCCCACCCGTGGTCAGCCTCCAGCCAGGACATGAAAGGAACGGGGAGTCGCTACTCCCCGCCGCGTCTCCCATTATAGCTCTCCTGGCCTTCGCTGAGCAAGGCGGGGGGGTGCCCAGCAGGTGTCCTCGGGGGGAGGCAAGGACGGACGTCTCCCCGCCCGCCTGGGGAGGGGCATGGGATACTCCCGGTACGTGGCAAGGGGCTGGGGGGTGAGGTCCCCCGCACTCGCCAGTACGCTCTGGTCATACCCCCCATCGCTGCCGGGTCCAGGAGGCCCCGGCAGCACGCGGCGGCCCTGCCGCGCTCCGGTGGCCGCGCCGCGAGGTGTCTCGGTCGGTCTCATGTAGGTATTTCGTAATATATTGCTATACATTATATAGTTGCTATCATCTTTCCAATTGTCAGAAGACATGCTATACTCCCACCGCCCTCCGTTCGTGTGCCGACGGGGACGCGCGGGTTTCCGGCACGGGGTACCCCCGGCGGCGACGCGCCGGGGTGCTGGTACATTGGGCTGGTACGTCAGCGGCGCCTGGTGAGTCGGGAGGGACCTGTTCCCAAGCGTGTCGGCCTGACGCGACCGTGAGGAGTTCCCTGCGCCCCTGGAGGAAGACGGAGCGTACGCGGAGATACGGCGCAGAAAGGAGTGTGAAGCTTCTGGCTACCAGTATGCTGACGTATCCACTATGGGGAGGATCTCCGCGGCACGGGCCGGTTGTGACGGAGATCACACCCGGAGCAAAGGAGCGCTGCGGAGCCGTCCCTTTTGGGCCGGCGTCCCCGTTGCACATGGTGTACTCCACTGCAAGGACGGTCTGCGCAGCGCAAACAGCCGGTAGGGGATAAGGCAGCGAGTGCAGGGGTACGAGGTCGACGATCTCGTCAGACGAGCGCAGGCTCGCGACCGCGCTGCGTTTGGGGAACTGTACGCGTTGTACGGGCGGAAGATTTACGCCTACATTGTGTACAGTCTCAATGGGCGCGCCCATCTGGCGGAGGACCTGACCGAAGAGGTCTTTCTCAAGGCCCTGGAGAACATCGATAGCTACCGCTTTACGGGAGCACCATTCTCGGCCTGGCTTTACCGTATTGCGCACAACCACATCGTCGATTACCTACGGGCTCAGCGCAAGGAGCCGGTACTTTCCCTGGATAGCGGGGAACCGTACCGTGCTCCTTTCGCGTCAGATGAGGAGTTCTTAGAACTCAGACTGGACAGCCAGGGGCTTAAGGAGGCGCTGAGGAAACTCACCGAGGAACAGCGCAATGTCATTCTGCTCCGCTTTGTGCAAGACCAGAGCATAGCGGACACCGCACGCATCGTGGGCAAGGGCGAGGATGCGGTGAAAAAGCTCCAGAGCCGGGCATTGCGCTCGTTGAAGCGGATCCTCAGCCGGGAAGCGGATGACGATGGATAAGCAATTCGACGCGGTACTGGCCGAGTGCCTGACGCGCATCGAGGCTGGAGAAAGCTCGGTGGCGGATTGCCTGCCGCGCTATCCGCAGTATGAAGACCTCAGCGTGCTGCTCCACCTCGCCCTGGCTCTCCGCGCGGTGCCGGACCCCGAACCCGACCCGGCGTGGTTCGCGGCCTCACAGAAGCGGATCGAAGCCGCTCCGCTCCCCGACCGCCGTACCCGCCTGTTCTCCTTCGTGGTGCCGCTGGCGTTCTTGCAGACCGCCTGGGAGCAGTTCGGTAAGTGGATCGTGGGCCTGGCGCCGGCGCCGCTGACGCACTCCCTTGCCACCCAGACCGCCACCATCCTGGCCGTGGTCGCGGTGGGCTACGGCGCCGCGTCCGTGACCTCGGCGGACAGTCTCCCCGACTCGCCCCTGTACTCCGTCAAGCGGCTGAATGAGCAGGTACGTCTGGCGGTCACGGTGAACCCCGAAGCGCGCGCCGCGCTGCACGTTGAGTACACCCTGGTCCGACTCCAGGAGCTAGATGCCCAGACCGGGGGCGGCCAGGACCCCGCCCCCGCGCAGAGCGTGCATGCCCTTCAGTCCGAGGTGCGGGCGGCCCAGTCCGCGCTCGCGCTGGTCCCCCCCGAGCGTGCCCTCGATCAGGTGGCCGCCCTCGCACGGGAACTGGAGGGGCGGGAGATCGTGTTCCAGGGCGCTATTGAGCAGGTGCAGGACCAGGGGCTGCTGGTGTCGGGGACGCCGGTGTACGTCACCCCGGATACCCAGATCGTCGGCACGCCTGCCGTCCAGAGCTCGGTGGTCGTCCACGCCGTCCTCCGCGCAGATGCGTCCGTGGTGGCGAAGAGTGTCCGGGTGCTCCCCAAGGAGTCGCGCGGTCTGGCGAGGGGACAGGCGCGGCCCGACCAGCGCCCGCAGCCCCCGGCGGGCGGCGGTCCGCACCCGGCCACAGACCGGGCTGCCGCGGCGCTGCCCAAGGCCGGTCGTCCCCAGCCGGATCGGGCGTTGCCGGAGGCGGCGGCAGAGAGGGCGGCCGAAGCCGCCCGTGCCGGAGCGCAAGCGGGCGCCTCGTCCCGCGGGAGCGGTGCGGCAGAGCGGCCTGCGCAGACGCCGTCCGCCGGCGACAACCGCACCCAGGATGGCGTGGACCATGACCGGCGGGACCCACGCGAGGCGGGCCATGCGGGTGCGCTACCGGATGACGGAGCGCGTCGCGCCGGGACCGATGCCGGTCGGGGCAGTCCCTCCCGCACCCCGAACGACGATGACGAGCGCCACACGCTGGGCGAGCGGTCCGGTGCGTATGGTTCCGGCTCCCCGCCGGTGCCCGCGGCCAGCGGCCAGGGGAGCCCGGCCCGGGGTTCCAAGGACGATGACGACAAAGAAGACAAGGACGACAAGGACGACAAGGAAGGGCAGCGCGCTCCTGGCGGCCAGGACGACGCCGACGACACGCGCCGGACTGGTGGGAAGCGTGGGAAGGATAACGGGCATACCCTCAGCGAGAAGGACGATGATCGCCCACCGGTGACCACTGCCCCGGAGAACAGCCCCACGGCCAAGAGCGCCGTCAAGGCTGGGCCGGGGAGCGGTTCGTCTGGTGCCGGTACCGGAGGCAGCGGTGCGGTGGCGAGCCGTACGCCAACTGCGGACGCCGCAGGCAACACGGTGGAGGGGAGCGCGGCGGGGGACGACGCCCACGCGCCGGCGTCGGGACGGGGGAGCGGCAGTGGCAGTGATGGTGGGAGCAGTGCCACGGCATCCAGGGATGCGGCAGAGAACACCGAGCGCAGTGGCAGCGCTGCGGCGGCGGGCCACGGCGGGACAGCGGCGCCTGCCCAGGACGGGGAAGGCCGCGCGCGTGGCGGCGAAGACACCACGGAAGACAAAGCGAAAGAAGACAAGACCAGGCACGATCCCGGCGAGCCGGGCAACCGCAGTGACATCACCAAGGACCACGGGCGCGACCGTGCGGGCGCTCAGGACGCCCTGGATGGTACCAAGGAGCCAGGGGGCGACCGCGGCGGCCCGCGTGACCGCGGTGATGCAGCCAGGGGCAGCGAGCGTGGCGACCGGGAGGGCCGCAGCGATAGCACCGCCAGGGACCGCGGCCGCGGTAGTGAGGTGCGGAGCAGCGAGCGTGATGACCGGGGCGCGGCGGGGTCCGGACCGGGAAGCGACTCGGATAGGAGTGGCCGCGGCAGCGGCGGCACCGCAGGCGGCCAGGCTCCAGGGGCGTCCGCCGCGGCTGGCTCACCGGACGGAGGCGCTCCGAAGAGCAGCCCCGCGCCGCGCGGCGAGCGCGG
The DNA here is from genome assembly GCA_016210175.1 of Chloroflexota bacterium. GTDB lineage: Bacteria > Chloroflexota > Dehalococcoidia > SHYD01 > JACQUQ01 > JACQUQ01. The sequence continues at coordinate 1,806 of JACQUQ010000169.1, read as the reverse complement.
GGGAAGCTCCGGTGGCACTGGGGCCAGCGCACCGGGCGCGGACCGGAGCCAGGACCGCACGGACCGTAACGGCGATGGGAAGGCGGACGAGCGCGGGCGCGGCGAGCGGCGAGACCGGAGCGGTGGTGATGGCGCCGCGGAGCAGGACGGCGGGCGCGGAAGGGCCGATACCGGGGGCAACGCCGAGCGGTCCCAGGGCAGCCGACCTGCGAGCGAGTCGGGGGGTGGGCGAAAGAGTGACCGCAGCGAGACGACGAAGGACGGGAGCAGCGAGGGGCGCGCTGCGGGCGGGCGGGGATCCGGCGGCGCCACGGGCGGAAGCGCAGCGGCAGAGAGCCGGGGCAGTGGCACGACCGGCACCGCCGCGGGTGGGAGCTCCGGTGGGCGGAGCTCCGGCAATAGCCCCAGCGCGGATGGTAGGAGGGGGAGCGAGGGCAGCACATCCGGCGGCAAGACCGGGGGCGGCAGGCCCGGCGGGGACCGCGACCGCGAGCGCTCCGGCGCCTCTTCGGGAGGCGCAGCATCAGCGGGGGATACCCCATCAGGTGGCAAGACAGCATCGAGCGCTGGTGCCTCGGGAGGCGCGGCGTCGGGCGGGAGCGCAGCGACGGGTAGTCGCGGAAAGAGCGAGACCGATGCCGCCGACGGGAGTCGCAGCGGGCGGAGCTCCGGGAGTAGCGCCAGCAGTGGGGGCAGGAGTAGCGAGCGTTCCAACGCCGGTGGGAGCAGCAGCAGCGCCAGCAGTGGGGGCAGGAGTAGCGAGGGGAGTAAGTCCAGCGGGAAAGCGGAAGCCGGTCCATCGGACGGGGACCGCGGGAGCGGGGGGCGGTCCGAGGGCGACAGGTCGGGCCGCAGTCGGGGGGACAGGAGCCGCTAGCGTCGTGAACAGCACGGGGCGCCGCTCCATTGCGGCGCCCCGTGCTGTTTGGTTGCTTGGTGGTGTGTGGGCTACGCTGCCGGGGCCGTCGTCTTCAGCCGGTCGATCAGCTCTGAAGCCTCGCGCTTGGTCAGCTCGTTGGGGAGCTTGCCATAGGCGTTGCGGCAGTAGGTCTCCAACTCCTCGTCGCTCCAGCGGTACTCCCGGCGTCCGATGGCGTAGATGGCGTTCACCTGGGCCGGGGTCGCCTGGTCGGCTGCGCCCCGGGCGGCCGGGGACGTCACCTGGCGGCCCTCCTCCCTCCGTCCGCCGGCAGCGGTCTGGCGGGGCTGCGGTTCGGCAGACTCGCCACGGCGCGGGCGCTCCACGGGCGCATCCACGACGGCTTGTTCGCCGTCCTTCTGGAACTCAAAGTCCTCGGTGAACTGGGTGCCATAGCCCAGAGCGGCCAGGGCGCGGCCCAGCGCCTTGGTTTCAGCCTTCTCCAGGTAATCGGGGAAGTCGCTGGCCTCCTCGCTGCCCCATCCCGTGGCGCTCCCGCCGTTGGGGATGCTCACCTTGGCCTTGAAGACCGCGTACCCGTCGTCCAGCCGCACGAGGTCGGTCTCGATGATGGCTTCCGGGTGCTCGGTGCGCAGCCACAAGAGCCGCCACTTGACTTCCAGGTACTCCCGGCCTTTGAGCGTCACTAGATACCGGCTCGCATCAAACCCCTTCTCCGCCATCAGCCTGTCCCTCCTGCGGTGTCCCTGGGTTATAGAACATCCGTTCGGTACCAGTGTAGCCGCTCCACTGTCGGTTGTCAAGCGCCCCGCCCGGCGCCGAGGAGATACCGCACCAGGCTAGTGTTCTGTCACGGGCGAATTGCAGGGTTGTAGGGGCGGGTTTCAAACCCGCCCCTACCGAGCGGTATCCCTCAAATCACAGAT
>JACQUQ010000177.1 GCA_016210175.1 Chloroflexota bacterium | reverse complement strand
GGGCTACGGATGCTTCGGCCTCCGGCCTCAGCATGACAAAATGCGCGCCCGGCCTATTTCCAGTTTGCCAACACGCCCTAGTGCACGATCAGGGGAGGTCATAGGGAATCGGGCGGTGGTAGGGGCGCATGGCCATGCGCTCCTACCGGTTGCCCATGCCGCAAACGTTTCCTGATCCTGCACTAGGCCGTGTTGGCAAGGGCAGGGTGGGGCGAACACCAGATTCGCCCCTCCGCCAGGTTGGGCAGAGGTTTGCCCACACGCCATAATGCGTGCGGACGCCGGCGCAGGTAGGAGAGCACAGCGTACGGGGAGGAAGACATGACGAGCGGGATGGTGCTTGGGCTGCGCCGTATGCTTGGGGTGGCGCCCAGTGATGGCGAGCGGGATGCTGCCTCCTTCGGGTACAAGCGAGCGTTCCTCCGAGAGATCGACATCTTCCGCGACCTTACCCCAGAGGACCTCGCCTGGCTGGAGCGGACCACCCATATGGCTACGGGCCAGAAGGGCCAGGTGATCTACCACCAGGCGGATACCGCCGAGGGCCTCTTCCTGCTCAAGCGGGGGCGGGTGCGGCTCTTCCGCATCAGTCCCAGCGGCAAGAAGCTGGAGCTGGCGACGCTGGAGCCGGGGACCTTTTTCGGGGAAATGCCATTGCTGGGGGAGCGCATGCGGTGCGCCTCCGCCGAGGCAGTGGAGGACTCGACCCTCTGCGTGATGAGCCACACCGACATCGAGCGGCTGGTGGTGCGACAGCCATGCGTGGCGCTGCGGATGCTGGAGATTGTCGGACACCGCCTCACGCAGAGCGAGGAGCGCTTGGAAGAGCTGGCCTACCGCAGCGCCCCCGCCCGGCTGGCCGCCGTGCTGCTCCGGCTGGGCCGCGAGCAGGGCGAGGAGATCACCGGCCTCACGCACCAGCACCTCGGCGACATGATCGGGGCCTACCGGGAGACCATCACCAAGACCCTTGACGAGTTCCAGGCTGCGGGCTACGTCGCCCTGGCGCGGCGGCGTATTCTCATCCGGGACCGCGCCGGACTGGCAACGGTGCTCGACGACGCCTAAGCCGTCGTCACTAGAGGGTGGTATGACCTCCGAGACCGTGGCTCGCCACACCCGCCGCGGGCCTGGAAGCCCGCTCATCCGGAGCCGGTCGAAGGGTGAGCAGAGGCCGCCGCGGGCTTTCCTGTTTCCCCTCACCGCACAGCGCGCAGTCCGCTCAGCCGCACTCGTTATCCTTCGTCTCCGCAGCCAACTTGGCGGCGAATGTAGCCGGGGCTACAGAACAGGGCACAGGACGGCTGCTACCGTAGAGAGTACGGACGGCCACGTCCCGCCGCCTCGGTTCCTCAGCGGAGCGTTGGGGCGGCGTCACGACATCTCTGAAGGAGGGAGAGAGCTTTGCGGCGAAGCCGATAACGGGTGCGGAGGAAGATACGGTCCCGAAAACGATTCGGTACATAATGGAGGCAAGAGCAATGAGGTTCACAGCATTTTCGCGACAACGCGCTCCCTGGAAGGTGTTGTTCCTGGCGACGGGGCTGGCCCTGGTGGTGAGCGCGTGCAGCCAGAGCAGCCAGGCCAGCAGCAGCCAGCCCGCGGCCCAGCAGGCCCAGGCCACGCAGCAATTGCAGGCCAAAGACCAGGAGATCGCAACCTTGAAGACGCAGTTGGCCGCGACCCAGAAGGATGCCAAGTACTGGTCGCAACTGACGACCTTCCTGAAGCCGGTAGAGATGAAGAGCATGACCGACCACCGGGCCTTCATGACGCCCGGCGGCGTGGTGGTCGCCCTCCACTTCGACCACATGAACCTGGACCAAGCCCAAAACCTCAACTGGGTGGCGGTCGGGCTCCCTGGCAAGAACTGTAAGGAAGACCAGGAGCGGCTGGAGCAGACCTACGGGAAGGGCTTCACGCACTTCCATGACATGCAGAAAGATACGCACGGCGGGGACAAAGGAGCGGAGGGGCTCTGGTTCATCCACATGGCCGTTCGAGACTTGGACTCGCCCATGTCGGGCGGCAAAGTGACGGCTGGCCCGGACCTGAAGTTCATGCCCACGCCGGTCCAGAGCGGCTCCTAGCGAGGACGCGGCCCCTCATCATCCTGGGCATCGCCGTCCACGTGATGGACTTTGCGGTGTATGGGGTCAGCCGGACGTATGGCATCCCCTTCTTGGGGCCGCATGCATGGGAGGTCGAGCCTATCGGGCTGGTTGCTATGCTTTCCAAGACCATTGAAGTAGCCCTGGTGGGGGGCCTTGTCCGGACCTCCCGTCGGGCGGGCGCCGTCGCCCTGATCGAGGGCATGGTTTTCTGGCGTCGTCCCGAATGGCGCTCGCGCTATCGCTGTCTGACCTGGCTGTTTCGCGACATGTCCTGCTCGCGAGAGCGACCCGTGGAGCAGAGCGGGATATGGCTGCGGCCTGGCCCACCGCAGCCATATCTTGCCGCCGCGAACGCTCTGGCTTACGTCAGGCTGCTTCGCGCCGCCGCTCCTCCTCCGGTACTGCTGCCACAACCGCGGGCAGTTGCCTGCTCAGGTACCAGCCCAAGGGCAGGCCGAAGAAAAAGGCGTGGACAATGACCTGCGCGATCGGGTTGGTCATAGCGGCGAACCAGGTCCACCCCACGGCCAGACCGATAACGTAGAAGTTCACCAGCCAGAGCGCCGTCCCATACACCGCTCCCGCCCCGAGGGTGGTGGTCGCCGACTGGCGGAGCGTGGGCCAATACGCTACGACCGCGGCGAAGATCACGCCGAAGATGGCGCTCAGCACCAGGTGCCACACCATGCCCGTGGCCAGGACGGGGAGGGTCAGCGTCCCGATGACCTCTGGCCCCAGGAGCATCGCCGCAATCATCGAGGCCGGCGCGAGGAGCGCATCCCCCAAGATCGCTGCCTGCGCCATCTCGCCGATGAGCATCACGACGCCTCCCATAAGGCCGCCGATGACACCGAGCCTCCCGATCTGCCCCCACGACCAGGTTGGGACGTTACGCTGCGGAATACCGCGTTCACGGCTCACCTTGATCCCCTCCTCTCCAAACTCGAACCCACCCCTCACTGATCTCAGTGTAGGGTCTGCACCGCGCATCCCGACGGTAATGCAGCTTACATTCCTGCCGTGGCAGACCGTCGTTCTGCTAAAGTTCGCTCACCGCAAACTCCTCGGCACAGGAGACCGGCGGAACGATGCAGACACGGCGCTAGGGCGGCACCGACGTCGGCGCGGTGTAAGGAAACTTACCGTCAGCCAGCGTCATCACGAGTATCCTGAGCAGGAGCGAACCCTGGTCTGGTTCCCCCATGAGTTGAGCGAACGAGGAGGGATGGCTATGGCGACCCAGAAGATAACGTATCAGTGTGCAACGGGCTGCGGCACGACGAAGGAAATCACGGTGCAGGAAGGCCAGCAGGCCCAGGCGCCCATGTGCTGCGGTCAGCCGATGAAAGAGGTCACGCGGAAGTAAACCGGAGATCAGCCGTACGGTTGCGTTCGACAGCGGTGCGGCACCCGAAACCGCCACGCACTGACATCACGTCTCCATTGCGCCAGCCACTGCTGTCGCGATGGGAGAGGCACCCACACGATCCAGACCGGGCCAGCGGCAAGACGGGAGCGGGCACCACGCACTGGGCGCTCGCTCCCGTCCTCTTCGAGAGCGGCCAACGTCGTCACAGCACGCCGCGAGACTCTCGCGCGGCGGGGGGAGCAGGCCCAGCGGTCTCCGTCGTTACTCTGGCGCCGTCCCGACCTCGGACTCCTGGTGGCCGGGCGCTTCGAAGCGATAGCCCACGCCCGGCTCCGTCAGCAGATAGCGGGGGTGCTGCGGGTCGGGCTCCAACTTGCGCCGCAGGCGACGCACATAGGCCCACAAGTAGTCGTTTTCGTCGCCGTACTCCGGACCCCACACGCTCTGGAGGATAGCCCGGTGGGTGAGCACCTTCCCCATATTGCGAGCCAGGTGGGCCAGCAAGTTGTACTCGGTGGGGGTCAGCGATACTTCCTGCCCCCGCACCAGCACACGGCGCCGGCTGAAGTCGAGCGTCAGGTCGTCGGTGTGGATGGGCGGCAGCGGCCCCACCTCGGACCGGGCGCTGCGCCGCAGGGCCGCACGCACGCGGGCCAGCAACTCCTCGATGCCAAAGGGCTTGGTCAGGTAGTCATCCGCCCCGATGTCCAGCGCCCGCACCTTGTCCCGCTCCTGGCCCCGGGCGCTCAGGATGATGATGGGCACTTCCGACTCCTGGCGGATGGCCTGACAGACCTCGAAGCCATCGGGGCCGGGCATCATAATATCCAGGATGATGAGGTCCAGCACCTCTTCCGAGGCCACTTTCAGGGCCTCGGTCCCGTCGGCAGCCGTGAGGACCTGGTACCCGCGCGCCCGCAGGTTGGTGCCCACGTACTTGACGGTCTCCGGCTCGTCGTCTACCACCAGGATGCGTGGTTTATTCCCGATCATCGCTCACCGTCCCCAATATCCGTCGTCAGCGGCAGCGTAAAGCGGAAGATGGACCCGCCGCCCGGCGCGCTTTCCACCCAGATCCGGCCGCCATGAGCCGTGACGATCCCGTGACAAATAGCCAGCCCCAACCCGGTGCCCGGTGTCCGATAACCCGATTGCACCACCCGATAGAACTTCTCGAAGATCTTGGGCTGGTCTTCTGGCGCAATACCGATACCCTGGTCGGCCACGGAGATCACCAGCATGCTGCCCTCAGGCACAGCGCTCAGGTCGATGCTCGTCCCTTTGGGCGAGTACTTGGCCGCGTTCTCCACCAGATTGGCGATCACCCGCTCGATCTGGGGAGCGTCCGCCAGCACCCAGGGAAGGTCCTCCGGAAGGCGGCTGAGGATGCGGTGGTCCCGCGTAAAGGACGCCACCATGCGCAGCCCCCCGGCCACGAGCGCCGCCGGCGAGCACGGCTCCGGCTCCGGGCGCTGCCCTGCCTCCAGGCGGGACATGTCGAGCAGGTCGCCCACCAGCTTGGCGAGGCGGTCGGACTCCCGGTCGATGGTCTCCAGGAAGTCCCGCTGGGTTTCCTGGTCCCACTCCACATCGGGCTGAAGCAAGGTGCTGACAAAGCCCTTGATGTGGCTCAGGGGGGTGCGCAGTTCGTGGGAGACCAGCGAGACCAGGTTGGCCTTCATCTCGTCCAGTTCCCGCTGGCGGCGCATATCCCGGAAGACCTCCACCATGCCGGTGACGCTGCCCTGAGCATCCCGAATGGGCGAGGCGCTCAGCGCAACGGGGATGCGGTCGCCCCGCGGCGTTGAAAGGTAGACCTCCCGTGGCGGCCGCATCCTGCCGTCCTGGAAGTAGCTCAACAGCGGGCACGCGCTCTCGCAGACGCTGCGGCCCGCCTCGTCGAAGTACTGGAACACCTCCCAGCAGGGATGGCCCTCCAGCGTGGTGGTCGGCTGGCCTATCACCAACTCGGCAACGTAGTTCATCCGTTGGAGGCGGCGGTTCAGGCTGAGGGTGTAGACGCCGTCGCTCAGGCTGTTGAACAGGGACTCCAGCGCGTTGCGCTCGGTGGTGACCTGCGCGAACAGACGGGCGTTGCGGATGGCGATGGCCGCCTGATCCGCCAGCGCCTGGAGGACGTTCAACGCACCGGGAGGAACGGCGCCGGGCCGCCCGTAGGCAATGCTGAACACCCCGTATACGGCGCCGCCGACGATGATGGGCACATGGGCGAACGAGCCGATGTGCTCCGGGTCCAGCACCCAGCGGTTGGCCGCGGTCGCCCCGGCCGCATCCTGAATGACCACCGCCTGCCCGGTGGCCGCGACCCACCCTGCCGCGCCCTGGTTCACCGCGATGGTCGTCTGCTCCGGCGTCAAGTGGACATACCCGTGGGCGATGCGGCCCCGCAGCAGCCCGCTGGTCTCATCCAGCACCCGCAGCAGCACCTTATCGGCCTCCAGGATAGCGGCGGCGGCATCCACGATGGTCTGCAAGATGGCATCCAGGCTGAGGGAGCTGTTCAGGCTCTTGGTCACCTCGTAGAGCAGCCGGGACTCGGTGGCGCGGCGCTCCAGTTCGGCAAACAGGTGGGCGTTCTCGATAGCCAGGGCCGCCTTCTGGCCCAGCATCGTCAGCGAGCGCTCATCCTCCTCGGAGAAGTCGGCCCCGTCCTCCTTGTCGGTGACGTACAGGTTCCCCAGCACCTTGCCCTTGGACGCCACCGGCACACCCAGCAGGGTGCGCATGGGGGGATGGCCCGGTGGGAACCCGACGGACCGGGGGTCCTGATGGATGTCGTGGACCCGCAGGCTGCGTCCCTCGTGGATGTTGACGCCGAGCAGGCCGCGGCCCACCGGCGGCACGCCGACGCTCGCCCGCTCTGCCGCGCTGATGCCGGAGGTGACGAACTGGATGACGTGCCCCGGCGGGTCGTGGACGGCCAGCGCACCGTAGCGCGCGCCGACCATCGCCCGGCCCAGGTCCACGATCTTCTGGAGCAGCGCATCGAGGGACCGCTCCGCGGTGAGGGCGAGGCTCACCTGGTGCAAGGCTTCGAGACGCCGTTCAAAGTCCTCGATCCGGGCCTGAAGCTCACGCGGGTTGGGCTGTGGGGATGGTGGGGTTCCTTGGTCGGACACTGACCGTTCTCCTGATGACATCGTGGCGCCGCGGGCTTGTGCCCGCATTCCATTCTATGTGGTTCACCGGTCCAGAGCAACCAGGTCAGCCAGCAGCCTGGGGGACCGTTTTCAGCAGACGTTCCGTAGGAATGGCGGAAGGTTCAGCAGCTATTCAGCCCCTGACGCCTAGAATAAGCCTGGAGCACGACGCCGGGGCGGAACCGCGGTGCTCTCCACATGCGGCATGCGCCCGCACAGACACCGCTGGGGAAGTTGAGGAAGGAGCCAGCATGCCCACCCCTACCATCACCATCTATCCCAAGACCCTCGCCCTGCGAGACAGCACGGCGGTAACGCTCCGCCCCATGGTCGCCACCGACGGGCCAGCGCTGCTGGAGTTCTTCCTGCACCTGCCCGAAGACGACCGCTTTTACCTCAAGGACAACGTGACCGCCCCCGGGGTCATCGCCGCCTGGGCGCGGGACCTGGATTACGAGCGGGTGCTGCCGCTCCTGGCCCTGGTGGATGGCCGCATCGTGGGCGACGCCACCTTGCACCGGCGCCGTGGGGGCGCGCGCCGCCATGTCGGCGAAGTGCGGGTCACGGTGGACCCCGCCTTCCGGGGGCGCGGCCTGGGCACAGCCCTCCTGCATGAGGTCCTGGACTACGCCTACCAGATGGGGCTGGAGTCCGTCGTCTTTGAACTGGTGGAGAACACCCAGGACGAAGCCATTGACGCGGCGCGGCGGGCCGGGTTCGTGGAGTCGGCCCGGCTGATCAATCATGTGAAGGATACCCACGGCAAGCCCCAGGACCTCATCATCCTCCGCCTGCCCCTGGGGAAGTGGTACGCCTGGTGGTAGACGCCTCCCGGTGACACCGCAGGATGCAGGACGGGGAGTGTCGCCGGGAGGCGCAGAAAGGAAAGGCAGTCGTGCTCCAGCGTATGGTAGTCGGGCTGGACGGGTCGTCCCTGGCGGAAACCGTGCTCCCGTATGTGCGTGCGCTCGCCCAGGGCCTGGGCGCGGAAGTGACCTTGCTCCACGTGGTCCACGTGCCGGAGGAGGTAGCCACCACGACCCGACACAGCGCCATCGTGGAGATCATGAACGGCGATGTGCTCACGGTGCCGGAAGAAGCATCCGCAACGGGGGGGCATCGCACTTATCTCGACCAGATCTGGCAGCACGCCGCAGCGCAGGCCGACCTGTACCTGCGCCGCGTCGCGCAGCGTTTTGCCAGCGGCGGGATCGTCGTGAAGACGGCCACGGCGGTGGGCGACGCGGCGACCGAGATCGTACGCTACGCGGACCGGGAGGGGATGGACCTCATCGCGCTGGCGACCCACGGACGGTCGGGCCTCCAGCGGTGGCTGTACGGCAGCGTGGCGGATAAGGTGCTGCACGCCGCCCACGTGCCGCTGTTGCTCGTCCGTCCCAGCGCCGAGCCGGCGGAGCTGCCGCAGCAGATCCGCCAGGTGGTTGTCCCCCTGGACGGCTCTCCGCTGGCGGAGACGGTGCTGCCCCAGGCGCTCGTGCTGGCCTCCCGCCTGGGGGTGCCGGTGGTCCTGCTCCGGGCCGTGGAAAGCGTCTACATCTTCGGCGAGCCGACCGCGAGCACGACCTTCGCCTACGAGGATCTTCTGGAGGAAGTGCAGCAGGTCGCGCAGCAGTACCTGGAGGGGATGGCTGCCAATTTGGAGAGCCTGGGGATCACCGTGCAGACGGTGGTGCCGGTGGGCTCCCCGGCCAGGGCCATCATCACCTACGTCCAGGACCATCCCGGCAGCCTGGTGCTCATGGCGACCCACGGTCGCACCGGAATCACCCACCTCCTGTTGGGCAGTGTCGCCCGGCGGGTGGTGCAGCACCTCGGCGCACCGGTCCTGGTGGTACGACCGGCAGCGGTGCCTGCCCCCACCGGCTAAGCCGGCCCAGGGTACTCCCGGCGCAGCGCGCCGGCATAACCGACAGCGGGTGACCACGCGTGGCGCCCGACCCTGCCACGGGATGGCGCAAGCAAGAACGTCACCGGAGCCGAGGAATTCGATAGCAGCGGTCCATGACCGCTCCCAGAAGGAACGCAGCGATGTGGCTCAAGGCGTGTCCCCGCTGTCACGGCGACCTCTTCATTGAATACCTTCCGGACGGGGAGGAGATCACTTGCCTCCAGTGTGGTCACCATCTGCCCACCGCGATGACGGCCAAGCTGGTCGCCCGGACCTCCCGGCGACGGGCCCGCCGGGGGGCGACGGCCCACACGGCTTCCGCCCACCATGTGGCCTAACGGCGCCGTTCCTGGGAGCACCGGCAACGTGTCCGTACCAGGCATGCTGTGGTGCTCCCAGGCGACCGCGTCTACGCGCCAGGACCGGGTCGGTGCGCTCCCCGCGCCGTTGGTCGAACCAGCACCTGTCCCACCCGCGGGGAGCTATGCGGCACGGCGCGCCAGCGCTTCCCGGAGCTGCTGCGGGTGGACCGGCTTATAGATGAACCGGTCGCTGTAGCTCCGCATATCCGCGGCCCGCGCATCCCACCACCCGGTCATAATCGCCAACTCGCTCGTCGGGTAGTGCAACCGCAGCCGTGCCGCCAACTCCCCTACCACTGGGTAGCCCATATCCACATCGATCACCACGGTATCATAGGCCATCAGGCCCAGGTACGCGAGTCCCGTTTCCGTGTCCGCCGCCAGCGTCACCTCACTCCCCATATCCCCGAGGCATTGCTCGAGGAGGCGCGCCTGATAGAGCCGGTTCGTGATAATCAACACGCGTTGCGCTGCCGGAGGGTCCCCCGGCAGCGGACCGTTGCGCGGCACCATACTCATGCCTTTCCCCCTCCCTCCCGGCGCGCTCACCGCCTCCCACTCACCCGGACAGGGGCAGCGCCCGCCTGGACCGCGCCACGACCCAGCGGCAGCAGCCCCAGGACCATGGCCGCGATACCGGCCCAAACGATGGGGACCTTATATGTGACCAGGGCAATGGTGAGGCTCGTGAGCGCCGGGGCCTGCCACAGCGCGGCGAGGGTCCCGACGCAACAGTTCATCAGAGCGAGGATGCCGGCGCCGGTGCCAGCGACGGCCAGGAGGCTGCTCCCCCACATGAGGGTGTCCTTGCGACGGGTGGCGGCCCAGAGGCCCACCAGCACGCCAAAGCCCACCAGGAGCGGGAGGAAGAAAAAGAAGTCATTCCGGATGTCCTCCAGGGTATGCGCCACATTATGGAGGAGCGTCATAGTGCCCAGGGAGAACGCGGCCAGCGCCACCGCGCCCGCCAGCCCCCACACTGCCGGACGCCCGTAGAATACCGCGGCGATGTCCTTCGTTGCGGGCGAGGCTACCCGGCCGGCGATCGGCGCCGGGGACGGCGGCACCGCGACCCGCTCGCCCAGCGCCGGCTTGCGGAAGGCGCTGGCGATCTGCACGCCGAGCGCTCCCGTCATTGCCACGACCAGGACCAGCAGCGCCAGGAGGAACCCACCCCCGGTCATGGCCAAGAGGAGCATCCCGGCCAGGACGAAGCCGACCAGGAGGCTGCCCACCAGCACGAGGGGGTGCTCACCATCGGTCAGCCCCGTACCCAGCTCGCGCTCTCCCAGGCCCCTGGAGGAGCCGTACTGCTCACCGGCCACCGGACCGCCGGGGTGAAAGGCCAACACCGGCGCGTGGCGTGCTACGGGCGTGGTCGGCCGGGCCGGGGGCGGCGGAGACGGCGCGGCAGCCGCCATCGGCGTCGGTGCGGTCTGCCCGTGCAGCAGGTTCGCCAGCGCCATACCGCCGGCGACCAGCGGCAGCGCGGCCAGCACCAACAGCGCCAGGAGGAACCCTCCGCCCATCATGGCAGCGAGGAGCACCACTGCCAGGAGAGACCCCACCAGGGTACCAGCCAGCACCACCGCCGGATGCTCGCGCTCGATCCGCATGATGCTCACCCCCTTCTCCTCCCGAGCCGTGCTCGGTCGGCCTACCTATCCTCAGCATAGGCGGAAGGGAGGGAGGGCACAGCCCAGATACAGGTGAGGAGACCACGAAAAGGGCGTGATCTTTTCTCACGTCGTCCGTGGGCGGTGGGGGGCTGGCCGCCGGAGCGGTCGGAGGGCAATAGCCTTCCCCCGGCGCAGCGGGGTCGGGCGGTCCGCGTTACCGCGGAGGCTCCTGGATGAGTCCGAGGCGGACGGCATAGTTCATGAGCTGGGCGCGGCTGTGGAGGTTCAGCTTCTCCATGATGTGGAGGCGGTGGGTCTGCACCGTGTTCACGCTCAGGGTCAGTCGGTCGGCGATCTCCTTGTTGGTGTACCCCTGGCCGATGAGGGCCAGGACCTCTTGCTCCCGCGGGGTCAGCAGGTCGTAGCTCTTGCGCTCTGCCCCCAGCGCCACCTGCTTGAGGTATTCTGCCACCAGGCGCCGGGCGACGGCGGGAGACAGATAGACCCCGCCCGAGCGTACCACCCGCAGCGCCGTGACCAGGTCGGCCCCCACCGCATCTTTGAGGACATAGCCGGACGCGCCCGCTTCCAGGGCGCTGAAGAAATAGTTATCCGTGTCGTGGACCGTCAGGAAAAGAATAGTGGGCGGCGTCGTGGAGGCGCGCAGGGCACGGGCCGCCGCCAGCCCGTCCATCACCGGCATGCTGATGTCGATGACCAGGACATCGGGCCGCAAGTGCGCGACCTGCTCTAACGCTTCCTTGCCGTTGGCCGCCTCGCCCACCACCGTGAACTCCCCACTTTGCTCCAGGAGGAGGCGCAATCCTTCCCGGAAGAGGGCGTGGTCGTCCGCGAGCAACAGGCGTGCCTTATCCATCTCCCTGAGCCTCGATCGCCGCGGATGGAGCGTGGGCAGCGGGCAGCAGCGGGACGGTCGCCGTGACCCTGGTCCCCGCGCCGGGGCCGGAGTGGATCTCCAGGCTGCCACCGACCAGGGCCGCCCGCTCCCGCATCCCGTCCAGGCCGGCGCCCTCCGCCCCACCCGCCAGCGCCGCCGGGTCGAACCCGCGTCCGTCGTCCTCCACGCTGATCCTGAGACGCTCCGCATCAAACGCCAGCACGATGCCCACCTGCCGGGCGGCCGCGTGCTTCAAGACGTTGGTGATGGCTTCCTGGGCGATGCGGAACAGGGCCGTCTCCAGGGCCGGGTCCAGGCGGCGCTCCCGGCCGATGACGGTGAAGGTGAAGGGCAGCCCCACCCGGGAACACCGGCTTTCGGCATACCAGCGCAGGGCCGGGACCAGGCCCAGGTCATCCAGGGCCGCCGGCCGCAAATCCAGGATCAAGCGGCGGATCTCCTGGAGCGCGCTGCGGGCCTGCTCCGCGGCCTGGACCACCAGGGGGTCATCGGTCCACCCGGCCCTGACCAGGCGCTCCTGCAAGCCATCCATGACCACTAACAGGGTCGCCAGGTATTGCGCCGCGCCGTCGTGGAGCTCCCGCGAGACCCGCCGTCGCTCCTCCTCCTGGGCAGAGATCACCTTGCCCAGGAGCAGCCGGACCTCCTGGGTGCGCTCTTCCACCTGCTGCTCCAGCGCGTGCTCCCAGCGCTGTCGCTCTTCCAGGGAGGTCTTGACGCGCAACCGCAGCTCCTCAAGGCGGCACGCCAGGAGTCCCAGGTCATCCCCGCGTTCCCAGCGTACCGGCCGATCAAAGACCCCCTGGGCCATAAGCTGCACGGCCCCGGTGAGTCGCGCCAACGGCCGCGTGAGCCGGGTCATATACCACCACGCCCCCAGAGCGCCGAGCAGCAGGACGCCGGCGCCCACCATCAGGCCGACCCACACGGCAGGACGCGGCACCACCGGGGCCGCCTCAGCGGCGGCGCGCTGGACGGCGCCGGTCATCAGGGCCGCAAGAAGGGCGACCAGCGCCACCACCCCCACCACGGCCCCGGCGACCATGTGAACCCGCAGCCGGTCCATGGGCGTGACCTACCGTGTCCCTGGCGCTGCCCTGGGCAGCGACGGCCTGACCAGAGGGCGGATGGCCCCCGTCTACTCCCAGTACTCCCGTTCCCTTTGGGGTTGTCATGCTGAGCGCTAGTGAAGCATCTGGCGGGGTGGCACCCCTCCCAGCCAGATGCT
>JACQUQ010000166.1 GCA_016210175.1 Chloroflexota bacterium | reverse complement strand
TGTTGGAGCAGGTCATTCAGGCCGGCGCCACGACCGTCAACATCCCGGACACCGTGGGCTACGCCGTACCCGAGCAGTTCGAGGCCCTCATCCGGGGCGTCTTCGCCAACGTACCGAGCATCGGCAAGGTGCGGGTCAGCGTCCACTGCCACAACGACCTGGGGCTGGCCACCGCCAACACCCTGGCCGCGGTGCGGGCGGGCGCCCGCCAGGTCGAGGGCTGCATCAACGGCCTGGGCGAGCGGGCGGGCAACGCCTCCCTGGAGGAGGTGGTCATGGGTCTGACCGTGCGCAAGGACTACTTCGGCGTGACCACCGGCATCAATACGAACCAGCTGTACCGCACCAGCCGCCTAGTCAGCGACCTGACGGGCATGCCGGTGCAGCCCAACAAGGCCATCGTGGGGGCCAACGCCTTCCGCCACGAGTCGGGCATCCACCAGGACGCCCTGCTCAAGCACCGCCAAACCTTTGAGATCATGGACCCCCACGACGTGGGCGTACCGGCCAGCGTGCTGCACCTGGGCAAGACCAGCGGCCGGGCCGGGTTCCGGGCCCACCTCAAGGAGATGGGCTACGACCTGAGCGAGGAGGACTTCACCCGGACCTGGAACGCGTTCAAGGACCTGGTGAACAAGAAGAAGACCGTCTCGGACCGGGACGTGGAAGCCCTCATCGCCGAGGAGATGCGGGTCGGCGCCGAGCAGAGCTTCTACCAGCTGGAGCAGGTCCAGGTGATGTGT
Organism: Chloroflexota bacterium; assembly: GCA_016210175.1. Taxonomy (GTDB): domain Bacteria; phylum Chloroflexota; class Dehalococcoidia; order SHYD01; family JACQUQ01; genus JACQUQ01. The sequence goes on along the minus strand of JACQUQ010000166.1, from coordinate 14,567 downwards.
GGCGAGCCGGGTGTGCCCACGGCCTCGGTACGGCTGCGGGGTCCCGACGGCCAGATCCAGTCCGCCTCCGCTATCGGCGACGGGCCAGTTGATGCCGTCTACAAGGCCATCAGCCGCATTGTGGCCGTGCCCAACCAGCTGGCGGAGTTCAGCGTCAAGTCCATCACGGAGAGCACCGAGGCGATGGGCGACGTGACCATCCGCATTCAGAGCGAGGGCTTCACCTTCACCGGCCGGGGTGTCAGCACGGATATCCTGGTGGCGAGCGCCAGGGCCTACGTGAACGCGCTGAACCGCTTGCTGGCGGCGCAGGGCCGCGCGGCCGCGGAGGTGGTCCGCTAGCCTCCGGGGTGTGGTCGGGGCTATAATAGGGCGGCCCTCCTCAGGAGGAGGGCCGCCCTTTTCCAAGCCTGCGCGGGCGTGGGCAACGCCTGGTGCTTTCGCTGCCGTGCCTGGGGGACGCGGCACTTCCAGGGAGGGGAGATGGCTACCATCTATCGCTGTAGCAAATGCGGGCGGACCGTGACGGTGGGGGTTCCTGTCCATGCCCTGACGCAGGAAGTGAGCGCGCTCCTGTCCCGGGAGCTGGCGCGCCCCATCACCTATCACGATTGGAACCCCGCAGCGACCGACCGGTCCCTGCGGGAACGGGCGGAGAAGATCTGGGAGGAGAAGTGCGAGGCGTACTTTCGCAGTAGCGGCAGCCTGCGGACCCTGCCAGAGACCTGTCCCCAGTGCGGGGCTACCCATAGCTGGGAGATTACCCTGGGCGCAGCCAAGTAGCGGCGGCGCTCCCAGGGGAAGTGAGGATCGGAGATGAGCTATAGCATTGCGGTGCTCCCCGGCGACGGCGTGGGGCCGGAGGTGACCGCCCAGGGCGTGCGGGTGCTGGAAACCGTTGGCCGGGTCTTCGGCCACACCTTCCACTTCACCACCCACCTGGTGGGGGCCGTTGCCCTGCGGACGTACGACACGGCGATGCAGCCGGAGACCCTGGAGGACTGCCGCCGGAGCGATGCCATTCTCTTCGGCGCCGTGGGCGACCCCACGGGCGACGACGCCCGTATCATCCGGGAGGCCCTCTTCCCCCTGCGCAAGACCTTCGACCTCTTCGCCAACCTCCGCAGCGTGAAGGTCTATCCCCCCCTCATCGGGGGCACCACGCTCAAGCCGGAGTTCCTCCACGGGGTGGACCTGATCGTGGTGCGGGAGTTGACCGGCGGCCTTTACTTCGGGAAGCCCAAGCGTCAGTGGCGCAGCCTCCAGGGGCGCCAGGGGGTGGACACGCTGCGCTACTCGGAGCGGGAGATACGGCGGGTTCTTCAGGTGGGCTTCGAGTTGGCACGCCAGCGACGGAAAAAGCTCACCAGCGTGGATAAGGCGAACGTTCTGGAAACCTCCCGTCTCTGGCGGCAGATCGCCCTCGAGCTGGCGGCGGAGTACCCCGACGTCGCGCTGGAGCACATGTACGTAGACAACGCGGCCATGCAGTTGGTGCGCCGGCCTGCGGCCTTCGACGTCATCGTTACCGAGAACATGTTCGGGGACATCCTGACCGATGAGGCCGCGGTGCTGGCAGGCTCCATGGGGATGCTTCCCTCGGCCAGCCTGGGCAAGCGCCGCCGCGATGGCACCGCCTTCGGCATGTACGAACCCATCCACGGCACCGCCCCGGACATCGCCGGACAGGACCAGGCCAACCCCCTGGCCTCCATCCTGAGCGCGGCCCTGCTGCTACGCTACTCCTTGGGGCTGGAGCGGGAAGCGCAGGCGATCGAACGGGCTGTGGAGCAGGTCCTGGAAGCGGGATACCGGACGGTGGACATCGCCGACGAGGGCGCCACGATCCTGGGTACCCAGGCCATGGGCGACAAGGTCGCAGAGTTGGTGGCCGCAGGGGGGTAAGGACACACGACCTTTCCTGCGGCGCAGGGAGCACGCGACGCGCAGGCAGCAGAGAGGCACGGTGCTTTTCCACCGTGTCCCATTCGTCATCGGGAAGGTCGGACTCTGGCAGGGGTGATTGACGAAGAAAACGGCCCGTGGCGGGCCGTGACGGACTGGTATGGTGGAGACGGGGGGGAGTTGAACCCCCCGTCCGGAAAGTACCCGCCCAGGACATCCTACAAGCGTAGTCGGCAGTTTGGTCTCGCGGCAGGGGCCTCTACCGACGGAGTTCCCTGACGCCAGCCGTGTGGCTTAGCTCGTGGTACTCGGCGCTCCCACGGGAGCACCCCGACCTTGCGGCGCCCACTCCCCACCCGTCGGGGCGGGGTGAGGGTGAACGTCGCTGCGCCTAGTTAGGCAGCAGCGAAAGCGTAATCACGCTCGGCAGTTGTTGTTTGCCACAGGTGATAACGAGGTCCGTGGCGCCCCGGCTTGCAGTCCTGCAACGTTACCCCCCGTCGAACCCACTCGTCCCCAGGTGTTGGACGGTGGTGCGACCCGGCTGGGCCGTTGCCATCCGTGTTCCGCGCTGTGCTGCCCTCCACCGTGCAGCCTAACGCTCGGTCACTCCTCCGGTGATGGGGTCCACCCCGCCGCCCTAAAGGGCGGGCCCGCCGTTCACGGCGGCAGGCGCACCCATCAGTTCACGGCTGACAGAACCCTAGCGGCCACCCACCAGGCGCGCCTGGCGCATGGCCCGTTCCATCTCACGCTCGGCTTCCCGGCGTGCGATGGTCTCACGCTTATCGTACTGTCGCTTGCCCCGGACGACCCCCAACTCAATCTTGGCGTAGCCGTCCTTCAGGTACAGCCGCAGGGGTACCAGGGTATAGCCCTTCTCCGCGGTGCGCCCAGCTAACTCGGCGATCTGGCCCCGATGGAGCAGCAGCTTGCGCCGTCGCATGGGCTCGTGGTTATAGCGGTTGCCGTGCGCGTAGGGGGCGATGTGCATGTTATACAGCCACACCTCGCCGTGCTCTACCCGCGCATAGGCATCCCGCAGGTTGACGCGCCCTTCACGAAGCGACTTGATCTCGGTGCCGGTGAGGACCATCCCCGCTTCAAGGCTATCCAGGACCTCGTAATCGAAATACGCTTTGCGGTTAACGGAGATGACCTTTGTCGGCATACCCTATCCTCTATAACTGTAGCACACTTCCGCGCCGGAGGCAAGGCGCGCGTCCCAGCGGCAGGGCCTGTCCCACGCCCTAGCCCCCCTTCAGTTGCTCTCGCAGGTACTCCAGGCTCCGCTCAAGCTGAGGGTCCCGCTGGCTGCGGATATCTTCTTCCGTCACCGGCACCACGATATCGGGCGTCAGCCCGTTGCCCTCGATCAGCTGCTCCTTGGGGGTTAACCAGCGGGCGATGGTCACGTACAGGGCCGAGCCATCGCTGAGTTCCCGGATGTGGTTCACGCTCCCTTTCCCGAAGGTCTTGGTGCCGATGATGGCGCCCCGGCCCCGGTCCTGGATGGCGCCCGCCAGCACCTCGCTGCCGCTGGCGCTCCCCTGGTTGACCAAGACGGCCAGGGGGAGGGTGGGCGCCTCACCACCGCTGCGGACCTTCCAGGACTCCCGGTTGCCGTTACGATCCACCTGATAGGCCACCACGCCGTCTTGCAAGAACTGGCTGGCCGCCTCAACGGTGGTATCCAGCAGCCCGCCGGGATTATTCCGCAGGTCGAGTACGATGGCCCTGGCTCCTTGGCCCTTGACCTCCCGTAGCGCGTCCCGCAGTTCGGTCCCGGTGCGCTGGCCGAACTGGGTGATACGGATGTGCGCGATGTTGTCCGGCAGCATGCGGGTGAACACCGAGCCGGTCTTGATCTGCGCGCGGGTGATCTCCACCGTGGTCGGCGCGCTCTCGCCATCATGGAGCACCACCAGCCGCACGCGCGTGCCACCCGGCCCCTTGATCTTGGCGACGGCGTCCGCCAGGTTCATGCCCTTGGTGCTCTCCCCATTCACCTCCAGAATGCGATCCCCCGGCCGCAGCCCAGCCGCTTCCGCCGGCGACCCGGCAATGGGCGCGACGATGATGATCTCGTCGCCGTTCTGGGTGACATGGGCGCCGATGCCCTCATAGCTCTGCTGGAAGCTCGTACGCTCCAGGGCGTAGCTTTGGGCATCGATGTAGGTCGTATGGGGATCGCCCAGGGCGGTGATCATGCCCTCAATGGCGCTCCGTCCCAGCTTGTCCGGGTCCAGCGCCTTCGGGTCAACGTAGTCCTGCTGGAGCGTCTCCCAGATCTCCCCTAAGAGCTTGAAGTGTCGCGGCTGGTCCTGGGCAGCACCCTCACCGAGCGCCCCTTGCAGCATCCGCAGTGGCCGTGGTGATGTCGGTAGGCTCTGGGCCGTCCCAAATCCCGCGGTGAAAGCAAGGCCCAACACCACGACCATCAACAGGGTAAACACGACCAGCCGCGCCGCTCGAAGCATGCTGCATCTCCTCGTTCATGGGCCGCCGGCCCCCGGTCACCCGGCGCCCCCTGCCGTCATTCTAACATGTTGGCGGGGGCCAACCAAGCGCGCCCGGTCGTCGCGGCCCCAGGCCGCTTTCCCCGGCTGCTCCAGGGCGGACCGGAAACGCGTGAGACCGCCGTGCAGCGGTCTCACGCGTGTGGTGGTGCGACGATGGCAGGGGCACGGGGTTGGGGGCTGCGTGTCGTTCCCGGCAGCCTCAGCTCGCGGGCAGGGTCCCCGGGGCCGCGTACTCCCAGCGGTAGGGCTTGGCAGTCACGATGAGCCGGTGGGAGTACACCCAGTCCGGCACGCAGGTGATGAGGGTAATGACCGGCTCCGGCGTCGGGTCCATGACGTCGATGCGGTCCGGCGTCACCACCTTGGTCTCGGTCACACGATAGAAAAACGTGCCCAGGTCCGAGGTCACGATAATCTCGTCGCCGAGTTGAATCTCCGGGAGCCGCTGGAAGACGTTCCCCTCGTTGCTCAGCGGGCTGCTGATATGGCCGGAGAACACCGCGTTGCCGATCTCGCCGGGGTTCGCAGTGCCCTTGTGGTGCCCGACCGCCCACTTGGGGGTCTCCCACACCAACTGACCGTCCTGCACCTTGGTGCCCAGTTCCACGATGTGGGAATCGATCTCCAGGCGGGGTATCTGGACCTGCTGCGCCGGAGGGAAGGGCACCCGCGAGACGAAAGGAACGGCAACCTGCTCGACCGGTTCCAACGCGGCGCCATCGGTTGCCCAGGCCGTCCAGCCGTCCTGCGGCCCCGCCGGAACCGCCCAGGCGATCCAGCCGTCCTCCGGAGCCGGAGCGGTCACCACCGGCTCAGCGATCTGGTTGAGCGAGGCAAGCTGGGCCTCCGCGGCTTTGGCATAGACCACATAGGCGCCCGCCGCCAGGATCATGCTCGCGCCGGAAACCATCAAGGCCATGCTGAGCCCCTGCACCACGAGCGACCGCCATGCTGCCATATCGGGTTCCCCTCTCTGCCGCGGCCCCAGACGTCCCGCCCGGCACGAGCAGTTGGTCGGTAGCCCGTGCCCGTTCAGGAGCGAGCGCTTTTTCGCTTTCTCCTTGATGGTAACGCACTGCGGCAGGAAAAGGAAGCAACGGACAGCGCTTACGGCAATCGGGCTTGTCGTGGATGGGTGCGGCACCGCTCGGCACGCAGGATCGCTTCAATGGTATCCACCGCGTCATCGAGGCCGCCATCACGGTTCACGACCACGTAATCAAACTGGGGCAATTGGGCCAGTTCCTGGCGGGCCGTGGCCAGGCGCCGGGCCAGATCCGGGGGCGCCTCCGTGCCACGCCCCCGCAGTCGCGTCTCCAACTCCTGGAGCGAGGCCGGGGCGAGGAAGATGCCCACGGCCTCGGGCACCAGGCGGCGGATACTGGCCGCCCCCTGGACATCGGTTTTCACCACCACATCCAGCCCCCGGGCCAGCCCCTCGGCGACCGCACTCTTGGGCACGCCGTAATAATTCCCATAGACCTCGGCCCACTCCAGCAACTCCCCGGCCGCCAGCAGCTCCCGAAACCGCTCCGTGGCAAGGAAGACGTAATCCACGCCATTGACTTCGCCCGACCGCGGCGGGCGCGTGGTCGCCGTCACCACGTAGTGGCGGGGGGCCTCACGGGCCCGCATCCGGGTCAGCACCGCATCCTTGCCCACACCCGATGGTCCGGAGATCACCACCAGCAACGGCGACGGCGCGGGCAGGGGCACCCCTTCCTGCATTCCACTCATAGCCACATCCTCAGCGTGTTCCCCGCCGGGTCCTGCGCCGCGCGCGTCCTTACTCCCCAACCACATTCCTGGAATCCTTGCGTACGTAGACTGTGGCTCCCGTCCGCAGCATCTCCTGGCGATAGGCCGTATCGAGATACGGCTGAAGCTCTTCCCGCGCCCCCCAGGACTGGGCGATAATATCCGGCCGCAACTCGCCAATGGAGTAGCTATACTTCCATTTGTTGTGGCCGGGGTAGAAGGCAAGGAGCGGATGCACGCCTTCTGGACGCCGCGCCGGTTCGCGTGCAACCACCTTATCGTTTTTTCCCAGCATATCGATGGCGAAGCGGTCCGAGAAATAGGGGATGATCCCCGCCCACACCACGGCAATCGTTGCTTCCTCGGTGGTCATCTCCCGGAGCGCCAGTGCCATGCGCACCATCGTTTCGTTCTCTCTGGTATACAGTGGTGGCTCAATCAAAGTAATGCGAGCGAACGCATCGAGATGATAGAGCTGATTGCTACTTATAAAGCTGAAGAGGAACAACACTATCACGCCATAGCGGGCATGAAGCCTTGTGAGAAGATGCTGTTCTCGGCCCGGGAGCAGAGCGGCCCGTACCAACTGGTGGAACTGCCAGAGCGCATAGGCGACCAGGAGAAAGAAACTCGGCATAACCAGCGCAATATACCGGTTGCTCCCTTTGGTCCATTCCCAGGCATCCCCGCCGACATAGATGCTGTAGGCAATCTGGACCAGGACCATCCAGAAGAGTAAGGCCAGCGCCCGGTTACGACGCAGGTGGAGGGTACCGGGGATCAGGAAGAGCAGGATGAGGCCCATATTACCCAGAAAGTGCAAGGCGGCATACGCACCACGAGCGATTCTCAGCGCTATGGGATATCCCGTCATCTTCAAATAGTAGGTATTCGGCAGGATATCACCATAATACCAGAGGCGCAACGCCGTTTGCAGGAGCATGAAGCACGCGAGGATGAGCGCCCCAGCGAGGAGGTGGCGTTGCCGGTTCTTGCGGTCCATTGCGGCGAGGAACACCCCGAGCGCGCCGTAGACGACCGCCATATCCGGCCGGACGAGCGTACCCACGCCGAGCAGGAGATAGATCCACGGAGAGAACGCGCCCGTGGCAAGGCACCGGAGGGCTCCCCACAGCGCCACGCTGACGAGCAGCGTGAGGATGCCCACCTCCATACCCTGGAGGCTCCACGTATTGAGGGGGAGATAGAAGGCGGTAAGGGCCACGGCTCCCAGGGACACCGTGCCGGCGCCCCTGGCGACGAACTCTGCGATCTTTTTGACAAAGACGAGATTGAGCGCGAGGAATACGGCGTTGCTGACCTGGATACCGAGGCTCACCTTTGACTGGGCCAGGGGCAGGAGATGAACGAGGGACATGTAGAGCACCCATAACGGGTTGGTATACCCTTCAACCCGCTCTCCATGCGGGTTCCACACCAGACCATAGCCGTGGGCCAGGTTCCGCGCATAGCGCATGGAGATCATGGCGTCATCAAACAGGGAGAAATAGCGCTCGCCGTCAAGGACGAAGCTCGTCCGTACAATGAAGGCGATGGCATAGAGCGCGTACGCCAGCAGGAGCACGAGGAAGGGTACGGGGAAACGACTGCGGTGCAGGGTCTGCATAGGGCGATGCACTTCCCGTGACCGGCTCATGGGCTGTCCACCCGCAGAGGGCGCGCCCGCCGCTCCGGTTTTCCAGGTGACGCCAGGGAAAAGGTAGGGCTGCTGCGTGCTCACCCTCACCCCGGCCCGCTCCCAGGGGGAGAGGGATGAATAGGCACCATGCACCTCTCCCTCTGGGAGAGGCCGCCCGTCCCAGGCGGGCGGGTGAGGGCCAAGTGTCGTGCCAGTGCCCGAGAACGCAGAAGCCCTGACGGAGCACGGGAGGGGCGTGGGAACGCTTCCGCTCCCGTAGGGGCCGGGACGGGTACCGCGGCCGCGACACCGAAGCCACCACGGACCAGCGCCTTACGCTTCCGTACCCTCAGCCACCCGGTCCAGGTCACGCCAGAAGCCGGGATAGGAGACGCTCACGGCCTCCGCCGCGCGGACGGTGGTCTCGCCCCGGGCCAGCAATCCGGCGATAGCCAGGCTCATCGCCAGGCGATGGTCGCCCCGGCTGTCGCAGGCCGCACCGGTCAGCGGCGCCCCCCCGTGGATCACCATGCCGTCGGGAAGTTCCTCCATGCGGGCGCCCAGGCGGGAGAGTTCCTGCACGGTGGCCGCGATGCGGTCGGTCTCCTTCACCCGCAACTCAGCGGCATCCCGAATGATGGTGTCTCCCTGGGCAGCGCAGGCCGCCACCGCCACGATGGGCAACTCATCGATGAGCAGGGGGATCTCGGCGCCTTGAATGACCGTACCTCGCAACGCGCTCGACCGCACCACCAGGTCGGCCACCGGTTCGCCGCCCTCGGTGCGCTCCCGTTCGATACGGATGCTGGCCCCCATGCGCTGCAAGACCGCGAGGATGCCGGCCCGCGTCGGGTTCAGCCCCACGTTGGTCAGGGTGATCTCGGCGTCCGGGTGCGCGACCCCGGCCACCATCCAGAAGGCCGCGGAACTGATGTCTCCCGGCACGGCCACGTCTACGGCCTCCAGGGGGCGGCCCGTCGGGCGGACCACGATGGCCCGCTCGTGGCTCGCGATGTCGGCGCCCATGGCCCGCAGCATCCGCTCGCTGTGGTCACGGCTGGGCGCAGGCTCGACCACCGTGCTGGCGCCATCAGCAAAGAGGGCCGCCAGCAGCACCGCGGATTTCACCTGCGCGCTGGCGACGGGCAGGTCGTAGGTAATGCCGTGGAGGTTGCCGCCGCGGATGGCCAGGGGCGCCAGCGCATCCCCGCGGCGTCCCCAGATCTGGGCGCCCATCAGGCGCAACGGTCGGATGATGCGGTCCATGGGGCGGGAACGCAGGGAGGCGTCGCCGGTCAGGATGGACAGGAAGGGCTGAGCCGCCAGCAGCCCGGAGATCAGGCGCATGGTGGTGCCACTATTCTCGGCGTTCAGCACATCGGCAGGCTCGTGCAGGCCCCGGTCGCCGGCGCCCGTCACCCGCAGCGTGACCGGCACCTCCTCCTCCGCCTGCGGTGCGGTGAGGAACTCCACCTGCGCGCCCATCGCCTGCATACAGGCCACCGTCGCCAGGCAGTCGGCACCGGCCAGGAAGTTGCGTACCAGCGCGCTGCCGCGGGCCGCGCCATTGAACAGCACCGCGCGGTGCGAGATCGACTTATCGCCCGGTGGCTCCAACTCGCCCCGCAACCGCTGCGGGGCACGCACGACGCGCTCCATGTGCCCACCCTTCCTTGCTCACGACCACACGCTGTGGACACGCCCAGGCCCGACCCTGGTTTGGACCCCTCACCTGTCGCCGCCGCTCCGAGGCCCTGCCCCGCAGAGTGCGGGGAGGGTCAGGGCACCGCGGTGCCGGGTGCTAGCGGTCCTGCTCTCGCTCCTGGCGGCCTTTCCCGTCGCGGTCCAGCAACTGCTGCTCCCGCCGCCGCAGCTTCTCCCACAGGTTGCCAAACAACATCTCGTTGATGCGGTCGGCGGTGCTGGGGACCTCCGCCATCGCCTTATCCCGCGGCGGCTCCTTCTGGTTCACCAGCCAGCGCTCCCGCGCCTCCCAGGCCTCATCAAAGCGCGCCTGCATCGCCTTGCTATCCTGGGCGATGAGGTCCCGGTACTCTTTCAGCACTTCAATGCACCCGTCAATCCAGCGGATCAGCCCGGCCTGGTTGGTGCCGGCGATGCCCGTGCTCAAGGCGATATCGGTGGAGGCCAGCCGGGAGGTATCGCGAAATCCCGACGAGGCCAGCTTGGACATCTCCCGCCAGGAAGGGCTACGGGTGGTGACGGCCACCAGGGCCGACGCCAGCACCAGGGGCAGGTGGCTGACCCCGGCCACCATCATATCGTGCTCTTCGGCATCCACGAAGTAGGGGGTGCTGCCCACGGTCTGCGCCAGGCCCACGACGGTCTCCACGGCCGCCTGGGATGCCCTGGCCGACGGGACGATGCAGTAGGCAGCATCGCGAAAGAGCGATGCCTCCGCGCCCTGGATGCCGGGCCGCTCCTTGCCCGCCATGGGATGGCCGCCTACGAAATGGACGTGCGGTGGCAGGAACTCTTCGGCCCAGCGCATGATGTGGGCCTTGGTGCTGGCGGTATCGGTGACGACGCAGCCCGCGGGCAGGGCGTCCCCGATGGTGGCGAAAACGTCCCGCACCGCGAGGATGGGGGTGGCGACGATGACCATATTGGCGCTGGCGACCGCCTTCTCTGCCGGACGCTCCACCCGGTCCACCGCGCCCTTGCGCTGGGCCGCGACCACGGCGTCCCGCTCCACGTCAACGCCGATCACTTCGATATCTTTGATCTTCGCGCCCTTGAGCGCCAAGCCCAGGGATCCCCCAATGAGTCCCAAGCCGATGATCACCACCCGATCCATAGCCCTCTCCTTTGGCGGCCGCTAGCAGTGGAATGGGACGCGCCCGTACTGAGGATTTTAATGGCTATCGTCGGCCCGACGCAAGGCGTGCAGGGCCGGATCGCTCCCGCCACGCTCGTGGCAGCGGATCAACGCCACCGTGCGGGCGGCCCCCCCGGCAGCGGCGACCAGGGCCGCGCCGTCCTCGGCGTGGCGGACGTGGGCCGCCAGCCAGGCGCGCGGGCCCCCGGCCGGCCGGCCTGAACGGGGACCGGCTGCCAGCAGCCCCGGCGCCAGCGCACCGACCACCACGATGACGGCCCGCGCCCAGGGTCCCAGATGCCCCTTGCCCACATCGTGGAGCAGGGCCGCCGCCAGCACCTCCGGGTCACGCCAGCCCTGGCGCTGGAGCGCGCGGCACACATCCAGGTGATGGCGCCGCGCCACGGGGTGCATCGCCCAGAACAGCCGCTGTTGCGCCGGGGTCAGCACGACGCGCACCAGGGCTTCTTCCTCAGGCCTCAGCCGGGCGCGGAACACATTCCCGAACTGCCGCGCCCGGTACCAGAGACGCCCGGCGCTCCCGAGAACACTCATAGGATGATACGCTGGCCCAACAACAGCAGGGAGAGCAGGTTGATTACCGGCGAGAGGATGTCCCAGAGGGGATTGAAGCCCGGAATAAAGTACCCGGCGGCGATAACTATCATGAGGATGCCGGGGCCATACGGCTCCAGCCGGGCGAAGGAATACGCCGTCTGGCGCGGGAGCAGTCCCAGGGCCACCTTGAACCCGTCCAGGGGTGCGACGGGCAGCAGATTGAAGACCCCCAGCAGCAGATTGAAGAAGAAGACCCGGAACAGCACCTCCTCCAGGTACTCCGGGAGGGCGTAGGCGTTCCGCAACGGCAGGGCCAGGGCCGCGGCCAGCAAGAAGTTGGACAGCGGCCCGGCCAGGGCCACCAGCGCCATGCTGGTCTTGGGATTGCCCTTCAGCGCGTAGGCGTTCACCGGGACGGGGCGGCCCCAGCCGAACCCGACCAGCAGCAGCAATACGGTGCCGACCGGATCGAGGTGAGCCAGGGGGTTCAGGGTGAGACGGCCCAGGCGGTGGGCGGTATGGTCCCCCAGCCGGTGCGCGAGCAATGCATGGCTGAACTCGTGAATGGTAATGGCCAGGAGCAGGGCGACCAGCCCCAGTCCCACCACGACGAGGAAGCGAGACGGGTCGCGGGCGAGCAGATCCAGATTGAGCAGTAGCACAGGGCCATCGTTCCCCTATATGGGACTCGCCCCATTATAGCACATGGCCCAGGAGACCAGGCAAAGCTTTTTCGTTTTCGTGGCAAGGGTCGCCGGGTCCGCTCGTCCTTCGACAAACTCAGGACGAGCGGACCTTTTCAGGCCGGGCTTCGGCTCACTACAAACGGGCTCCCCAGTGGTCTGGCGCTCCCCGCGCATCTGGAGGGTGCCACGCTCCGGCGATGGCCCCTCCCTGCCTTCGTCAGGAAGCAACGGCGGACTGGACGCCGGGAGCGTTGGCCGCGCTGCGACGCAGGCCGATGGCGCAGCCGCTCAGTAGGTCTTGTACCAGTCCTCATCGACACGCACCAGGTCGGCAGGGCAGGCGGCCCACTTCTTCCACCAGGGCCGGCCGTAGGACGTGGCGATCTCGGCTAGGCGACGCACCCGGTCCGCCGCCACGGTCTCCAGCCAGCGGCGCCGCTCGGCTCCATCCGTCATCGCCATGGCCTCTTGCCAGACCGCCCGACCGGCCAGGAAGCCCGAAGCGCCGGCTTTGGCCGCAATCTCGACCTGACGGGCGAACTCCTCGAAGGTCACGCCGGCGCTCAGCAGCACCCAGGGCGCCTGTGCGGCCTCGTCAAGCTGCTGGCAGGCGGCCAGCAGGCGGCCCTCGTCGTGCTCGTAGCGCAGGTCGGCGGGGAACTCTGCCTTCAGGACATCGATGCCCAGGGCGGTGACCTGCCGGGCGGTTTCCGCGACCACGCCCGGCTTGCGACGGGCAAACTCCGCCGGGTCCTGGTCGCCGTCACCCACGGGGTAAGCCAGTGGCTCGACCAGCAGGGGCAGATCGAGCCGGGCACACTCCTCGGCAACCCGACACACCAGGCGGCGTTGCTGGGCCGCGGTCTCCGGCTGGCCGGGGTGGTAGTAGATGAGGAGCTTTGCCGCCTCCGCCCCCATGCGCTTGACCTTCTCGGCGCTCCAGTCCGGCAGCAGCTCGGTCAGGCGCGCCTCGCTGCTGCCGGTATAGCCCGTCTTCTCCAGGCTGACCAGGAGCCCCACCTCGCGCGGCAGCGCCCCGCTGGCGAGGACCTGGGCCGCCCCATAGATCGGGTCCAGCAGCATGGCGGTGGATGCCGGTGCCAGCGCCGCACAGATCTCCTGTTTGTACTGGGTCAGCATCTCACCGCCGACCGCTTTCGGGGTATCCGGCCGGATCATCCGCCGCATGGAGCCGCGATGGTCCAGGGCGGTCATGGCAAAGATGCCGGCAGGTGATGCGATCCGTTGCAGGCCGCGCAGCCTGCCCAACGTAAGTTGATGCATGGTGCTCTCCTTCGATCTCTTCGCTCCACACCGACGCACCGACCGCACCGGATGGGGGCAGCAACGGTCGCCGCACGCCAGCCTGCGGAAGGTGTCGCCATGGGCGCTCTCGAGCGTTCAGCTACAGCTCTCATCCCCGGTGGTGCCCCGCCGGGGATGAAAACCCGCTCGTGGTGAGCCGTGTCGAACCACGGGCGGGCCGCTCATCCTTCGACCTGGTGAGCCGATCGAACCATCAGGCCGAGCTGGCCTGTTCAGGCCGGTGGCCGGCGCGGCGCTCCGACGGGAGTGTAGCCGCCGGCACCCGCTCCGGCTCGACCCGGACTACCAGCACCGGGCAGGGGGTATCGCCGATGACAGCCTTCACCGTGGCCGCGCGCGCGGCTTCCAGGTGGCCGCGCCAGGCAAGAACGATGAGATCGCTCTGATGGTCGCGGGCGAAGCGCACGACCTCGGTCCCCGGATCTCCCTTCGCCAGGAAGAGGTGGAGCCGCCGCGCCGCGGGCAGGTGGCCCAGGCCGCGCAGCCGCTCCAGGAACTCGCGCGCCCAGGCCGGCCACTCGTGCTGCGGCTGGTCCAGATAACGGGGCATGGCAAACGTGCCGGGCTCAACCGGCCGGGCGGCTCCCGGCGCGCTCACGTGGAGCACATCGAGTTGGGCCTGGGCGCGGTGCGCCAGGTCGGCCGCCGGACCGATGGCGGCTGCCGAGACCGGCGTGCCATCGTGGGGCAGCAGCACCCGGCGCACCGTCCAGGGCTCCAGGCCCCGCTCCGGCCGCACCAGTGCCACGGGGCAGGGCGCGTCGTACAAGGTCGCCTCCGCGACCGAGCCGAGTTGACCGCGCGCCTTGTCCAGGCCGGTGTGCGTACACATGACCACCAGCACGCTCTGCCACTCCCGCGCCGCTTTGACGATGCCCGCCGCTGGGGCGCCGACCTCTTGCTCGATGACAGAACCACGGAGGCGCTCAGGGGTCAGCCCCAGCTTGGCGAGCAGCTCACGCGGGGGCAGGACGGGTTCAGCCACGTGGACGACGTGCAGCATCGCGCCCTCAAGCTCGGCCAGCGCCTGGGCTACGGGTAGCGCCGCCAGCGCGTGGGTCGTACCGTCGAGGGGCACGATGATGGTCGGCGTCCGCGGCGCGCCCGACGGCGTTGCCGATTTCCTGGCCGGTCCCCTGCGCTCCCGTGACTCCTGGCTCACAGCCGGCTCCTCTCCTGAAACGCGTGCAGTTGACCATGCCCTGCTAAGTAGACCGTCAAGGCCGAAGTGATGGAAAGCGCTGCCGCCGTGAACGGCGGGCCTAGGGCACGATCAGGAGAGATCATAGGGAAGCGGACGGTGGTAGGGGCGCATGGCCATGCGCCCCTACCGG